>JAFWDM010000015.1 GCA_017513005.1 Lachnospiraceae bacterium
GGGAAGCAGCCTCAATTTCCAACGGTCAACAGTAACAAATCATCCATAAGCATTGTGGAGAGTATTGCTTTCATACAGAATCATCTTGCATACCTCCACAGTGTTTGTGCTTGTAAATTACAATAGGGAACTAAAGTTAATATATTTCATAACGTGCTGGCTTCGATCATAGGCTATGCGCTCGTTTTCAGTGTCAGCCTCACGTTCACGGCGAAAGGCATTACCCCCGGTCTCATGACTGCCGTGGAGAGAGGGCTTCTTCTGTCCGGATCCATCCTGATTCTCCTTTTCACCTGTAACTATCTGGATGTATGGGATCTCTGCAGGATCAGCAGAATCCGCTTCCCCCGGCTCCGGGCTATCGCTGTCCTGGTCATTGACGTCCTTCTCTTCTTCGTACTTCTGTTCATCATGATCCTGGCGGTTATCCTCCTCGGCGGGGGATGAAGGCGACGCCCTGCCTGCGTCCGTACCATTCGCAAAGGGGCTGCCGCATCAGCAGAAAAATGCTGCTGATGCGGCGGCCTCTTTTTTGCTGCGTTGCAATACTCCTGTTCACAGTCGGTTTTCTATGAATGATTATTACCAAGATCAGTATCAGGAAAGCCTTGAAATCCGGGTTCAGCCGGTATTTAGCCGGATTTTGGCCGGATTTTGCATGACAAAAAGTTGTCAATACCTCGTCCGGTCTGGTATAATAGAAGTAGCGCACTTTTCATTTTACCTGGGGTATAAAGTATCTGAGAATTGTGCATAATTTCATAAACCTACATTATAAACCTACATTATAAACCTACAACATAATACCGGGAACTGTATACCGGATGGCAGAAGCAGATCTGCCCCTGCAGACACAGGCGGGCCCTTCACCAAAGTCCTCTGTGGCGCTCTCTGTTCCGGGCAGTTCCGAACAGGAGAGATTTGCGTATGAGCAGACTGAGTATTGACACGCAAAACACCGCCGAGAAAACAGTAGAGGAGCTCTACAAGGATCTGGAGCGGCGCGTGCAGGCGAGCCAGCCCGGGCTCTGTCCCGTGGACCTGGCAGCATCCTTTCTGAAAACGTGCTACGCGCAGTCCTGCGGCAAGTGTGTGCCCTGCCGCGTGGGACTGGGACAGCTGGAAAAAATGCTGGCACAGGTCCTGGACGGGCCGGCCAAGCCCGAGCTCCTGGACCTGATCGAGCGCACTGCCCAGAGTATTTACTTCACGGCTGACTGCGCGATCGGGTCGGAAGCCGCCAGAATGATCCTCAAAGGGGTGCGCGGCTTCCGGGACGACTATATTGAGCACATTGAGCACGGCCGGTGCAAGGGCAAGCACAACCAGCCCGTGCCCTGCGTTTCACAGTGCCCCGCCCATGTAGATATTCCGGGTTACATCGCCCTGATCCACGAGGAGCGCTACACGGACGCCGTACAGCTGATCCGCAAGGACAACCCCTTCCCGTCTGTCTGCGGCCTGATCTGCGAGCACCCCTGCGAGGTCCGCTGCCGCAGGACGCTGGTGGACGACGCCGTAAATATCCGCGGCCTCAAGCGCTATGCCTGCGAGCACGCCGGAGAGCTTCCCGTGCCGGAGATCGCCGAGAGCACCGGCAAAAAGGTCGCTGTCATCGGCGGAGGCCCCTCCGGCCTGAGCGCCGCTTTCTATCTGTCCATCATGGGCCATGATGTCACGGTCTATGAGCAGCGCAAACAGCTGGGCGGCATGCTGCGCTACGGCATCCCGAACTACCGCCTGCCCAGGGCTGTCCTGGACCGCGAGATCGCAAATATGAAGGCGGTCGGCTTTAAGACCATCTGTGATGTCCGCGTCGGCAAGAACATCTCCATCAGCGAGATCCGGGAGCAGAACGATGCCGTCTATGTCTCCATCGGCGCCCTCACCGGCAGCAAGCTGAGCATCGAGGGCGACGACGCGGAGGGCGTCATCTCCGCCGTGGAGATCCTGCGCGGGATCGGTGACGACCAGTATCCGGATTTCACTGGACAGCATATCGCAGTCGTCGGCGGCGGGAACGTCGCCATGGACGTGGCCAGGACCGCGCTGCGGTGCGGCGCAGAGACCGTCCGCATCATCTACCGCAGACGGATCGCGGATATGACCGCGATGCCCGAGGAGATCCACGGCGCCATCGAGGACGGCTGCGAGATCTCCGAGCTTCTGGCGCCGCTGCGGGTGGAAAAAAACCGCGACGGACATGTCGTCGCCCTCTGGGTGCGGCATCAGATCTCCGGACCGATGGAGGGCGGCAGGCTGAGCATCGTCCAGTCCAAGGAGCTGGAGGACGTCCGCATCCCCTGCGACAAGCTGCTGGTCGCCGTCGGCCAGGGCATAGATTCCCAGAAGTTCGGCGACTACGGCATCCCGCTGCAGAGGGGACGCATCAATGCATTTGACACCAGCGATGTCAAGGACACGGACGGCATCTTCGCAGGCGGCGACTGTGTCACCGGCCCCGCGACGGTCATCCGTGCGATCGCGGCCGGCAAAGTGGCTGCGGCGAACATCGACGATTATCTGGGCTTCAACCATGTGATCCGGACCAATATCGACCTCCCGCAGGTCCGTTTCGACGATCACAGACCCTGCGGCCGCGCCAACATGCGCGAACGCCCTCCGCAGGTGCGCAAGCACGATTTCGAACTCATGGAGACCGGCATGACACACGAGGAAGCCTTCCAGGAGTCCGCGCGCTGCCTGCGCTGCGACCACTTCGGCTACGGTGTCTTTAAAGGAGGGAGGGAAGTGCAATGGTAAATGTGATCATCAACGGCATCGCCGTAAAAGTCCCTGAAAAGACCACGATCCTGGAAGCCGCCAGAAAGGCCGGCGTCCGGATCCCGACCCTCTGCTACATGAAGGATCTCAACGAGATCGGGGCCTGCCGCATCTGCGTCGTGGAGGTAGAAGGCTACGAGCGCCTGTTCACCGCCTGCAACAACCCGGTGGCGGACGGCATGGTCATCCACACGAACTCGAAAAAGGCGAGGGAGGCCCGCAAGATCAATGTCGAGCTGATCCTCTCCCAGCACAACACCAACTGCGCGGTATGTTCGAGGAACTGGAACTGCACCCTGCAGAAGGTCGCCAATGACCTGAACATCCACTGGATCCCCTTTGAGAAGGATCTGCCCAGGATCTCCAGGACGGACTACCACTTCCCGCTGATCCGGGAATACGACAAGTGCATCAAGTGCATGCGCTGCATCCAGATCTGTGACAAGGTCCAGACCACCGGCATCTGGGATGTCCTGAACACGGGCTCCCGGACGACCGTCGACGTGGGCGACGTCTACCGCCTGGAGGACTCCGACTGCGTGCTCTGCGGCCAGTGCATCACCCACTGTCCCGTCGGCGCGCTCCGCGAGCGGGACGACCTCGACCGGGTCCTGCTGGCCCTGGAAAATCCGGACATCATCACGGTCATCCAGGTGGCTCCCTCGATCCGGACCGCCTGGGGCGAGGGCTTCGGTCTGCGCCCGGAATTTGCCACCTACCGCCGTCTCGTCTCCCTGCTGAAAAACATCGGTTTCGACTACGTCTTTGACACCAATTTCTCGGCGGACCTGACGATCATGGAAGAGGCCAGCGAGTTCCTGGAAAAGGTGAAAGAAGCTTCGAAATCCAAAAAGAAGGGCAAAGAGGTGAAGTTCCCCATGTTCACCTCCTGCTGTCCCGGCTGGGTGCGCTTTGTAAAGGCCAACTATCCCGAATTTGTCGACCAGCTCTCGACCTCCAAGTCGCCCCAGCAGATGTTCGGCGCGATCTCCAAGAGCTACTACGCGAAGCTCCTGAACGTGGATCCCTCCAGGATCTATGTGATCTCCGTCATGCCCTGCCTGGCTAAAAAGGCCGAGTGTGACTATCCGACCATGGTGGACGACCAGGGCAGGCCCGAGGTGGACCTCTCCATCACGAACCGCGAACTGGTCCGCCTCATCCGTCTGGAGAACCTGAATCCCGCGGAGTTCCCGGAGACAGAGCCCGATATGCCGCTCGGCGTCGGCTCGGGTGCCGGCAATATCTTCGGTGCGACCGGCGGTGTCATGGAGGCCGCGCTCCGCAGCGCCTATTATTTTGCGACGGGCAAGAACCCGCAGCCGGATGCCTTTAAGGACGTCCGCGGCATGGACGGCTGGAAGGAGCAGACCTTTGACCTGGCCGGCACGCCTCTGAAGGTCGCCGTCGTCAACGGCCTGGGCAATGCCAGAAAGCTCCTCAACGACCTCAGAAAAGGGCGCGTCTCCTACGATTTTGTCGAGGTCATGGCCTGTCCCGGCGGCTGCGTCGGCGGCGGCGGGCAGCCCATCCACGACGGGATCGAGATGGCGGAAGACCGGGCAAAAGTCCTCTACCGCCAGGATGCCGGCATGGAGCTCCGCTTCAGCCACGAGAACCCTTCGATCAAGGCCGTGTACGAGAACTACCTCGGCGAGCCGCTCTCCGAGCTCTCGGAGCACCTGCTGCACACCGACCACCACGGCTGGAAGATGCCGAATGAGAAGTGACCTGCAGCACACCGACCACCGCGGCTGGAAGATGCCGAATGAGAAGTGACCTGCAGCACACCGACCACCACGGCCGGAAGATGCCGAACGAGAAGTGACCTGCAGCCGGACGCAGCTGCAGCTCATACCGGTAATGCATTTGTCTGCCGATATGTGCAGGGTTGATCATGCGTGATCAGTAGATTTTCACAGCGGCCACGGCGGGCAACAACGTTAACGAACAACAACACCCGGTCCCGGGCGGATGCCATGTGCTTCTGCCCGGGACTTTTTATGGCAGTTCCTGTTCCAGTTTCCGGAGAAGCTCCAGCTTTCCTCCCAGCCGGGTGAAATCCACCCTGCAGGATCCGCCGGAAATATGGATCGGGACCTCATCCTCGAATGTATATCTTTCCGGTGGAGCGCTTTCTTCCTTTCCATCAAATAAATGCACCAGGATGCGCGATTCGTGCGGGTCCACGATCCAGTATTCACGCACGCCGTGCCTCTGATAGAGAGCCCTTTTTCTCCACAGATCATTGCCGGGGTTTGACTGCGAAAGAATCTCTACCACAAAATCCGGTACACGCTGCCGATCCCGGGGGGTGTTTTCTCCGTTTATCCCGCAAAAAACATATAAATCCGGCTGGACGACCGTCCTCCCATCCTCTCCCAGCACGAGATCCGAAGGGGCGATCAGAAGCAGGCAGGGCTCTCCGTGCTTCTTCAGACATGCATCGAGCTGTTCCGCAATCTCCAGGCTTACCACCTGATGGACCCTGACGGGAGATGCCATGTCATAGAATATGCCGTCGATCAGCTCGACACGCAGATCATCCGGAAGCGTAAAATACTCTTCTGATGTATGCCCTCCTCCCTCCGGGATCCGGGGATCCCGGGCAGGAAGAAACCGCTCCGGATCCTGCAGATACGTTTCGGCGGCGGAAGGCTCCTGCAGCAGGTCCTCCCTGTCATCGTGCGCCTTTTCCTCATAGGTCTTCTGTGTCCCCCTTTTCTCTTCGGGGCTGCGTCCTCTATGATCCTTTTCCATATGCCCTCTCCCTTTCCCTCTGCGTACTTAGCTGGTATCCATTGTCAACTACGCATCATTATAATGCTTCTCTATGTCCGTGTCAATCTACTTTATTGCGTATTTTTTCGTTTAATAGCCTTTCTCTCTGAGAAATCTTCCGCTCCGCTCTGCGAAAGATTTTTTAACAGGCTGCCCGGTGTCCCGAAGGGCAGACTATCCGGACGGCCTCTGAAAGATAGAGAGCGGCTTTCGGAATAATAGAGGACAGCCTTCGGCCTTCGGTAGGACAGCAAACAGCCTCCGGAAAAATAGAGAGCGCCCTTCGAAAAAATAGAGGACAGCCTTCGGCCTCCGGAAGAACAGAGGGCAGCCTCCGGAAGAATAGAAAGGCTCTCCAGGCAAAAAAACTCCCGGCAGCTACAGCTGCAGGGAGGTTTTTTAAGCGGCAGGTTCCCGGGGATCCCGGGCTTTGCCTGCCTCATATGGCAAAGGGGACTACTGATATCTTAGTTTATATCTCATTTATATCATAGAAGTCAGGCGGGACAGACGGTTACAGTTCTACCCAGACATTTCCCTTTTTATGAGATTCGACACAGGCGTGGACAAAGCGCATTCCGTCCACTCCGTCCCGGATGTCCGGGAAGGTCCAGTCCTCCGGCTCCCGCCCTTCTTTCCGGGCCAGCAGCACCTGCGCATAGGACCGGTAGATATTGCCGAAGGCTTCATAAAAGCCTTCGTGGTGGCCGGCCGAGACGCGGTTGAGCCGGTCGCTCTGCGGGGTCATATATCCCTTTCCCGCCTCCAGAAGCTGTGTGGCGCCTCCTCTGGGTGTATAGCGCAGTATATCCGGCTGTGTGTGGTCCCACTCCAGGGACCCCTTCGTCCCGATCACATAGATAGCGGGACTGCAGGTCTTTCCCATAGCGATCTGGGATGCCCACAGATCGCCGGTCCTTCCCTCGCCCAGGTCCAGAAGAACGGTCGTATTGGTTTCCAGGGGGAGCCAGGTCGGATAGGTGTCCAGCATCGCCAGGACCCGGCGGATCCGCAGGCCGGTAAACTGCACAAGGAGCTGCTCCGCATGTGTGCCCAGATCCCCCGTACAGAGAGCCTCGCCCACCACTTCCGGCCGGAAGCGCCAGGGCAGGTCCTCCTCCGGAGCATCCCCCGTCGATTCGATGACCCAGTCCTCCGGATGCTGTACACGAACATGGATGATGTCCCCGATCGTCCCCTGCCGGATCATCTCCCTGGCCTGGCGGATCACCGGGTACCCGGTATAGCCATAGGTCACACCGACCAGGATCCCCTTATCCTGCGCGATCTGCTGCAGTGCAAGGGCCTGGTCCAGGTTCAGTGTGAGCGGCTTGTCGCAGAGAATATGGATCCCGCGTTCCATGAAGTATTTTGCGATCTCAAAGTGGCTGCTGTTGGGCGTCATGATCGATACGAAGTCGATCCCGTCTTCCCTGGCAGACTCCGCATCTGCCATTTCCTTATAGTCGTGATAGACACGGGTCCTGTCTACACCCCAGGCCTCTGCCGTTTCCAGACTCGCCTCGAACCTGCGGGAAAAGCATCCCGCACACAGTTCAGCCAGGTCATCCATCTGTGCCGCATGTCTGTGCACGTCGCCGATATAAGAAGAGAGTCCCCCGCCGACCATGCCGTATCTGAGCTTCTTTCCTGTGCCCGTCATTTTTCCTCCTTCTTCTTCCTTACAGGCCCCGCCCGCAGTCCCGGGTGCGGGGGCTCTGGCATATATACAGAGAACACCGCACAGGCGAATGTGTCTGTGCGGTGTTTTTGATTAGATTTGCAGCCAGCTGCCAGTGACCGTGGTACTGCCTGGCACCGGTACTACTCTGCACCCTGTGCTGTGCCAGACATTCTGTACTGTGCCGCATATAGTGCTCTACCGGGCGTCTTTAAAAACCGTCCCTCCCGGCAGCAGTGTCTTTATGCCTCGATCTCGGAGAGCTTGACAGGCCTGCCCTCGACGAGGGACTTCTTGGCCGCGATCGCGATACGGACGGGCTCAAGGCCGTCCTTGCCGCCTACGGGGACTTCCTTGTCATTGAGAACTGCATCGACGAATGCCTTGGTCTCCGCGACGAATGCATCGTTGTAGCGCTCCAGGAAGAAGTAGGTGGGCTTGGCGGACTCGACGGTCTCGGCAGTGCTGACAAAGGCCTCGTTCTCGAGGTGGTTGTTGTCCTGCACGGAACCCTTCTCGCAGAGGACTTCGACGCGCTGGTCATAGCCGTAAGGGGCCTGGCGGCAGTTGTCGATGACACCGATCGCGCCGTTTGCGAACTTCAGGGTGACGATCGCGGTGTCGACGTCGTCATATTTCGCATAATCGGGATCGGTCAGGACTGCGCCGACAGTGGAGACTTCCGTGACATCGCTGCCGGACAGGTAGCGGACCATATCGAAGTCGTGGATCATCATGTCTGTGAAGATACCGCCGGAAACAGCGATATAGGACATGGGCGGGCCGGCGGGGTCGCGGGAGCAGACCTTGACGACATAGGGCTTGCCCAGTTTGCCGGAGGCGACGACGTCACGGACTGCCTTGTGGCTTCTGTCAAAGCGGCGGACGAAACCGACCTGGAGCTTGACGCCTGCCTTCTCGACCTCTGCCAGCGCATCTTTGATCTTTCCGACTTCCGTGTCGATGGGCTTCTCGCAGAAAATGTGTTTGCCGGCCTTCGCGGCGCGGATCATGAACTCGGCATGGGTGTTGGTGGAGGAGCAGATGAAGACTGCGTCCACGTCGTCAGCAGAGAAGACATCCTCGGGATCCTTGGAGCAGCGTGCGATGCCGATGCTCTTTGCCCATGCTTCCATCTCCTCATTCATGAAGGGATCCGCCACGATGACGACTTCCGCGTCCGGAACAAAGTTCTGGATGTTTGTGCCATGCAGGTTGCCGATACGGCCGGCGCCCAGAAGACCGATTCTAAGTTTCTTGCCCATTTTTTCTCCTTTTTAATTTGCTTTCAAAAATAAAAAACGTTGCTCTGTCCGACAGCCTGACAGTCTGCCGGACCTTCTATTAAGAGCTGCAGCGGAATGGAGCGGGAAGTGTCCCGCATTCCTCTCCCGCTGCCGGAACCATCGAAAGAAGTCCTTCCGGCAGTTCCGGCTTTTTTACAGCATCTTATTCGATATTGTCTGTCCTGTAAAGACAGAATCCCGGCGAGCCGTGCTCGAATCAGGCTTTTGCACCTGCTTCTTTACGGCGAGCCTTCGGCGATGGCACGCCTGCTGCTGCATTACGCCTTGGCGCCTGCTTCTTTACGGCGTGCCTTCGCTGCCATCGCCTCACGGGTGACGTCGAGGAGGACGGCGCCGATGATGACGAGACCCAGGACCATGTTCTGGACCGCGGAATCAACGGACAGAAGGGTGAAGCCGTTGCGCAGGGTCGCGATGACCAGGGCGCCGATGATGGTACCGAACATCGTACCCTTGCCGCCCATGAAGGACGCGCCGCCGATGACGCAGGATGCAATGGCGTCTGTGTCGTAGGGCTGGATCGCGTTCGCGCCGTTGCAGATGCCCGAACGGCCGATGGAGACGATGCCCGCGATGGCTGCCATGAAGCCGGAGACCGCATAGCAGAAGGTCAGGACGTTGGCTGCGTCAATACCGGAGAGCCTTGTTGCCTCCATGTTGCCGCCTGCGCAGTAGATGGACCGGCCCAGCGCCGTCCTGGTCAGCAGGATGTGCATCAGGATGTAGATGATGACGACCACGATGAAGCTGACCGGGAAGCCGCCGATGGTCGCGGAGCCCAGGGCCATGACGCCCTCAGGGAAGCCGGAGATCATCTGCGACCCGGTGACCAGGAGGGATGCGCCCCAGAGGAAGTTCTTCATGCCCAGAGTGGATACGAAGGGGTGGGGCAGGTGGAGCCTGGTCAGGAGCGTCCCGTTAATCAGGCCGATGATGGTGCCGGCGACCAGGGCGATCAGGATCAGGATGACGGGGTTGGTCATGCCGCCCTTGACCAGCATGCCGCACATGCAGGCGCAGAACGTCGCGTTCGCGCCGACCGACAGGTCGATGCCTGCCGTGATCAGGCACAGGAGCATGCCCGTGGACAGGAGGGCCGTGAAGGTCGTCTGCTTCAGGACGGACATGATGTTGCTGTAGGTAAGGAAGTTCTTGCTCGCGATCGACAGTACGACGCAGAGGATCACCAGTGCGCCCAGCGTACCCAGGTACGATGAAAGACCGCCTAATTTATTTTTTTTCATCTGCTTTTCCTTTCTATATCGAATCGTATCTCCGATCATGACGGAGGTCTCAATCAAGACTGATGCGGAGCATATATCGGGGATCGGCCCGCCCGGGTGAAGAGAAAGATGCGTCAGCATTTTCTCTGAACCCACGAGGCTGACAAAGTCAGCCTCGGCTTAGACGAGGAAACGCACAGCGTTAATCCTCTGTCACGCCTGAGGAGAAATTCACGAAGGTGATTTCTCCGAGGGGGCCGAAGTCAGCAGAGCTGACTTCGCATTTAGATTGATTGCCATCGGGCAATCAATCTAAATTGCCGCCCCAGGCCGCCTTCATCAGGCTCTCCTGGTTGAAGTGCTTGCTGCCGCGCTCCACGACCGCCTTGACGACACCCTCGCGCATGACGACCACGCGGTCGCTCATGCCCAGGATCTCCGGCATCTCCGAGGAGACCATGATGACGCACTTGCCTTCCTTGACAAGGCGGTTCATGACGTTGTACACCTCTATCTTGGCGCCGACGTCGATGCCGCGGGTCGGCTCGTCAAAGATGAAGATCTCCGCGTCCGTGTTGACCCACTTGCCGATGACGACCTTCTGCTGGTTGCCGCCCGACAGCTGGCCCACGATCTCGTCGATCGAAGGGGTCTTGATCTTCAGGGACTCGATGTTCTCCGTCCCCTTCTCCAGGATCCTCTTCTGGTTCAGGAAGGCTCCGTCGCAGAAGCCCTTGAGGTTGGCCAGGATCAGGTTGTTGCGGATGGACTCCGCCAGCACCAGGCCCTGTCCCTTGCGGTCCTCGGTCAAAAAGGCGATGCCCGCCGCGATGGCCTGCTTGGGGCTCTTGATCGTCACTTCCTTGCCGTCGATATAGATCTTTCCGCCGTCCAGGGGGTCTGCTCCGAAGATGGCCCGCATGGTCTCTGTCCGGCCCGCGCCGACCAGGCCCGCGAAGCCCAGGACCTGCCCGCGGTAGGCCTCGAAGCTCACGTCATGCAGGACGCCGCCCTCCTCCAGGTGCTCCGCCTTCAGAGCCACCGCGCCCTTCTCGCCGAACTCCTTCGGGAACAGGTTGTCCAGGGACCGGCCGACCATGGCCGCGATCAGGGAGTCGTTGTCCCAGTCCTTGATGTCCCTTGTATCGATGTACTGGCCGTCGCGGATGACCTCCACGCGGTCGCAGAGCTCAAAGAGCTCCTCCAGCTTGTGGGAGACGAAGACGATGCCGATGCCTCTGTCACGAAGGTCGCGGCAGGTCTTCATCAGCTGCTCGACCTCCTTCTCGCCCAGAGAGGAGGTAGGCTCGTCCATGATGATCATCTTGGCGTCGATCAGGACCGCCTTCGCGATCTCGATCATCTGCTGCACGCCCATGCCGAAGGTGCCCGCCGGCTTGGTCGGGTCCACGTCCTGGCCCAGGGAGGCCATGACTTCCTTCGCCTTTTTGTGCATATATCCGTAGTCCAGGAGCCCGCCCGGACCTTTTTTCCACTTGTTGATAAAGATATTGTCCGTGATGGAGAGGAGCTTCTCGATGTTCAGCTCCTGGTAGACGCACGCGATGCCCGCCGCAGCCGATTCGTTCGGGTTGTGGAAGGTCTTCAGCTCGCCTTCGACATAGATCTCGCCCTCATCCGGCTTGTGCACGCCGGTGAGCACCTTGATCAGGGTCGATTTGCCCGCGCCGTTCTCGCCGATCAGGCCCAGGATCTCTCCGGGCTTGACCGCCAGCTGCATCTTGTCGAGCGCCTTGACTCCGGGAAATATCTTTGTGCAATTTTTCAATTCCACAACATATTCGCTCATTCGAAAGTATTCCTTTCTGTCCTGTATGCATTCCCCCTGTAAAAAGCAATGGACTCTCCACTGGGCTTTGATAAGTCCGGTGAAGAGTCCATACATTCCCTGCTCATCCAGGATGTTCTTCAGGACTTACATGGAAGCACAGCTCAAATTGAACCTGCGTAAACCATTTCCTTCAGACGATTCGTTGTCTCTGTCCGTCATTATTTTCGAGTAAAAGTGATCAGCTGTGCTTTCAGACCGGCCGCTTCACAGAGCGCTGCCCGTCCGAAACTGACGGACCGGACCTCATTAGTTTTCGGAATAGCCCTTCAGAGTGTCGATGTGCTGCTGCGCATTGTCCTTGGTGATGATGGTATAGCCGGAATCCACAACGGGATCGACCTGCTCGCCGTTCAGGTATTTCACCATGGTCTCAACTGCCAGATAGGACATGTTGTAAGGGTTCTGCGCAGTACTCATGGTCATCTTGCCCTCGAGGATCGCTTCTGCAGCGGGGATCTGGCCGTCAAAGCCGAGGAAGATGGTGTTCTTGTAGCCCTCAAGGCCTGCCTTGGCTGCCGCGTTTGCAGCTGCCAGAGCCATATCGTCGTTGTTCGCGCAGATGATGGCGATGCCTTCGGGATGAGAGGACATGATGCCTTCCATCTCATTGGTAGCCAGATCGGCAACTGCGTTCGCATAGTGGACTTCGTTCTCAAGGAACTCGCCGCCGTTCTCGTTGACACCTGCGATGTAGCCGTTCATACGGGCGGTGTTGGTGCCGTCGCCCTGGACACCTGCGATCTCGATGCACTTGATCTCTTCCCAGCCTGCATCCTTGGCTGCCTGGACTGCTGCCGCGGCACCTGCCTTGGCTGCCTCCTCGTTACCGGTTCCGATGAAGGAGATGACCTTGTCGGAGTTGATGGCGCTGTCGAGAGCCATGATCGGCTTGTCCGTATCCTTGATCAGGGTGGCGACGGTGTCTGCCTGCAGCGGAGCAATGATGTAGCCATCATATGCACCGGAGCCGAGATCGGTCTGGATCATGTTCATCTGCTCGTCATAGGATGTCTCTGAAGGCGGTCCCTTGACGTCGACGGTCACACCGGGGTGCTCTTTCTCATAGGCCTTTGCGCCTGCCTGGATGTAGCTCCAGTACTCGGAAGAAAGCGTCTTGCAGATGACGTCGATCTTGTACTCGCCGCTGCCGCCTGCAGGAGCTGCCGCCTCACCGGTCGAAGCATCCGCTGCCGGTGCGGGAGTGCTGCTGGCGTCTGAGCTGCTTCCGGAACCGCCGCAGGCCACCATGGAGACGGCGACTGCGCCGGCGAGCAGAGCTGCCAATAACTTACGTTTCATAGCTACTACCTCCTGTTTGAATATGAATAGTTACCTGTTACCCTACCTATTTACACAGACATGGCACCGGTCTGCTGTGCCCGGCACCGCCTGTCCGGTCAATAGCCCTTTTGACGCTTTCAGCGCAGCGCACTGAAAAACAATAGTTTTTTTCTTGCGGCCTCCCGGCAAAAAAACAGAGCCGGTATACAGACCTCATGCGTCTGTATACCGGCTCCGATTGCCCTTCCTCATCTCCGATCAGATGAGGGACTGTATATGATTTTGCGTTTTTCTTCTAAAACAATGACACTGTCACCTTTTCTTCTGATCACTGCATCATTCCCGCGTTTTAGAATTGCTTCCACGGCCGCCATGACTTTTTCGTCAATCTTTATATCCATATCTGAATACTTCCCCGGTCTGCCGCGTTTTCAGTATATCATTTAAGTCCTTTTCAGCGATAGATCCTTCCTGATCGATAGATGCTTCTTAAAAAATTATTTTTCTACGCATATTTCTTTGCGTTCACCGTCAAAAACAGACAGCCGCCTGCCCGATCAGGTGCAGTCTCAGACCAGGGTCATGATCGCCTTGACAGCCTCTGCGGTCGTGGTCAGCGGGAAGAGCTCATAGCCCACATAGCCCTGGTAGCCGACTTCCTCGAGGGCCCTGTACACCCTGGGATAATAGATCTCGCCGGTGCCGGGCTCATGCCTGCCGGGCGCGTCCGCGATGTGGACATGGCCGAAAGTGTCACCGTAGTTTTTGATCGTATCACAGATGCAGCCTTCATTGATCTGCATATGATAGGCATCATAGAGGACCTTTAGCTTCGGAGAGCCGATCAGACGGATCATCTCCGCTGCGTCCCGGGTATATTCCAGGAAATTGCCGACATGGTCAGTCGTGATATTCAGTCCTTCCAGGTTCATCTGGATCCCGGTCTTCTCCGCCAGGGCTGCGCACTTTTCCAGATTGCGAAACATGGTGCAGAGCTTCACCGTATAGGAGAGGTTATCGTAGTGATTGATAACGATTCCGCCGTCGCCCAGGCCGTTGGAATGGATGGTCACACAGGGGGCTCCGAGGAACTTCGCTGTCTCGCAGGACTTCTCGAGGTATTCCATATAGGCCTCCGTCTGATCGGGGTCGATCAGGGACAGGTCTGCGTCACCGTTGAATCCGCAGATCGGGATCCCGGCCTTTTCCACCGCTTCCTTCACTGCATTCAGGTCCTTCTCGGGCCATCCCCAGAATTCAACTGCATCAAATCCGTCATCCTTCGCCGCCTGGAACCTGTCCAGGAAAGGAATCTCTCCGTACAGAGCATCAATGCAAGCGGATGTTTTCATTACTTTTCCTCCATGATTCTTTTTCCGATTTTTCCCCGGCCCGTCGGCCGCAGGATGGTTCATATACCCTTAGCGCCGCAAAAGCTGTCACAAATCTCACAAAGATGTGCAAAAGCACATCTTTAGCACATCTTTGCTGCAGGACTCCTCCTCCGGCCTCGATGTTTACCAACTGTGTTTGTGCTTTGCACGGTTATGTGCAATGCACAGCCTTTGTTATAAACATCTTACTCCATCTCAATAGGAAAAGCAAAATGGAAATAATGCCAAAAATCCTGGTTCGTTTTTGTATGGAATGCACAAAAGTCAAGTATGCAAAAAACAGCCGGATTATACGAGACTGGAATTCCGTTTGAATTCACATGTACTATCATAGCACATTTTGATCCCGTTTGTAAATCCGACTGAGAATAACTAAAAAAATGTACAAACTGCCGGATTCCTGTACCGGTCAGACAATTCCCTCCTGTCAAATATTTTCCGCACAGAGGATCTGCAGGTCATTGAACCGGCCGGAATCGGGGAGGTCCTTTTTGCGAAGGCAGCTGGTCAGCCAGATGAGGGGCTCCCTGCCCTGCCGGACGAAATCCTGGGGGATCGTGAAGTCAACACGGCCCTCTCTGAGAAGCGTGCGGATCCCGTCATTGATATCGTGGCAGATCACGTGGATCTTTTTTTCCAGACCGAAGGCACGCACAGCTTCGGTACAGGCAGAGACATTCAGATTCGCCATATAGATGCCGCCCAGCTGCGGGTGGCTCCGGATAACTTCCCCTATGACACGCAGCGTCGTGCTGTAATCATTGAAAGTCTCCGCCGTGAACAGATCCTCCTGCGGGAAACCAAGTTCCGTCATACGCTCCGAAAACCCCAGGTAGCGCTGGCGGTGCCCGTCAAATTTCATATTGCCGACGGCGGCAAGCACCTGCTCCCCGGAGCGGATGCACCCGCTCATCAGCTGTGCCGCCAGTCTCCCGGACTTTCTGATATCCTGGCCTACAAAGAGGATCCTCCCGGAGTCCGGCAGGTCGGAATTGAAGGTCACGACCGGGACTCCCTCCCTTTTCAGCTGCAAAAGCCTTTCTTCGATGGAAGGATCCCGCAGAAGACAGACCGAAATGCCTTCCGCCCCCTCTTCCCGCAGCTGTCCCAAAAGGTCCAGGGCTTCCGCGGGCAGGTCCGTTCTGCATTTTTTTACAAGGATCTCCACATTTGCATTCTCCAGTTCATCGGCCGCCTCCCGGATCCCCTGAAGGACGCCCTCCCGGAACTGCTGTCCGAATCCCCATCCGGGCAGCAGCACCCCCAGGCGCAGCAGGCTGTTCTCTTTTCCCTGCTCCCGGAGATGGATCTCCCTGGGGGAAACATAGCCCAGTTCCCTGGCGATCTGCAGGATCCTCTCCCGTACCTCCGGCCTGACATTTGCACGATTGTTCAGGACGCGGTCGACCGTCCCGCGGGACACACCCGCTTTTTCCGCGATCATGTTGATCGTCACTCTGCCCATTCCTGTACTTCTCCTCCGGGTGAAGCCCCGCACGTCTGAAGTCGCGCGCTTCCTGCTCCCCGCCCTGCGGCAGGTTCTCTTTTGTCGGGAAATATAAGTCGGCCAACTCACGTCTAAAGCCACGAGAATGCGCCGGCTGTCTTTTCAGGCATTCACCATCTGCCGGTATCGCTTGACCACATCCACGATGATGTAGGCAATGTCATATTCCGACGTATCATAATAAAGGTCATAGGATTCCGGCACGCCCCATGTCCTGCCCGTGTGCTTTTCATAATAGGCCTTCCTGGCCTTGTCCTTGCGGTCTGTCAGTTCCCGGCATTCCGCCTCGGAAAAGCCCTGCAGGCGGCAGGTCCTGGCGATCCGCTGCGGGAGCGGGGCGGCAATAAAAATGCTTAGCACCCTGTGTCCCGCTTTGCGCAGCGCCTCGTCGGCGCAGCGGCCCACAAAGACAGCGCTCTCCTTCTTTGCCAGCTGCCGGATCACCTCCTGCTGCAGTTCAAAGACGGTCTCCTCCATCGTATCCTCAACTTCCGGCTCAGGGGAATGGCGGTCGAAGGAAAAGGGATTCTGGATCATTTCGTCCATCGCCTGAATGTGCTCCACCTGCAGATCCCCCCTCTGCGCCGCCAGAAGGATCAGCTCGTCATCGTAATAGGACATTCCGAGACGGTTCGCCAGATATTCCCCGATCTTGTGTCCTCCGCTGCCAAACTGCCTGCCGATCGTGATCATGACTTTTTCCATACTTTTTCCTTTCTGTGACTCAGATCCGTGCTATCCCTGAAAATGCCGCCTGTACCTGCCCCGCGCTGTGCACGGATTGTTCGAAAAATCCAGTGCTGCTGTCACGCACGCATGCCCCCGCCCGCACTGAACGCTGAGCAGCTACGAACATTGTACCAAATCCGCTGACTTTCATCCACTAAACAACCGCTTTCCAAATTGATTTTCCGTTTCCCTGCGATTTTATGCATCACTGCGATCTGCTCTGCCGCTGTTTTCTGTCCGGGGTTCCTCCGTTTCCGGGCCGACTTGCGCCCGCGGGATTCCCTCTTCACTGTCCACGAGACTGATCACCCTGCAGATCTCACTGAACCTGCCGGTGATCCTGCTGTAATTCTCTTTCTCATGCGGGACCAGACAGCCGGTGCAGTCCTTGATGCCCTTCTGTGTATAGCGGAAATTTCCTCCGCATTTCCTGCCCAGCGCATAGAGAGGGCAGTAGCAGAACAGACAGTTGAAAGTCTCCGGCCGGTCCGTCTCGTGACAGGGAAAATACTCACAGTCTGTATTCTGAAAAAAAGCAAAGCGCCTGCCTGCCGTCCCTTTCTTCTCCCGTTCAATGCACATTCCCTTTACTCCCCAAAATCGCTCACCTGCGGCATGCTTCTCTGCTTATTGTACCACATCCAGGTACCAAAACGAGGAAACTCCCGGCTGCCGCTGCGATGGTCCGCACTTTCCCGCCCCGGCATAGGAAGGCATAGTAAATAATGACGAGGAAGCCGGCTTTCCATAAAAAAACGCCAGCTGATTTTCCAGCTGACGGGTGACAAGGCGGGGTGGCAAAGGGGGTGACAAAGGGGGCGGCAAAGGGGGGTGACGGTGACAAAGGGTGACAAAGGGGACGGTTCTTTTTGTCACCCCCTTTGTCACCCCTTTGTCACCCCCAGGCAGCGGAGGGCCTGTCAGCCCTCCAGGAGATACCTCTGGACACTGGTCACGGCATTTGCGCCGTCCGCGACGGCCGTTACGACCTGGCGGAGCTGCTTGGCCCGTACATCGCCCGCCGCAAAAACGCCGGGGATGCTGGTCTCGCCGGTCTCGCCGGCCACGATATAGCCGCCCGCATTGGTCTCGACCCCCGTGCCGACAAAACCGGAGCGGGGGGTGATGCCGACGGCGATGAAAACGCCTTCCGCGTCGATCACGCGCTCGGATCCGTCGTTCTTGTTCACGACGGTGACGGAAGATACCTTGCCGGTCCCCTCCCCGTCATTGATGGATTTGAGGTTGGAATCCCAGACCATCTCGACATTGGGAAGCGCAAAGAGGGCGGTCTGCAGGGTCTTCACCGCCCGCAGCTCGTCACGGCGGTGCACGACATAGACCTTTTCGCAGCCGCGCGCCAGAAAGATCGCATCCTCCACGGCGACATCGCCGCCGCCGACCACGACCGTGGTCTTGCCGCGGTAAAAGGCGCCGTCGCAGGTCGCGCAGTAGGACACGCCGTGTCCTGCCAGGCTCTCTTCCCCGGGAACGCCCAGATGGCTGTGCGCCGCGCCGGAGGCGATGATGACCGCTTTCGCTTCAAAGGTTCCCTCATCGGTCATGACCTTTTTCACCGGTCCGGTCAGTTCGAGTCCTTCCACAGCCGCGTTTACGACCTCTGCCCCCAGCTTTTCCGCGTGGTCCGCCATCTTCTCGGCGAGTTCCATTCCGGAAATGCCGGGCAGCCCCGGGTAATTGTCGATCTCATAGGTATCGATGATCTGGCCGCCGTTGACAAAGTTCTCTTCGATCAGGACATAGTCCAGTTCCGCTCTGGCGGCATAGATCGCGGCAGACAGTCCCGCGGGACCGGCGCCGATAATGATTAAATCGTGCATTTTCTTCTCCCTGTATTCCGAAGACACCACCTGTCTTCTCCATCCTGTACCGGGGAAAGCCCGGCCTGTTTGCAGACCGCCCACGCCGGAGATCATTATTCCCGGCCTGTTTTCATACTGTCTCCTGCCGGAGATAATAGAGTCCCGGCCTGTTTGCAGACTGTTACCGCTTTTATCAGGCATTCGCCTCGAATTTCGCCTTCATCTGTGCCTTGGGGATCGCGCCGATCACTTCGTCGACCACCTCGCCGCCCTTGAAAAACTTCATGTTCGGTATGCTCATAACGCCGTATTTGACAGCCAGCTCCTGGTTCTCATCCACGTCGATCTTGCCGACCTTGATCTTTCCGTCAAATTCGTCCGCGAGCTTGTCGATCACGGGGGACATCATCTTGCAGGGACCGCACCAGTCCGCGTAGAAATCAACAAAAACAGGGATGTCGCTCTGAAGAACCTCTGCCTCAAAATTTTCTGCAGTAAATGTGTAGATCATCCTTTATCCTTCCTTTCTGAAAACAAATACATAAAAAATAAACAAATACATCAAAACAAATACATCAAAACAGATACATTAAAACAGATACATTAAAACAGATACATTAAAACAGCTGCATAAATAAACTGTCAGGTCAAAACCGTAAGGTCAGCACGTCTCTTTCGAGTATTCTTTTCACTATTTGGTTGCGTGCAATTTAATTATACATTACATTTTTGTCCTGTCAAGAACATTTGCATCTTTCACAGTGTTCCATATCCCTATTGGTTACAGAACAGACCCACACCACTTTACAGGGGCGGAAAGCGCAGGGTGATCCTGGTCCCCTTTCCCGGCGTGCTTTCCAGCTCGATCGACGCCCCGTGGATCTGCGCGCCGTGTTTGACGATCGAAAGGCCCAGGCCGGTCCCGCCGATCCTGCGGGAATGGCTCTTGTCCACGCGGTAGAAGCGCTCAAAGATCCTCTCCTGCTCTTCGGGAGGGATGCCGATCCCGGTATCCTCCACGATCAGCACAGCTCTCTCCTCCTGGTCCTGCCTGACGGATACATCTACGGTCCCTCCGTCGTGATTGTACTTGATGGCATTGTCACACAGATTGTAGACGATCTCCTCCAGGGTCCGAACCATTCCAAAGACCCGGGCGGTTTTTCCTTCCGCGGAAATCGTAATATGTTTTTTCTGTGCGGCGGGCTGCAGGCGTTCCACTGTGTCGCAGGCGATCTGAAAAAGATCCACGATCTGCCTTTCCCTGCCCGGAATTTCCGCTGCCGTTTTCTGCTGTCCGGGTTCCGGCCCGCCTGTACCTGCTGCCCTGTCCGCCCTGTCTGTTTTCTCATTTCCTGCGAGGCCCCGGACCGGATCCGGCTCGCAGATCGCCGCATATTCATCTGCAGCCGTCAGTTCATCCAGCTCGGACAAATGAATGATATCGTTGACCAGTGTGATCATCCTCCGGCTCTCCCGGTAGATGTCTCCGGAAAACTCGATCATCTTCGCGTCGTCGCACATGCCGCTCATCATCAGCTCCGCGAAGCCGCTGATCGAGGTGAGCGGCGTCTTCAGTTCGTGGGAGACATTGGCGGTAAATTCCCGCCGCATGCGCTCCCGCTCTCTGGCCTGTTCCTCCCGTTCCCGGACCTGCTGTTCGATCGTCCTGCGCTGCTGGGTCAGACGTCCGACCAGGGGTTCCAGTTCCGGGTAGACAGCGCCGTTTGCCAGGTCGTCGAGATCCATCTCATTGATGGGACGGGCGATGCTGCTGGCGATGCGGAAGGCCATGGCGGCAGAGATCAGCAGCACGAGCAGGATCGCCCACAGGACCGGGCTGACCGCCGCAAAGGCATACCGGACCGCGCTGACCGGGCGGGAGAGACGCAGGACTGTGCCGTCGCTGCATCGTAATGCATAATAGATCGTCTGCCTGCCGTCAGAGGAGGATTTCCTGATCCCCTGCCCGGCTCCTGTTTCCAGCGCCTGCCTGACCTCCTGAAAATCCCCCTGCGGGGTCTTCAGACCCGGAAACTCGCTGTCAAAAAGGACCTGCCCGTCCCCGTCGATCCATGTGATGCGGTTGATCGTATCCAGCTTTTTCAGAAAGGCCCCGCCGCCCTCCTCCAGCCCGATCACCGCGTAGGATGTCTCCTCCCGAAGAGCCGCATAGGCCTCATCCATGGTCTGCCGGTACTGCAGACCGAATAAGATCAGGGTACTGACTACCAGCACCAGGCCTCCCAGGGCAAATGCATATAGGAATATTTTTCTGGTCATGCGTTCCACTACTCAAACTACTCAAACTACTCAACCGTACTGATCAGTGCATTTACGGCTTCTTTCATACAGGAGACCCGGTCCAGGGACACCTTTCTGTCCGGATGGACCGCATAGTAGTAGAACTTGATCTTCGGCTCTGTGCCCGAGGGCCTCGCCGCAAACCAGCTGCCGTCCTCCATGACGATTTTCAGGGCGTTTTGCGGCGGGATATCCTTCCACCCATGGAGATAGTCGATGACTTCTGCGATTTCCAGCCGGAAGGCAGGCGCCTCTGCGGGCACTTCTCCCGGTTTCCGGTTTCCGGCAGGCACCTCTGCGGGCACTGTCCCCGGCTTCCGGTTTCCGGCAGGCCCCCCTCCGGACACTGCCCCCAGCACTTCCCCCGGTTTCCGGTTTCCGGCAGAAACCGCCCGGCGGAGGGCATCCATGATCCGCCCGATCCGTTCCTGGCCGGCTTTCCCCTCCAGGACGACAGAGACCTGGTCCTCCGCGAAATACCCGTACTTTTTATACAGGTCCTCCAGGGCGTCGAGAAGGCCCATGCCGCGTTTCCTGTAAAAAGCCGCGATCTCCGCGACCAGCATGCCGGCGGCGATGCCGTCCTTGTCACGGACCGCCGTGCCCGGTGCGCAGCCGATGCTCTCCTCATAAGCGAAAAAGCAGGTATACCCTTCTTTTTCCAGGTCCGGGATCTTTCCGCAGATATTCTTGAAGCCTGTCAGGGTCTCGCAGACGCGGATGCCGTAGTCCTCGCAGATCGCTTTTCCAAAGTTTCCGGTCACGATGGACTTGATCATCGCCGCCTTTTCCGGGAGGGTGCCGTGTTCCTTCTGGCTGGCAGCCAGATAGGCGATGAGGAGGGCGCCGGTCTGGTTGCCGTTCAAGGGCACATAGCCGCCTCTGCCGTCGGCCGCCTCAATGGCCATGCGGTCCGCATCGGGATCTGTCGCGATGAGGACCTCCGCGCCGGTCTCCTTCCCGAGTTCTTCCGCCAGGGCAAATGTTTCCGGATCCTCCGGATTGGGGTAGGGCACCGTCGTAAAATCCGGATCCGGGTCCTTCTGCTTTGCCACGATGTGAAAACCGGTGAACCTCCGCGCCGCCGCCACCTCCATCATGGGTACACTCCCCGCGCCGTTCAGCGGGGTGTAGACGACCGGCACCGACAGGTCCAGCTCCTCATCCGGGCGCTGCGCAAGAGAAAGGACATAGGCCAGATAGCTGCGGTCCATCTCCCCTCCCAGCATGGTGACCAGCCCCCTCCGCTCCGCCTCTTCCAGAGGGATCCGCCGGAACGCGTCGAACATGTCAAGTTCTTTGATCCGGTCCAGCATCCCGTCGGAGACTTCTCCCGAGATCTGTGCGCCGTCCTTCCAGTAGACCTTATATCCGTTATATTCCCGGGGGTTATGGCTTGCGGTCATATTAACGCCCGACACCGCGCCCAGTTTCCGGATCGCATAGGAGAGCTCCGGCGTGGGCCGCAGGGAGGGAAACAGGTACACCCGGATCCCGTTTCCGGCAAAGATCTCCGCCGCCAGCTCCGAAAATTCCTTTGAATAATGCCGGCAGTCATACGCGATGACGACCCCTCCCGCCGGGTCCTCGCCGGACTGCAGGATATACGCCGCGATCCCCTGGGTCGCGCGCCCCACGGTCAGTTCATTCATGCGGTTCGTGCCCGCGCCGCAGATGCCGCGCAGACCTGCCGTCCCGAACTCGATCTCCCTGTAGAAGCGCTCCGTGATCTCCGCCTCGTCCTCCCGGATCGAGAACAGTTCCCTGTAGAGGCGGCTCTCTTCCTTCCCCGACTGCTTCCCCAGCCTGTCCAGCCAGAGGGTATATGTTTCCATGGCATTCATTTTTCTATGACCTCCGTTTATGACCCCAACTATATGGATCTGCTGCCCGCCCTTAAAAAAGCCTGCTCTCCTATCCCCGGAACCGATACCCCACGCCGCGGACTGTCTCGATCCGCCGGCCTTCCTCTCCGAGTTTCGTCCTCACCTTCCGGATATGCACGTCCAGCGTCCGGTTTTCCGGCTCTGTTCCCAGATCCCAGATCCTGTCCATGAGCACCTCCCGTGTGAGCACGATCCCTTCGTTGCGCGCAAGGAGCAGGAGCAGCAGGTATTCCTTTTTGGTCAGCGCCACCGGCTGCTCTCCCACAAAGACCTCGTACCGCGCCGGGAAGATCTGCAGGTCTCCGAAATGCAGTTTCTCAGGCGTCTTTCCCACCTTTCCGCTTTCGTTGCGGAGGGCACTTTCACTGCGGAGAGTTTCTTCATTCCGGAGGGGGCTTTCACTGCGGCGGGTGCCTCCACTGCGGAAGGTTCCTTCATTCCGGCGGGTGCCTTCACTGCGGTTGGTGCCTTCACTGTGGAGGGCGCCTTCACTGCGGAGGGCGCCTTCACTCCGGCGGACACTGCCGGCCCCGGACCGATCCGTCTGCAGCGTCTCTGTGGGGGGATTTGCTCCGGAAACTGCCCGCGGATCTGTGGCGGGATCCTCCGGACCGGGACTGCCCGCATGCGCTTCCGCCGCCCCGGAAAGTCCTGCCGGGCCGGACATATTGGCCCTGCGCAGGAGGGCCCGCACCCGCGCCAGCAGCTCCATCATCCCGAAGGGCTTTGTCACATAATCATCTGCACCTGCGTCGAGGCCTTCCACCCGGTCATACTCCTCCCCTCTGGCCGTGAGCATGATCACGGGGATCCGGGCCGTACATGGATCCGCACGGAGCTTTTTCAATATACTGATGCCGTCCTCCTCGGGCAGCATGATATCCAGCAAAAGGAGTGATGGAAGCTGCTCCTCCATAGCGGCATAAAAAGCAGAGGGGGCAGCAAATCCGGCTGCCGCAACCCCCTGACTTTCCAGCGCGTAAGTGACCAGCTTTCGAATGCTGTCGTCGTCTTCAAGAATATAGATCATAAAGCTGTCCTCGACCATTTCTGTGCGTTTTTCCGAAACACCATGTGCTTTGCCGTTACAGCAATGCGAAGCTTTGCTTCCTCCCCCGGCAGGGCGTGAATGATTTGTCTGCCTGCTCATCCCGGGTATCCACAATTATACCGTAGGTCCGAAAGAAGATAAAGGAATTATAGGCGGAAGCAAACAAAGCGGCAGCGATCCGGGTTTTGTATGTGCGCTCAGGGGGACGTATACACTTTCGGAAAAAGCCTGTCCGGCAGCGGCGTCCGCCTGTAATTAACATAAATTTAACATTCGCCTGCGGGATTTGTTTACATTTCCGTAACATGCATAAAGAGTATCTGTTTACATTCGGGCCTTATGATATTCTGGTAAAAATATGGCATGTTCTTTGCTGCTGCAGAGAGAAAGGAGCCGCTTTGAGTATCACAGAAGTCATAGCCCTCTTCTCCGGCGTCGCCCTTTTTATGTTCGGCATGTCGCTGATGGGAGACGGGCTCAAAAAGCTGTCCGGTGATAAACTGGAACCCATCCTCTACAAACTGTCAGGCACTCCGCTGAAGGGGGTCCTCCTGGGAACGGGGGTCACTGCCGTGATCCAGTCCTCCTCGGCGACGGCCGTCATGATCGTCGGTTTTGTCAGCGCCGGCATGATGAAGGTCTCACAGGGGACCAGCGTCATCCTGGGCGCGATCCTGGGCACCAGCATCACAGGCTGGGTCATCTGCCTCAGTTACATCGAATCCGCAGGCGGCATCGCCGCCCTGCTCTCCACAGCGACCCTCACCGGTGTGGTCGCCGTCATCGGCATCCTGATGCGGATGGTCTCCAAAAAACAGTCCACCCGCTACGTCGGTGATATCCTGATGGGTTTTGTCGTGCTGATGGTCGGCATGAGCACCATGAGCGGGTCTGTGCGCGGGCTCGGAAACCAGCCCTGGTTCACCGACATTCTGACCTCCATGTCCAATCCGATCCTGGGCATTATCGTCGGTATTGTCTTCACTGCCATTCTGCAGTCCGCTTCCGCCGCCGTCGGTATCATCCAGGCCCTCTCCGTGACCGGCGCCATGCGGTTCGGGGAAGCCTTCCCCCTGCTTTTGGGCATCTCCATCGGCGCATCCGCACCGGTCCTGCTCACGGCCGTGGGAGCAAACACGGACGGCAAGCGCGTCTCTTTGGTCTATCCGATCGCTACCAGCATCGGGACCCTGGTCACTGCCTCCCTCTTTTATATCCTGAACGGGATCCTTCATTTTCCTTTCCTGGATACCGTCATGAATCCCTTCTCGATGGCGGCTGTCAACACCTTCATCCGCCTGTTTATGACCATCCTTCTTTTCCCCTTTCTGGACGTCATCAATGGAGCCGTACACGCACTCGTACCCTCGAAGCCTGAGGACGAGGCGATCCCGGTCGTGCAGCTGGAGGAGATCCTGCTCAAGCACCCCGCCATGGCGCTAGAGCAGTGCCGCATCACCATGAACGACATGGCCTCCCTCACACAAAAGGGTGTGAATCTCGCCCTCGACATGGTGCGCCATCTGGACGTCAACCATGTGGACGAGGTGAAAAAGCTGGAGCAGGCTGTGGACGACTACGAGGACGCCCTGGGTACCTACCTGGTCCAGCTGACCGGACGTGAGCTGACCGAGGAACAGAAGGAATCCGTATCCAGATACCTGCACACGATCGCCGACCTGGAGCTCATCTCCGACCAGGCTCTCGTCATCGCCATCGGCGCCTATGAAGCCCACGAAAAATTCGGTCACTTCTCCGGAAACGCCGGTCACGAGCTCGAGGTCATGGCCTCCGCCGTGGAGAAGGCCACTGCGCTCGCCGTGCGGGCTTTTACACAGAACGACCTGACTGTCGCGGAACAGATCGAGCCTCTGGAGGAGCTGATCGACAACCTCTGCGACACCATGAAGCTCAACCACGTCGACCGGCTGCAAAAACAGATCTGCACCATCTCCCAGGGCTTTGTCTTCAATGACATCATCACCGCCTGCGAGCGTGTCTCCGACCACTGCTCCAATATCGCGGTAGCGATGATCGTCCTGGGCCACGACACACTGGATATGCACGAATATCTCACAAACCTGCGCGAGGAACGCAACGCGACCTACCAGCACTACTACGAGCAGTACAAAAAAGAGTTTGCCATCGACCTCTCCTCCTCCCAGGACATGGCAGCGGCCCCCTTCGTGCCCTCCTCCGAATCTTTCAGCCCGGTATAAGGGAGGCGGCGGGATTTCCATTTGTCTTTTCCCCCCGCATCAGTTACAATGTCCGGTATTGAAAAGACACTGGCGCGTTCTCGTGACTTCAGTCAGGTGAGGATCCGCATCCGACAAGGATCCGCGCTGATACACATCGACCCGCACTGACGCGCTTCCATGATTCATTGAGACCGTGAGACCGCAATGGCAATTCCCGTAAAACTCCCGGTGTTTGAAGGTCCGCTGGACCTGCTGATGCACCTGATCGAAAAAAACAAAATCGATATCTACGACATCCCGATCGCGGAGATCACTGACCAGTACCTGGATTATGTCCGGCAGATGGACCGCGAAGACATGGACGTCACGAGCGAGTTTCTCGTCATGGCGGCAACGCTCCTCGACATCAAGAGCCGCATGCTGCTGCCGCGCGAAAAAGACGAGGAGACAGGCGAGGAAGAAGGCGATCCCAGGGAGGAACTGGTCAGGCGCCTTCTGGAATACAAAAAGTACAGGTACCTCTCCGAAGAGCTTGCTGTCCGCCGGGAACAGGCGGGCGTACGCTTTTTCCGCGAGCAGCATCTGCCGAAGGAGGTCCGAAGCTACCAGCCCCCCATCGACTACGGAGAGCTTCTGGGAAACGTGGACCTTGCCAGTCTGGAAAAGGTATTCGGAGAAGTCCTGCGCAGAAAAAAAAGCCGCCGGGACCCCATCCGCAGCGGCTTCGGAAAGATCAGACGGGACGAAGTCAATATCGATAACAAGGCACTCTATATCCGGGCCTTTCTGAAGACACATCCGCACACGGATTTCCGTGCCCTTCTGGAGTCCCAGGAAAGCAGGGAGGAGGTCATCGTCACTTTCCTCATCCTCCTGGAGCTGATGAAGAACCAGAAGGTACATATCGTACAGGATTCCATCGGCGGAAGGATCCTGGTGGAGGCGTCCGAGACTGCGCATGCGGAGGTTTTGCCCGAAGAACCGGGTTCCCCTGAGGCTGAACCGGTGGAAACACCACCTGAAGAATCAGATTTGTCTGCCGCCGCGTCTCCGGATACTACGCTCGAAGGACCAGGCTCAGCCGCGGCAGAATCAGCCGATAAGTCAGCCGATACTCTTTTTGCAGATACGTACACGGAAGCGGCTCCCATGGAAGAAACCAGCGGGAGCTTCCGAAACATGCAGTCCGCGCATACTACGGGTGTCGCGCTCTCCGCTCTGCGCAGAGTAGAGGTCACTGCACCGCTTCCTCCTGCATCTGAAGAGGAAATACCGTTCCCGATCCCTGCTGTGACAGAAGCCGACGCGCCGATCCCTCCTGCCGCCCCGCAGGAGGATACTCTGCGCACAGCCGCTGCTTCGGAGAATGAGGGCACGTGCACCGAATATCCGGAGGAGGCTGAGGACACATGCACCGGATTTCCGAAGGAGGCTGAGGGCACATGCACCGGATTTCCGGAGGAGGCTGAGGACACATGCACCGGATTTCCGGAGGAGGCTGAGGGCACATGCACTGAATATCCGGAGGCTGAGGACAGATCCGACAGCGGTGCGGAAGAATACGCGCATTTTTCCGACCACCTGTGGCACGGGCGCAGCCCCCGCTGCGAAATCGCTGCTGCGTTTTCCGGGATCCACAGCACGGGTCCGGGCGGAGCCCAGCGGCGTTCTTCTTCCTGCCGGTCCCTCTGGGAAAGAAACCGGCTCTCCCGTCTCTGGGCCCGGTGCAGATACTAAGGGCCTGCCACGTAACAAGGCAGGGATATCTGCATTTTTTTCTTTCGATCGCTTTATCAAAGCGTCCTGGCGATGAAAAGACCTGCCGCTTCGCGGCAGGTCTTTCGTATCTGCATATTTTTTCCTTTTAAAGGACAGTTTTTGGGGAGACAGTCTTCTATGGGGGCAGTCTTTTGGGGGACAGTTATGGAAGCACAAACATCTGCGCATAGACATAGTCGATCAGCGGCATGGTGAGTACACAGAAAAACATGCCGAGCAGGTTATAGATCCCGGCGTGGACCGGATCCCGGTCATAGAGTACCGCGATCTGTGCCACATTCGATGCGGGCGGCGCCGCAACCCCCATGAAGGAGACCCGCAGAACAGGGATATATTCCGGATGCCGGGTCAGAAAACCGCTGGCATAGAGGATCCCGAGAGTAAAAAAGGGGAAAACCAGCAGACGGAGTGCCGAGACCAGATAGCCTTTCTGAAAAGTCAATACCGTGCGCACACTGCTTCCCGCCAGCGTCATGCCGACTACAAGCATGGCGCAGGGGCCGACCATATCCGCCATCAGCTGCATGGAGGTTCTGACCGCTCCCGGGATGGGGATCCCGGTCAGGAGCAGAAATAGTCCGATCAACAGGGCGATAATATTGGAGTTGAGCAGGATCTTTTTCCATGCGATCCGCCTGCTCCCCTCTATACAGCTGATCCCGTGTGTCCAGAACAGCAGGTTGAAGGTCAGAGGAAACGCGCTTGCATAGAACACCATCTCCTGCCCCATTGTCATACCCACGATAGGAAGGATCAGGTTTCCGCAGTTCACATAGATGACGGAGAGCTCCTCGATCACGCCCAGAAGTCCCGCCCTGCGCAGGATTCCCGAAACCAGAATGAACCCGACCTGGACGATCTCGGAAAAAACCACGGCGAGCAGGAAACCCTTCAGCCGCTCCGGCGTCAGGTCGATCTGAAAGGCCAGTACGATCAGGCTGGGCTGGAGGACATACAGGGTCAGCTTTGCCAGCTGCTTCCTGTCGCGCTCCTCGAGGACCCCCATGCGGAGCACGACAAACCCGACCCCCGCGATGATCATCATCGAAAGCAGTTTGCTCATCAGAATCAGACTCGTGTTCATTTCATTTGCCCTTCTGCGTTTTTCAACAGGGGACGGTTCTTTTTGACACCCCTGCCGGAAATATGTCATTATTAAAAAACAAAAAAACCCCTGCATCGAAGAAAAATTTTTCAAAGAAGAAAGGAATCTTTAAACCATGGCAAAAAAACTGAAGGAAAAAGGTCCCTCCGGCAGTTTCTCCCACCCCGATTACGACGCTGCCGTCCTGCACTGTTTTCTGGAAAAACAGCTTCAGCTGTTTCCGGAGGAAGTCGCCTCCACAGAGGAAGAAGCGGCGGATTTTCTGGAAATGTGCTTTGCCGTTGTCGCAAAATCCAAAAAGGAAGTGCGCAGCTACTTTGAAGAAGCCGGAACGGATATAGAAGGGGAGGATCTTTTCTCTGCCGCCGAAGTGTTTCCTGTCGGTGACGGGAGATATCTCATCGTGGAAGGGTGAAAAGTGGCAGCACACTGCCTGGTCTGACGGTGTGGCCAGGCCCCCGGGCCGTGGATCACGGCACCGACAGATTATCCGGCCCGAAGCTCTGCGGGAGCAGTTCCTGCAGGGTATAAATATCATAGTGCTCCGGGTCCGTGGCCAGGATGACCCGGAATGCCGCAGGGTCACAGAACTCCCGCAGGACCTGGCGGCATACACCGCAGGGCGCGGAATAGGAGGTCGGAACTTCCTCCTTCCCGCCTACGACACAGATCGCCTCGAATTCCCGGACCCCTTCGCTGACCGCTTTGCCGACTGCGGTCCGCTCTGCGCAGAGGGTAGGGGAATAGGCCGCATTTTCCACGTTGCAGCCCGTGTAGACCTGCCCGTCTCCTGCCAGGAGCGCCGCCCCGACCCTGTACCCGGAATAGGGGGCATAGGAATACTGTCTCTGCGCTGCAGCGATTTCGATCAATTCTCTGACAAGCTTCTTATCTGTCAAATCCATCTCCGGCTCCTTTTTTCTCCGGCACGCAGGACTCGCGGGCGAGTCCTGCATCTTCGTCGCACAGGTCCCCGGTTTCAGTCACGGGATACGCACACCGGATCCGCAGGCGGATGCAGACTTTTTACGGTCCTCCCGGATCAGGCGGCGAACCGCCTCGACAGCGACCCGGATCGTCTGGTCCGTGTCGTGAACGACCGGATTGTCCAGGCCGAGTTTTTCCCGCTCCTGGTTCGCCACAACGAGCAGGCAGGTGCCCGCCCGTGCACCGAGCTTTGCGGCGACGATAAACAGGGCGGCGGACTCCATCTCGGAAGCCAGACACCCCATCCTCTTCCATGCCTCCCATTTTTGAATCAGTTCATATCCCGCCGGCATCATTTCCGGCTCGTGCTGCCCGAAAAAGGAGTCCTTGCACTGCACGACACCGGTGTGATGCGCAAATCCCAGCTCCTCAGCCGCGGAAGTCAGGGCATTGACCACCTGGACAGAAGCAACCGCCGGATATTCAATCGGGGCATACTCCCTGCTGGTCCCCTCCATGCGGACCGCGCCGGACGCCACGATGATGTCCCCGCTCTTTACTTCCGGCTGCATACCGCCGCAGGTGCCCACCCGTACGAAGGTATCCGCTCCGCACAGATGCAGCTCCTCCATAGCGATCGCTGTGGAAGGGCCGCCGATCCCGGTAGAGGTGACGCTTACCTTTTCGCCCTCCAGCAGACCTGTGTATGTCACATATTCCCTGCTGTCGGCGATCAGCGCAGGATCTTCCAGGTACCGGGCGATCCCGGCGCAGCGCTTCGGATCTCCGGGCATCAGCACATACCGACCCACGTCGCCCTTCCCAACCTGTGTATGGTACTGTTTTGAAGCATCTTCAGAGTAAATTTTCATTTTTCTTTTCCCTGTGCGACTCTATGAGAATAAATTTATGAACAGTTTTATGCGCAAATCCATGCACAATTTATAAGCAATAATGACAGGCTGTTTTCAGCCGGACACGGAAGCAGGTTTATTATACACCCGTTTAAAGATTCAGGCACCTGTCTTCCTTTTACAGGTACTGTAACAGCGGACGCAGTGTTACAGTACAGATCCACCTGAAACCTCGAGGTGTTTTTCGCGGCTTTTTCGCGAAAAACCCGAGTGAAACGGCGCGAACACACTTGCCTGCAAGTGTGTTGCGCACAGCAAAGCGTATTGGAATCGCCGCGCGCAACGTTACATGTTCACGCCCTCGATAGGGCGTGAACATGTAACGACGCAGTGGCAACAACCCTGTTGAAAAGAACAGCCTTTCGCATTATAATAGGCGGTAATATCGTCAGAAAGAAAGTTTTCCGCAGCCCGGACCCACAGATCTTCCGTGTTTTCCGCCTGCTGTGCACCGCTTTTTTTCCGGACGGTATGGAACTGCCGGTCCACGGCTCCGTAAGATGCTTCAGGTCACTGTTCATGCCGTTAAACCCGGTTTTTTCGCGAAAGAACCGCGAAAACACCTCGAGTTTACAGACAGGCCCGAACCGTAACTGTTCCAGTCTTCTCCGGGCTGTCGGATGGCAGGTCCTGTGCACCATTTTATCATACAGGAGGTATCATAGTTATGAGAAAGATTTGGAAAGCCACTGTAGCGGTTGCCATGTCTGCATTCATGGCAGCTTCTCTCGCCGCCTGTGGAAGCGGATCTTCCAGCGGCGGCTCGGCTGCGCCCGCACAGTCCGAGACCCCTTCAACCGGTGAGACCGGCGCGGCAGCGGATGCGGCTGCTCCCGCAGGAGATGCGGCAGCTCCCATCAAGATCGGCGGCAGCGGCCCCCTGACCGGCCCCGCAGCTGTGTACGGCAACGCGGTCAAGATCGCAGCCGAGATGGCTGTCGAGGAAGTCAACGCCAAGGGCGGCGTGCAGTTTGCACTGCAGTTCGAAGATGACAAGCACGATGCCGAGGAAGCAGCGACTGCTTACGGCACACTGAAGGATGGCGGCATGCAGATCTCCCTGGCGACCGTCACATCCGCTCCCGACGCAGCGGTCTCCCCTCTGTACCAGGAGGATCAGACCTTCGCGATCACCCCTTCCGGCTCCAGCCCCTCTGTCATCTACGCGGACGGCGAGAACCAGACCGGCGCTTACGGCAATGTCTTCCAGATGTGCTTCTCCGACCCCAACCAGGGTTCCGGATCCGCGACCTACATCGCCGCACATCCCGATCTCGGCACCAAGATCGCCGTGATCTACAAGAATGACGATCCCTATTCCAAGGGCATCTTCGACACCTTCAAAGCCCAGGCCGGAACCGAAGGTCTCGAGATCGTCTATGAGGGCACCTTCAAGGGCGAAGAGAGCGACTTCAACGTCCAGCTCGCCGATGCGCAGGCAGCAGGCGCAGACCTTCTCTTCCTGCCCATCTACTACACCCCCGCATCCCAGATCCTGACCCAGGCCAACACCATGGGCTACAAGCCCACCATCTTCGGTGTCGACGGCATGGACGGCATCCTGGGCGTGGAAGGCTTTGACACCTCTCTGGCAGAGGGCGTCTACCTGCTGACCCCCTTCGTCGCAAACGCAGAGGATGACCTGACAAAGACCTTCGTCGAGAACTACAAGGCCCGCGCCAACGGCGAGGTCCCGAACCAGTTCGCAGCAGATGCCTATGACTGCATCTATGCGATGGCCCAGGCCTGCGAGGCAGCCGGCATCACCGCCGACATGTCCAACGCGGACATCTGCGCCGCCATGGTCGAGCAGTTCACTTCCATGACCTTCAACGGCCTGACCGGCGAGAACATGACCTGGAATGCCAACGGCGAAGTCACCAAGGCCCCCAAGGCTATGATCATCGAAAACGGCGAATACGTTCCTGCAGCAGAATGATCGGGTCTGCAGGCTGCGGGCACCGGCTGCCTGCAGTTTGAAAGGATCCTTATCAGGACCGTTCATGGCGCGGCCCCCGAAGGCTGCGCCGTGAACGGTCCCGGTTTTAAACGATCCCGACTTTAAACGATCCCGGGTTTGACAGCCCCGGCTTTATACAGCTGAAGCTTCGAACAGCCAGTGCTGTTCCGGATATCGTGATCAATGCTCATAAGGCTCCTGTGCGATCCGCACAGGAGCCTTTTGTTACTTTGTTACTTGTGCATGGGGTACCGAAATCGACTTGTTTTTGTGCGCACAGGCGCACAGAAAACGGAGTTCTACGCCCTTTTTCCACCCGGTCCGGCCTTTTGCCTGTCACTGCCCACGCCCCCCGGGGGCGTGAACAGCCTTTTCCCTTTTCCATATCCGGTTTATTCTTTATTTTATATTTTTCCTGTGTGGCAATACGTGCTATAATAGTTGCTGATTTGGTCTGTGCAGGATCTTTGTCAATGCACAGCCCTGCACCTTTGTCTGACCCCTTCGGCCTGTCAGACAGCGCACTTTTTTATATCGATGGATCATTTTCACAAAACTGTAAGGGTTCAGCCTGCCCGAAACCTGCGATGCGCCGCAATGCGCCGCGCCGCCCGCTGCAGGGAGCGCTGTACCGTTACGAAAAACATGAATCGGGGGAACCAAAACCAGCTATGAGATTTCTATCCAATCTTGTCACCGGTCTGGGCCTGGGCAGTGTCTATGCCATCATAGCGCTCGGATACACCATGGTCTACGGCATCGCAAAGATGCTCAATTTCGCACACGGGGATGTCATCATGGTCGGCGCCTACGTCGCCTTTTTTGCATTCACCAGATTCGGTATGCCGATGCCTGCCGGCGTCCTGCTGGCCGTCGTCTGCTGCACCGTGCTCGGCGTCGTCGTCGAGCGGCTGGCCTATAAGCCTCTGCGGCAGGCCTCCAGCCTCTCCGTCCTGATCACCGCGATCGGCGTGAGCTATTTCCTGCAGAATGCAGCCCAGCTGCTGTGGAGCGCATCTCCCAAGATGTTCCCTCCGATCATCTCCACCGGCGTCCTGAAGATCGGCGGCCTTTCCATCGCCTATCTGACACTGCTCACGATCGCGACCTGCATCATCGTCATGATCTGCCTGACGCTGTTCATCAACCGGACCAAGACCGGCAGCGCCATGCGGGCCTGTTCCGAGGACAAGGATGCCGCGCGGCTGATGGGCATCAATGTGAACCAGATCATCTCTCTCACGTTCGCGATCGGTTCGGGCCTTGCCGCCATCGCCGCCGTGCTTTTGTGCGCCAACTACCCCACTGTCACGCCGACACTGGGCTCCATGCCCGGCATCAAGGCCTTTACGGCCGCCGTCTTCGGCGGGATCGGCTCCATTCCCGGCGCACTGCTGGGAGGACTTCTTCTGGGGATCATCGAGATCCTGTCCAAGGCCTATATCTCCACCCAGCTCTCGGACGTGATCGTTTTCGGCGTACTGATCGTCATTCTCCTGGTGAAGCCCACAGGACTTCTCGGGAAAAAGCTCAGCGAGAAGGTGTAAAAGATTCTGTGCCGTTTCAGGCACTCATGGAGATTTGAATCATGGAAAATAAAAAAGGTATTCTGGGCTATCTGCTGAACAACCGGCACCGCAGCCGGACGATTTCCTATACAATGGTCGCTGCGGCCTACATCCTGCTGGAGATCCTGCTCAAAACCGGCAATCTCTCCAACCTGTTCACCGGCCTTCTGGTCCCTGCGACCTGCTATCTGGTCGCCGCGATCGGCCTGAATCTGAATGTCGGGGTGTCAGGTGAACTGAATCTGGGACAGGCCGGATTCATGGCTGTCGGCGCCTTTTCCGGCGTCTGCGTCTCCGGCGTCCTCGCGGGCACGGTTCCTCCTGTCCTGCGCCTTATTCTGGCGATCATTATCGGCATGCTCCTGACAGCCTTCGTCGGCTTCCTCATCGGCATCCCCGTCCTGAAGCTCCAGGGCGACTATCTGGCGATCGTCACACTGGCCTTCGGGCAGATCGTGATGAACCTGATCATGAACCTTTACGTCGCCTTCGACAGCACCGGGATCAAGTTCAGCTTCGTAGAAAGCAAATTTACGCTCGGGGAGGGCGGCAAATACCTGATCAACGGCCCCATGGGCGCCACGGGCACAGAGCGGATCGCCAACTTCACCGCAGGCACGATCCTGGTCATCTTCGCACTCGTCGTGGTCTACAACCTGATCTACTCCCGGAGCGGACGCGCGATCATGGCGGCCCGCGACAACCGGATCGCCGCGGAATCGATCGGCATCAATATCGCGAAGACCAAGATGATGGCTTTCGTCATCTCCGCCGCCCTCGCAGGCGCAGCCGGCGCGCTCTACGGCCTGAACTACTCCACCATGGTCGCCAGCAAATTCGACTACAACACCTCGATCCTGATCCTGGTCTATGTGGTCCTGGGAGGCCTCGGCAATTTCAACGGTACGCTGATCGCCACAGTCATCCTCTTCCTTCTGCCGCAGCTGCTGCGCGGACTGCAGGATTACCGCATGCTGATCTATGCCGTGGTCCTCATCCTGATCATGCTCATCACCAACAATGAATTCCTGCGCACGAAGGCCGCTTCCCTCAGGAAGAAAAAGGCATGACCGCACGGCGGTCACCGCCGTTTCAGGATACAAACATCAGGGACTGGTTACTGCCGCATTCACAGTCCTTTTGCAAAAACCCATCGCGAGGTATCTATGAGTACAAAAGCAACACCCATTCTGGAAGTGAAGGAACTGGGCATCGATTTCGGAGGTCTGACTGCTGTCAATGATCTGGACCTGGCCATCTACGACAAGGAGATCGTGGGCCTGATCGGTCCCAACGGCGCGGGCAAAACGACCGTCTTCAATCTTCTGACCAAAGTCTACAAGCCCACGCGCGGCTCGATCTTTTTTGACGGAAAAGACACTGCCGGGAAGACCGTCGTGGACATCAATAAAGCCGGCATCGCCAGGACCTTCCAGAACATCCGGCTCTTCAACAATCTGACCGTCCTCGACAATGTGCGGACCGCCTACCACAACAACATCCGTTATTCCCCGGTGGAAGCTGTCTTCCGGCTCCCCGGCTACTACGCCAAAGAGCGTGAGATCGAGGGAAAATCCAGGGAGCTTCTGGAGATCATGGAGCTCGGCCAGTACGCGGAAGTCACGGCGGGAAATCTCCCCTACGGCGCACAGCGCCGCCTGGAGATCGCGCGCGCAATGGCGACGGAGCCCAAGCTTCTGCTTCTGGACGAACCCGCTGCGGGCATGAACCCCCAGGAGACCGACGACCTGATGCGCATGATCCGCTTCGTCCGCGACCACTTTGAGATCGCAGTCCTCCTGATCGAGCACGATATGCAGCTGGTCATGGGCATCTGCGAGCGCATCTACGTGCTCAATTACGGCATGCTGCTCGCACAGGGCGTGCCTGCCGAGATCCAGGCCAATCCCGATGTCATCAAGGCATATCTGGGAGACTGAGACGGGCAGAAAAAGGGCAGATTCACACCGGAAGAGGGTATATATATGCTGAAAGTTGAAAATTTAAAAGTCAGATACGGCATGATCGAGGCGATCAAGGGGATCTCCTTTGAAGTACGTGACGGGGAGATCGTCACCCTGATCGGTGCAAACGGCGCCGGCAAGACGACCACCATGCATGCGATCTCCGGCCTGGTAAAAGCGGCGGAGGGAAGTATCACCCTGGACGGCCAGGAGCTCACAAAGATCCCGGCGCACAGGATCGTCGGAATGGGCCTGGCCCAGGTCCCCGAAGGGCGCCGCGTCTTTGCCCAGCAGACGGTCGAGGAAAACCTCATACTGGGGGCCTATCTGCGCAGAGATCAGGGAGAGATCGCCAAGGATATCCAGGATGTCTATACGACCTTTCCCCGCCTGGGCGAGCGCCGCACACAGGCTGCCGGCACACTCTCCGGCGGCGAGCAGCAGATGCTGGCTATGGGCCGCGCCCTCATGGCCAAGCCCTCGATCCTGCTTCTGGACGAGCCCTCCATGGGCCTGTCCCCCCTCCTCGTTTCCGAGATCTTTCAGATCATCGAGGAGATCAATAAAAAAGGTACTACGATCCTGCTCGTCGAGCAGAACGCAAAACGCGCCCTGTCCATCGCAAACCGCGCCTATGTCCTGGAGACCGGCCGGATCACCCTGGACGGCACCGGCGAAGGACTCGCCCGTGACGAACGCGTGCGCAAGGCCTATCTGGGCGGCTGACCGCGATTTATTGAAGGAGGTACTATGTACGTAAAAGATCATATGACAAAGGAACCTGTCACAATCACGAAGGATGTCAAGATCTCCAAGGCGGTCGACATCATGTCCAAGGGACATTTCCATCGTCTTCCGATCGTCGACGAAGAAGGGAAACTGATCGGGCTCGTCACCGGCGGCCTGGTGACGGAAAAGAGCGGCGCCAACGCCACCTCTCTCTCCATCTATGAACTGAACTACCTTCTGAGCAAGACCAAGGTCGAGGATATCATGCTCACGGATATCAAGACGATCCACCAGGACGCCTTTATCGAAGAAGCCGCACAGAAGATGCTGGACGAGGGCATCTCCGTACTCCCTGTCCTCGACGACGAGACGCATGTGATCGGGATCATCACGGAAAAAGATATCTTCCAGGCCTTTACAGACCTGCTCGGCTACAAGCACCAGGGGACCCGCTTTGTCTTCCAGTGCGATGACAGGCCCGGGTTCTTCGCAGGCATCGCAGAGCTGCTCGCCGCAAACGACGCCAATATGGAGGCCATGGCAGTCTACCACACCAAGGGCCGCGGCACGGAAGCTGTCGTCAAGGCCACCGGTGAGATCTCCGTTGAAAACATGGTGAAGATCCTGCGCGATGCCGGCTATCAGCTCAATAACGTCACCCAGACCACCAAGTTCGGCACAACGAAAAACTTCGACATGTAAAATACAGAATTTGACGTGTAAAGTGCGGAGTTTGACATGTGAAATACAGCATTTGACATGTAAAGTACAGCGTATTTCGAGAGGAAGACGTAAAAGCCGTCCATCCGGAGCCA
>JAFWDM010000121.1 GCA_017513005.1 Lachnospiraceae bacterium
AGAGAGCGGCGTCGAGGTCACCCTCCCCATCGTCTTTGACCCTGAGATCCAGATCGAATACTATGCCCGCCTCAACTTTATCGACGGGGAGCAGTTCACCGACAATACGCTCGCGTTCTGCAAAGCCATCAAAAAAGCGGGGTACGCCCCCGCTGTATACGCCAATTGTTCCACTCAGACGGATATCCTGGACATGTCCCGCCTGGACGGCCATGCCACGATCTGGTATGCCGATTACAACTATATTCCCGAATCCCCCTACCAGTTTACCTTCTGGCAGTACAGCAACACCGGACGTGTCGAAGGTATACCGGAGGCGGAGACCGACCTCAATGTCTGGTTTGTGGAAAAATAGTAAGCTCCGTCTTTTCCCCTGTGCCTGTCCTTCCCTGCATTGCTTCTTTTACACATTCCTCTTCTCATCGAGGATATCCTCATAGGACACGCCCAGCACCTTCTTTAACCCGCGAAGCTGGGACAGCTTGATGTGCTGCCGTCCCCCCTCGAGTTTGACAAGAGTCTCTCTCGTGATCGCCACATGATATAACTGAAGACGTGCGACCATATCTGTCTGCCGAATTGCTTTTGACTGCCGAAGCCACCGGATATTTCTGCCGATCGTGTTGTTCCCGTCATCTGATACGATCCTGTCTTCCTTCATTCCTGCACCTCGCTTTTCCGAAGACTTTTCCCACAGAGACCACGAGGCTGTATAAGCCCTGTGAAACTGCATGAGTCCTGTTCTTTCGTCAAGTCTAGTAAGTGCAAAACGGCTAAAGGGACCGGTTCTGGTCCGCCTTCTCTTTTTCAGATTCTTTTTTCTGATTCCTTTTTCCGTTTTCATACGTGCATTACCGGATGTCCGGAATGAGGGCTGAGATAAGCTGTCCGACCATTTCTTTATCCCGCAGCGCCCTCCCGTGTGCCACAGTACACTTCACGCATCCTGCATGTGCGGTTACGTAAATAATATATACACATGTATGCGATTTTATACAAACGGCTTTTCAATATTTTATCTTCATTTCCTCTTTCGGGCCCCGCCGGGGCACAAAAAAAGCTTTCGGCGAACTCCATCGCCGAAAGCTTTTACATCGTATTCATTTCGTATCTGCTTCGTATTATGCGGGCTCGCGCCCCCTGCAGGACAGCCGCCGCATTCCCGTGCCCTCAATCGTATAAGGCTTCTCACTGCAGGCGCAGAGGCAATTCCAGGCGGTTTGCCTCCAGCAACGTCCGGTCACGCAGGATCCTGTCTGCCGGGCCGTCTGCGGCCACCTCTCCGGCAGACAGCAGGATCACACGGTCACAGGTGTCCATGATCATATCCAGGTCGTGCGACGTGATGATCTTTGTCTGCGGCAGTGACCGGATCGTCCGGATAATGATCCGCCGGTTATAAGGATCCAGCGCAGAAGTCGGCTCATCCATCAGGACGGCCTCCGGCTCCATGGCCAGGATCGTGGCGATCGCCGCCATTCTCTTCTCCCCGCCGGACAGCCTGTGGTTGTGCCGGTGCTTCAGGTCCTCCAGGCCGAGCTGCCGCAGGGCCCGGTCGACCCTGGCCTCCGCCTCTTCACGGGACAGTCCGTAATTGAGAGGGCCGAACATCATATCCTCATAGACGGTGGGCATGAACATCTGGTTATCTGAATTCTGGAGCACGAACCCCAGCCTTTGCCGGACCTGCGCCAGGTTCTTTTTTGTCACCTCCAGGCCGTCCACCAGAACGCTTCCCTGTGCCTCCTCCAGACCCAGCAGCACCTTCATCAGGGTGGATTTTCCCGCCCCGTTCGCGCCGACCAGGCCGACCGCCTCTCCGTCCCGGATCGTGAGCGTGATCCGCCGCAGGACCGGATGGTCCTTTTCATATGCAAATGATACGTTACGGAGTTCGATCAAACTATCTACCTCACAGCGGGAAACTCTGCAACTGCGCCGCCGGCCTTCCCGGCACAATCCATTCAGACGCGGTCTTCACCGCACGACCAGGCTGCCCGGAAGCTGCGCTCCCGGCCTTCCCGGTACAATCCATTCAGACGCGGTCTTCACCGCACGACCAGGCTGCCCAGCAGCTGCGCCACCGGCACATTCCGCAGGACCAGAAAGACCGCTGTCCACCCCAGCAGCCAGGCTCCGTCTGCCGCCCTGAAGGGAGCCGCGTCCGCATAGAAAAACTCCCCGTGAAAGCCCCTCAGCTACATACCGGAGTAAAGTTCCTGCGACCGGTCCATGCTGCGGAGAAGGAGCTGCCCCAGAAAAGACCCCCAGGCCCTATAGTGGATCCCCTTCTGCCCGGGAGCCCGCAAACGATAGGCATCCGTCATCACGGCGACCTCCTCCATCATCAGGCCCACATAACGAAAAGTAAGGAGCAGGAGTGTCACAAGCATGGACGGAACACGGAGCTTTCGCAGAGCCGCACACAGGGCGTCGATCGAAGTGGTGGAGACCAGAAGAAAGGACGCCATCAGGCACAGGACACCCTTGAGCATGAGTGTCAGCATGGACAGTACGCCGCCCGTCAGCACCACACGGCCTGCGCGCAGGACCACTGTCCGGTCAAAAAAAGGATTCAGGATGCCGACCGCCATGACCAGGGGGAGCACGATCCGAAGTTTATAAAAGCAGGTCCTGACCGGGATCCCGCTCAGCTGAAAGGCGATCACGGGAAACAGCATCATCGCAGCCATTCCCGTCAGATCATATTTATGAAAGGAGACCGTGACCAGAATAAAGGCTGCGGTCACCGGGAGCTTTGCCAGGGGATGCAGACGGTGTACCGGCGAGTCCCCGGAGGCCAGGGCATCCATGCGCCCGAGCTCATACAGAGCATTTTCTATCTTATTCATACAGGATCCCGTCAAAATGCCGGTTCGTTTCAGCTGCGTCCTCCGCCGGATGGGCCAGCAGACATATCCTCCGCCGGATGGGTCAGCGGGCATATTTTCCGCAGGATGTATCAGCAGATGTGTCCTCCGCCGGATGCATCAGCAGTCTGTCCTCCGCCGGATGTATCAGCGGCCCGCCCTCCAGGACCGGAAAAAACCGCCTGCCAGACAGATCAGCACTGCAGCGCCCGCAACCATTGCCGAGCCGGCCAGCCCGGACACGGTGGTCCCGGCTGCGCTGTCACTGTCCGGGAATGCATAATCCGGGAGGAAGGAAGTACTCTCCTGCACGCTGCCGGCCGCATCCGCCATACCGCTGGATATTCCAAAGTTATCCTCGTCCAGTCCCATATTTTCACTGTAACCCGCCTCTTTATTTCCGAAAAGCGCCCACTCCAGGCCGTCCGGATTGGAGCTTGCCAGATGAGAGAGACCTCCGCCGACGACCGCGGCGACCACTGCCAGAACCAGGACCGTCGCCTTCAGCGACCGTCCGCCGCCGGCTGCAGCCCTGGTATCCACGTCCCGGATGAGCTCCGGCCTGGACGCATACACATACAGCAGGACAGCAGACGTGATGAGGCCCTCTATGAGGCCGATCGCCAGATGGATCGGCTGCATCAGCATCAGGAACGTGCTGAAGGGAAGTTCGGTGATGCCGGACAGGCTCGTTTCCAGCACCACGGAAAAAGCCCCCAGCTGCAGGGTGATCACGCACCCCAGGATCGAGGCCAGAATCATCCTCGCCCGCTGTCCCGCCTTCTCGCCCATTCCGGAGAAAAGTTTTCCCTGCATAATGGGCCGCCAGATCAGATAGTATCCGACAAAGCAGCCGTAGAAAGCCATATTCCATATGTTAGCCCCCAGGGCCATCAGACCTCCGTCCGCAAAAAACAGACACTGAATGGTCAGGATCACGATCATGGACAGGAATCCCGCATACGGCCCCAGAAGTGCAGACAGCAGCATTCCGCCGCACATATGTCCGGAAGACCCTGTCCCCGGGATCGTATAATTGATCATCTGCCCCGCAAAGACCAGCGCAGATGTCACCGCCATCGTCGGGAGCTTCTGCGGATCGTCGTCTTTTCTGAGTTTATAGACGGATACAGCAGCAGCCGCACCTGAACAGGCATACATCGTCACCGCCACCGACGGAGCAAGTAAAGCGTCAGCCATATGCATGGAATCATCCTCCTTCTATCAACTTATACCTGTTATCGCTTCTTAGTGTTATCGCTTATTACTGCCACCGCAGTCAACTGACAGACGCAATTTTGCTGCGCGTTCTTTGCCTGTTTTGGAGTCCGGCTGCATTTATCAGTTTACCATAGTGAAGTTTATTTTTTTTCAATTATAACAGCCCCGCCCCCGCTCACAAGCCCCACGGGGGGTTGTGCGCTGCCCGCGGAAACAGTATTGACGAACCGGCACAGCATGTTTAGAATCAGATGCAGCGCAGGTCCTGCAGCGGGATACTCCGGGCAGGTCCTTCATTTCGCCGCATGTCCTCATTCCCGCCATTCCCGCGGCAGCGGCGCCGCCCGCCCCGCATCATTTTGTATAAAATGGAAGATTTAAAAGACATTCACGAAACAGACCGGCAGGATCCGGAAGATACCAAATATATGAAAGCCGCCCTGAAGCAGGCGGAAAAAGCCATCGCCCTCGGCGAAGTCCCGATCGGGGCGGTCATCGTATATGACGGCAGGATCATTGCGCGCGGTTACAACCGGCGCAATACGGACAAGACCACGCTCGCCCACGCCGAGATCACCTGCATTAAAAAGGCCTGTAAAAAGACCGGGGACTGGCGTCTCGAGGGCTGCACATTGTACTGCACCCTGGAGCCCTGCCAGATGTGCGCCGGCGCCATCGTCCAGTCCCGCATCGACAGGGTCGTGATCGGCACGGACAGCCCCAAATCCGGCTGCGGCGGCACTCTCCTGAATATCCTGCAGAATCCTGATTTCAACCACCAGGTCCGGATCACCCGCGATGTCCTCCGCGAGGACTGCACGGAGATCCTCCAGCGCTTTTTCAGAGACCTCCGCCGGCGCAACAAGGAGAGAAAAAAAATGCTGCGCCTGCAGGCCCGGCCCTGATTCCATGGCCGTTCCTGTAACCATAGTTAAGGCCTGCGGCCCTTTCTGATCAGCCCTGCGGCCATCCCTGTTTAACCGGTACCTGCGGCCGTTTCTGTTTAATCGGCCCTTGACAGTGCCCCCTCTTTTGACTATAGTAAACGAGTATCTTTTCCCTGCCAGGGGATGAAGTTTTGAAAGCTGCCTGCCGGCACGTGTGAGTACGGGTCTCGCGCAATGGAAACCTGCGAACCGTGTCAGGATGGGAACATAGCAGCACTAAGCGGGACCTTCCATGTGCCGCGAGGGTGCCTGGCTCCGCAGCCGGCCGGCAGCTTTCAGACCTTGATCCTCCGGCAGTTTTTTTATTTTTCAATAACAGGCTGCACGCACAGAAAGGAAACCGGAAGATGGATCGTAACGCATCATCATTGCGGCTGGCTGTACTGTCCGACTGCACACTCTGTCCCAGAAACTGTCATGTAAACCGTCTGCAGGGGGAGCGGGGATTCTGCGGGGAGACAGGTCTGCTCCGCGCCGCGCGCGCCGCGCTCTACTACAACGAGGAACCCGTGATCTCCGGTCAACGCGGGAGCGGCACCGTGTTCTTCACCGGCTGCTGCCTGGGCTGCATCTACTGCCAGAACCGGCAGATCTCCCGCCCGGCGGAAAATGCAGCCGCCATTTCACGCGGCCCATCTCCGGAAGCCTTTTCAGCAGTCGGCGCACCGCCCTTAAGGACAGCTGCCCCGTACCCCGCTGCGCTCGAGCTCTCTCCCGGACGCCTGTGTGAGATCTTTTTTGAACTGGAGGAAGCGGGCGCCCACAACATCAATCTGGTGACACCGGAGCATTTCGTCCCGCTCATCCTCCCTGCCCTGGAACAGGCAAAAAAGCAGGGGCTCTCCATTCCCGTCGTCTACAACACCGGAAGCTATGAGCGCGTGGAGTCCGTGAAAGCCCTGGAGGGCCTCGTGGATGTATGGATGCCCGATCTGAAATATTTTTCCCCCGCCCTGTCGCGCAGCCACCTCGGTGTATCCGACTATTTCCGGTACGCCTCCGCTGCCATCGCAGAAATGGTCCGGCAGTGTCCGGATCCCGTCTTTTCCGACGGCAGCAGCGAAATCGACTGCCCGGACGATGCCGACGACCCGCTGATGCTGCGCGGCGTCCTGGTGCGGCACCTGGCGCTGCCCGGTTGCGCAGAGGACTCCCGCGCCGTCCTCCGCTATCTCCACGAGACCTATGGCGACCACATTTTCATCAGTATCATGAATCAGTACACGCCTATGCCGCAGGTACTCAAAAAACAGAAGGCCACCATCGACCCGGGCCTCTTCCGCCGGCTCTCCGAAGAGGAGTATGACGCGCTGGTGGAGTATGCCATCGGCCTGGGGATCACCAACGGCTTCATCCAGGAAGGAGGCACCGTTTCCCCCTCCTATATCCCGGTCTTTGACGGAACCGGGATCCGGCGGAAAAGCGGGACGCTGCAGCCGCCCGTCCGTTTATAGGAACGTCCGCACAAAGCCCGCCCGCGGGTTTTATGCCCCGGATTCTCGAATACAAAAAACATCTCCGGTCCCGCAGGGACACGGAGATGTTTTTTGTTTTTTCTGTGCGGACCGGCGGCCCGGAAAAATCCCGGGCAGCCCGCCTGCTATTCCTATCCGGCGCCGTTCCTCATTCGCCTTTTCTTATTTCGCTCTTCCTTATTTTCCTTTCTCTTACTTGATCACAAAGCTTCCGATGTTGGTGTTGTTCGCCGGCATGGGAACCGTGCAGAAGACGCCGTTGCGTTTCCTTCTGGTTACGATCCGGACATAGTATCTCGTGTTCTTTTTCAGCTTCGACCCGCGGTACTTGGTGATCGTGGCATTGAGGGATGTCGCGAGCACATTGGTCGACTGGTTCCAGTACCAGGTTCCGTTCGGGTTGGTCGTCAGGAACACATTATAGCCGTTGCAGCCGTAGATGATGTTCCAGCTGAGCTTCGCCTTCAGGTCTGCACCCGAGCTCACGTTTTTGTACGTCAGCTTCGTCGGCGACGGGGTGATGTACTCCAGGTTCGACCAGGGGCTGTATACGCGGCCGGCGGCCGTGTCTGCAAAGGCCCTGACCTTGAACTGGCTGACATGGTTGACCGTGACGGAGCAGTTCTGGCTGAGCACGTTGGATTTCAGGATCTTCGTGGAGGCATGGCTGCCGTCGGTCCAGCTGAGGACACTCTGGTAGCCTGTCGCGCCGACGACCTTGTTCCAGGCGATCTGGCAGCTGTTGTACTTGGCATTGTTCCACTTGACGAAATGGCAGTTGCCGGGTTTTTTCAGGACCAGCTGGACGGTGATGCTTACAGTCTTCGATCCCTTTTTATAGTTGGCGGTCTGCGGCGTCGAGACCGTGATCACAGCGGTCCCGGCCTTTTTGCCCGTCACGGTTCCGTCGGCAGCGACGGTCGCGACAGCCGTATTGGAGGAAGTGTAGGTATACTTCTTTGTCTCCTTTGCACCGGAGGCCGTGATCTTCGTCGTCTTTCCGACGGAGATCTTCGCCGCGGCTGCCTTCGCCGTGATGGTCTGGGCCGCCCGCGCGATCGTGAAGCTCCCTTTAGCAGTTCCAGTGTACCTGCCCTTGCCGGTGACCGTCACTTTCGCCGTTCCGGCATTGGTATTGTCCTGATACCTGACCGTATAATCCGTGCCGGATACAAGCGTCTCGGTCCCGTACTTCACGACAGGTGCCGGTGTATACGCCTTTCCGGTATAGGTC
>JAFWDM010000122.1 GCA_017513005.1 Lachnospiraceae bacterium
CTTTCCCGCGCCGGACGATCAGATCAGTCGGCTCCCGGAAAGCTTCTAAATATAAGGAATATATTCAGGGTTGCATTTCTGTCTTGTTCTCATATATGGTTGGAAATGTGATGCGCTCTCCTGCAGGGCAGGTGCGCCTTTGTTGCCGTTCCGCATGTTGTTTCTCAGCGGCGACAACTTCTATAATTTACCACAGGTTCATGGCCTTGTCAACAGATTTTTTAAAGTTTTTTAAAAACTTTTTTCAATCGTCATGGCCGGCCGACCGCGGCGGCAGATCAGAGGACAAAAAAATGAAACGAACCATTCTGATAGATCTGATCGGTCCATTTCATCTCTTTGAACGGAGAAAGCGGGATTTGAACCCGCGCGCCGGTTTCCCGACCTACACCCTTAGCAGGGGCGCCTCTTCAGCCTCTTGAGTATTTCTCCAGGTCTGTCTGAACTAAATAATATGTGATCGAATGCTGTCTTCTATATGCTGTTCTGCTCTGCAAAAATCGTTGTCTCCTGCAAAGCAAATATTATTATATGGGTGCCTGTTCTGTTTGTCAATAACTATTTTCAAAATGATTGACATGCTGACCATAACTATTTTCCAAAAACGACTGACACACCTGTTTCCAAAAAAGGCCGCCTCCCCCGCGCCCAAAGCGGAGGGCAGGCAGCCTTTTCATTTTGATCGGTCAGCGTATATCGCCAACACTTCCTACACTGTTCCACGACAGGGCTCTGTCTGCCTGCCCGTCCGCCATGAAACAGGGAGAATTGCCGGATCATTCCGGGTCTCCCATAGATCTCCCGACACTTTCCGCCGGAACTTACTGGATCTTGATGTAACCGGTCCTTGCATATCCGTCGATCCAGTATGTGATCGCATACCAGAAGTCATCCAGACGCTCGTCGATGGTCAGGACATAACCGGGATAAACATAGTCGATGATGTTGGAATCGACCTGATTAGGGCTTGCATAGACGTTTCCGCCAAAACGAACCGTGTACTGTGTGCCGGGATCCACGATAAGGTCTTCACCCTCTTCTGTCGTCGCAGCAGCAGTGGTATCCTCTGCAGCTTCCTCTTCATCCGCGACATACTCTTCTGCAGTCGCTTCCTCCGTATTGGCGATCTCAGCCTCGGCAGCATCGGATGTGCCGGCGATCTCTGCAGCCTCAGCGGTCTCTGCAGCTTCCGCCGCCGCAACTGCTTCATCGATCGGAGCCTTCTCCATTTCCGCTGCTCCGGTTGCAGCCTCGGCTGCGGCCTCTTCCACTACTTCAGCAACTGCTGCTTCGCCGGTAGCTGCTGCATCTGCCGCATCGCCGCCGCTCTTGCTGCAGCCTGCGAAAACGGTCGCTGCCATTGCGGAAATCAGAAGGTATGTGACCAGTCTCTTTTTCATAAACCAAACCTCCGAAAAATGTAAACATTGATATAACCAGGTCAACAGGGGCCCTGCAGACGCGGTGCAAAGAGTCTTTCTCCGCGGTGCAACATATTTATTGTATCATCTATCAGGGATTTTTGTATGTTTTTTTTGTAAAACCTGTGAAAGTCGTCATCTGCAGGAGGTCGTCACGGTATTTCGTTGTGACTGCGGGGAGCAATCACGGTATTTTGTTGTAACTGCAGGAGGTCGTCACGGTATCTGCTGTAACTGCGGGAAGTTATCACGGTGCCCTGCTGTGGCTGCAGGTAAAGTAGAGGATCTGGTATTTTTCCGACAGTTCCCGGAGAAAACACAGCGCCCCTTCCATCTTTCCGTCATCGAGATTCACAAAGGGATCATCCAGGATGAGAGGCGGGCGTTCGGTTCTGCCTTCCGGGTACATCGCGTCCCCCAGTGCCGCCCGGAGACAGATTCCGGTCAGGTCCCTGTAGCCCTCACTGAGCAGGGCCGCCTCCCGCTGTTTTCCGGCTTCTTCCACAGTCACATTGGAGTCCGCATCCACATAGACCCCGACTGCGGAAAGACCGGTGATCATCTCCCAGTAATACGCGAATCGCTCCCGGATCGGATCCGCGTACCGGGCCGACATGGATTCTTTTGCTTTCTGCAGGTACTTTGCCGCCAACGTGATCCGCCTGTACAGAAGGGTATCTGCCTCCTGCTGCACACGAAGATCGCGCAGATTCTGCAGGTTCTCTTCCTGTTCCCCCTGCTGCGTCTGCAGTTCCTCCAGGATCCGTCTGTTCTCCGCAGCCGTCCTGCGGCACTCTGCGAGCTCTGCCAGTGTATCCGCCTTCTTCTGCTGCAGCGCAAGTATACGGTACAAAGCATCATCCTTCAGGAGTTCTCCGGCAGGGATATTCGAGGCAGAGGTCTGCGCCATCCTCATTTCCTGTGTTTCCGGCCCTTTCCCCAGACTGCGCAGCTGGTCCCGGGCCTCACGCAGCAGTTTTACAGCGTCTTCGTAGTCATCCGCGGCATCGCGAAGAAAGATGAGCCTGGCGTACAGATCTTCGTCCCCGGGGACATCCCGGCTCTCCGTTTCATGCAGGAACTGCAAAACAGGTCTGCGGATCTCCGACCAGCGGGCATGGATCGTCTCAAGCCTCTGTTCTTTTTCCCGCAGATACGCGTATTCCTGCAGATACGCGTCCTCTTTGTCTCCTGCCGCGGCTTTCGTATAGCCCGCTGCATCTTTCGTATGGCCTGCTGCATCTTTCGTATGTCCTGCCGCGGTTTTCGTATAGCCTGCCGCAGCCGGACCACGCCCGAAATAAACAGCGGCGGCAGAAACAGCTGTCACTGCACCGGCCGCCGCCAGTCCGGCTCCCACCCGGGATCCGTACACAAGGCCCGCTGCAGCCCCGGCTGCGGCCAGGAGAATGCCGGCCGCCACGACGAAGCAGAGAGACAGCTTTTTCCCACGGAGAGACTCCCGGTCCTGCAGGGGCATTTCCTCCGGGAACAGGTCCTCCAGCTCTGTAAGACGTTTCTGTTCCCGCGCGCTGAGCTGGCCGTTCTGCATCTGCTCCTCCAGCCGGTCCATCTGTCTGCAGAGGTCCAGATACCGGTCCACCTCCCGGCGTGCCGGCACGCGTCCGGGAAAGACGGCAGCTGCAGAAAGGACATCCCTGCGGCGGCTCCGCAGCTGTCCCAGAAGGTGGTCGCGCATACTGCGGGCGGCGGCATCCGCTTCCGCCGCCTTCAGATCCCGCCGCCTGTCGTCTTCCTCCCTGCGGGCACCCTCAATTTTCTCCTCCAGTGTCAGAAGAGTCCCGTTCAGCCTTGTCTCCTCTTCCCCCGCCTCTCGAAGCAGCTCCTCCAGTTCCCGGATCCTGCCCTGCGGTTCCTCCCCGCGCGATGTCTCCCGCTCCAGGCGGGTGATCTCCTTTGCGCGTCGGGCGACAGACCCCGACTGCCGCAGGGGCGAGAGGCGGTTCGCCGCATCCGTCAGGCGCTTCATCGCCGCACTGAATTCCGACATGTCTCCCGCCTGTTCTTCCAGGGCGGCAACCAGGGCGTTCACGTCGTCTGTGGCGGAAGTGGCACAGTCCTGCTGCCCGGTAAATACGGTGCGCAAAAAGGAATCGCGGTCCAGATGAAAAAGCTCCTCTCCTGTTTTCGCAGAGAAGTCAAAGCAGGGAAGATTCGTCTCGACATCCCGCAGCTCAAATACATCCTCCGACTCCCTTGTCCCGAAGACGCGGGAGATCTCATAGTTTCTGCCTCCCGCCTCAAACAGGAGAGTTCCACCGTAAACGCCCCCCTGCCAGGGACGAAACTTCAGCCTCTCATTCTCCGCGGGGTTCTTTTTTCTGGCCGCCGGCAGGCCGTACAGCATGGCACACAGAAAGGCCGCGAAGGTGCTTTTGCCCCACCCGTTTTCGTGCAGAATGGTATTCAGGCCGTCTGCGAACCTGTAATCAAAATTCCGCAGACGGCCGAAGTTCTCAATGTGGCAGAATATAAATTTCATATAAAACCCGTTCTCATGAGGAGATTCCTGTTTTCTACAGAAGTCCCTGCCCTGCCGCAGGACTGCCTTGTTTTCTACAAAAGTTCCTCCCCGTCCATCGCCTGAAATCCGCAGCGGATGATCTGCACTTTCTCCTCTTCCGGGATGGAGGGATCCGCCAGAACGGTGCGTACAAATTCCCCCCGGAGGGATTCGTCATACAGATACTCCCCGGGCTCGATCCGCAGCGCAGTCGCATCGCGCAGACGGGCAAAAAAGAACCTGCCTTCCAGATTTGTCCGCAGATAGCCGATATCTTTCTCACACTCGACATCCAGTTCCCCGAGCAGCGTCACGTCCGCCATATCCTCCGCCGTGCAGCCTGCATCGTGCAATGCACCTTCCACAAGGTCGTTCATCTGGGCGGTCGTGAGGCACCCGGCGACATCCACATCCAGTGCGTACAGCGTCCGCCGGGCAAAAGGAACGAAGGAGCAGGTCATCGTGCGCCTCTGCTCGTCGATGTCAAGCAGGGCAAATCCATGCGGACCGCACTCATCAAACCCGCGCCCTTCCAGACAGCCGGGATAGCAGTAGATCCCTCTGTCGTCGAGCGGCGCCGCCTTCCATGCGTGCAGGTGCCCCAGCGCCAGATAGTCGATGCCCTTCCCCCGCAGGGAGGGCAGGTCGATCACCGGCGCATTGCCCGCACCGGTTCCCGCACGAAAAACACTGCCTGTGCCGGCTGCCGCACGAAAAGCACTGCCCGCCTCGGTTGCCGCATGGAAAACACTGCCTGTACCGGCTGTCGCACGAAAAGCACTGTCCGCCTCGGCTGCCGTACGAAAAGCACTGCCTGTTCCGCCTCCCGTGGTCTGCCCGTGCAGCAGCACGATATTAAACCGGTCGGGATCCAGGCGGAGAGAGGCATATGCGGATGCGGCATTTTCCCCGGGCAGCTCGATCCCCGAGATCGTGACCGCGCCCTGTCCGTCGTCCCTGTCCCTTCCTTCCGCATACGTTGTCCAGCGGTCGGCAAAAAGGAAAAGATTCTCCGGTATCTCCGCCTGTCTGTCATCCGTATGCCTCCCCCGCAGGCAGTCCCCCGTATCGTGATTTCCCCGCAGATAATAAAAGCGGATCCCGGGATGAGTGCGGATCACCGACAGGACCGTACCGCGGGCAAGCGCGGAGACTGTGTCCCTGTCAAAGAGATCTCCCGCGATCAGGACCGCCTCCACGGCATTTTCCGCGGCATAGTCCGCCAGACGGGCAAAATTCTGCAGAAGCTCGTCCCTGCGCCGCTTTGCCCGCACCCGGTCCAGGTGTGTATGGAGTTTTGAATCGAGATGCAGATCTGCACAATGGATGATCTTCATGCGGTATCCGGTATTTCCTGCCTTTCGAGACCCTGCCGCAGCCGGCGGTGAACCGATTTCCCCTTTTTGTTCTCTCATTTTCTGCGGAGCTCGTACAGGTCTGTCCTGCGATGGGCCAGGAGCGGCAGTTCCCGTCTCACCTGCTCCAGATAGTCGAGATCAAGCTCCGCGATCCGGATCCCTGCTTTCTCATCCATCTGGGTGAGGACTGTCCCCCAGGGGTCCACTGCGATGGAATGGGCCCACGAGATGTATGCGCTCTCAGGATCCCTCGCCGGAGCCGTTCCGATCACATAGCACTGGCTCTCCACGGCCCGCTGGCGGAACATGAGCTCCCAGTGCGCCGGACCTGTCGTCATGTTAAAGGCAGCGGGCACCAGGATGATCTTCGCGCCGTCCTGCGCCATGAGCCGGGCGGTCTCCGGAAAGCGGAGATCGTAACAGATGCACAGACCGGCCTTCCCGAACTCCGTGTCAAAGCAGCCGATCCTGTCTCCGGCCGTGAGAGTGTCCGATTCCCGAAAGTGCTGCCCGCCCTCGACAGCGATGTCAAAGAGGTGGGCCTTGCGGTGTTTCCCGATCTGCCTCCCCTGCCGGTCAAATACATAGGCTGTGTTATAGATGCGGGTCACGGTATCCCCTCCGGGTCCGGCAGCGCCTGCCGCTTTTCCCTCCTCTGCCGGCGGGACTGCGTCTGCCCCCTGTTCTTTACCGGGCCTGCCGGCCGTCTCCGCCTCAGGCATACTCCCCGCGGAGAGATATACCCCGAACTTTTTTGCCAGTGCTGATAGCGCCTGCCAGGACGGACCGCCCTCCGGCTCTGCGTAGAGCGGGAAGTTTCCTGTCTCATAGGGGCAGGAAAACATCTCGGGGAGCGTCACCAGATCCGCATCCTGTGTCCTGCCGGAAGCCAGGATCTCCTCCACCTGCCGAATATTTCTCTCCTTGTCCTGAAAGACCTTCGTCTGCAGGATCGCGGCCTTCAATTTCATCCCCGTATCTCAGCCCCTCTTTCTCATATACCTGCTGTCAAACAGTTCTTTGCCCCCTGTCAGCGCGGTGTGCGCCGGGCATCCGCCCGGATCCGTGCCGTCATTTTTTCCACGACCCAGTCATGAAAAAAGGTAGAAATATATAAAAACCCGAGCACGATGTATGCCGGCGGCATGACAAAAAACAGGAGGAGCGCCAGGATCACATTGAGTGCCCTGGATCCGGGCCCATAGGCGCGCAGCAGGAAGAGTGCCGCGACAAACCCGAAGCAGATCAGATACATATAGGCGCACAGGCCTCCGGTCTGGAGCAGGACCCGCAGGACTTCCTGCCGCCCTGTCGTCTGCGGCAGAGCAAGCGTCGTGCTGTACCCCATTAACAGGATCATTGCCAGATATCCTGTCAGGCGGGGAGGATAAAAAGCCGTGAGGGGCGCGGGTTTCTCGATCGGAAAGCGCAGGCGCCGCAGGATGAGGACGCTCAGCTGGCAGACGATAAAGCCCTGCATCACTCCCATAAAGAGCATGGAAACGATAAACATCCGCATCAGGGCATCCTCCTTCAGGAGCAGGGCGACTGCCTGTCCCTGTGCGCTGGACGCGGCGATGCCCACTTTTTCCAGCGCTTCCGTCATCGCCGTCTGCATCAGGGTGATATCCTCCTGCAGGTCGATCCCGAAAAGAGAGGCCAGCACGATACTGCTCAGAAGATTCGAGAGGGCACTCAGCGCCATGACCAGCAGCATGGTCCTGTTTCTGTCGCGCCTGGCGTGCAGGCAGCTCCCGTAGACCAGCCCGATAAAGGACTGGGTGACCGCATAGAAAGCGGAAGAAAAGATCCCGCAGAAAACCGAGATCAGGACCGTGCACACAAAGACCGGCAGGCTGTCCTTCCAGCCATACCGCGCGGAAAAAGCCACCATCGGAATCGGAAACAGGAAAATAAAAGTCTCCTCCAGCATTCCTCCGGTCTGACGGTTTAAAAGGAGCAGCACGCCAAAGACAGCGACGAGCAGCGCTCCGAATGTCAGCTTTTGTGTATTTTCATTCATGTCATTCCCCGTGAGTCCTTTTTTTTCACATCTATATCAATTCCTATATCATAGCACATCTTCCCTTTGACAAAAACACCTCGAAGCTTCAGGCGGGTCTGTATCCACGATGAAAAATAATCCATGCGCTCTACAGCTGCCACTGGTTTTTCTCCCTGACATTGTCGTCCTCCCCTGCTGATGGTACAATCTGTTTATCCCAGTGGGGAAGCCCCCCGCTTCTATAAGCGGCCGGATAACGATGCAGCATGTTCTTCTCCGTTTATAAAACGCAGTAATCATCCGAATGAATGGAGGAAATCGCCATGTCGAAAAAACTCGGAAAACTGGTCAGGGAAGCTCGCACTGCCAAAAACCTGACCCAGGCAGCCCTGGCGGAGCAAGTGGAAGGACTCACTTCTTCCGAAATCGGAAAAATTGAAAGGGGAGAATCAGAACCTTCTCAGGAAGTCCTGAAACGGATGGCAAAGGTTCTCGGGGTGACACAGAAATCCCTGCTGGAGGCTGCTTCCGGAAAGGCCTCGTCCGGAAAAACAGCCTCCGGAAAAGCAGCCTCCGGAAAGGCCTCGTCATCCGGATCGTCCTCCATCTCATTGTCCTCGCTCACCGCGTCGGAAAAAAAGCTGATCCGGCTCTATCGCGAGGCGGACAGCAGCACGAAAAAGGCCGCTGTAAAGCTTCTTTCCGGAGACGGAAACCTGCTTGAGATCCTCGGCCCTCTGCTCGCCGGCAAAGGCGACCTGTCCACCATGGCTTCCAGCCTCTTCGGGTCGCTCCTGTCCGGACAGACCCGCTCCGGCGGCACGTAAGAGGGTGCACAGAATGCGGAGCTGTAACTGCGGCAAGGCCTTCAGGCGCGATATCCCGTGTACAGGAAGGCTTCCACTCAGGAGGACTGTTATGATGAAAAAAAAGTGGTGGCATGACAAGACCGCGTACCAGATCTATCCAAAGAGTTTTTTTGATACCGACGGGGACGGCATCGGAGACCTGCCCGGTATCATTGAAAAGCTCGACTATCTCAAGGATCTCGGCGTGGACATCGTCTGGCTCTCCCCGATCTACCGCTCTCCTCTGGCGGACCAGGGATATGATATATCGGATTATTACAGCATCGACCCCCGCTTCGGCACCATGGAGGACATGGAACGTCTGCTGGCGGAGGCAAAGAAGAGGAACATGTATGTCGTCATGGATCTGGTCGTGAACCACTGCTCCGACGAACACGAATGGTTCCGGAAAGCCTGTGAGGACCCGGAGGGGGAGTACGGAAAGTTCTTTTATCTGCGAAAGTTGAAAAAAGGGTCCTGCGGAGTGCAGGCAGGCGATTCCGCGGAAGGTCGGCAGGCACAGTATGCCGTCTCCTCTCCCGACGGGTATATTCTGCCCTGCAACTGGCGCTCCTATTTCGGAGGACCCGTCTGGGAAAAGCTCCCCGGGCACGGGGACTGGTTCTATCTGCATGTCTTTCACAGAAAACAGCCTGATCTGAACTGGGAAAACCCGAAGCTCCGGGAAGAGATCTACCGGATGATCAACTGGTGGCTCGACAAGGGGCTGGCCGGATTCCGGATCGACGCCATCATCAATATCAAAAAAGCGCTGCCCTTCCGGAACTACGCCCCGGACCGGGCGGACGGTCTGTGCAGCATCCACAGGATGCTGTCGGACGCGGAAGGCATCGGCGCCTTTCTGGGCGAGCTCCGGGACAGGACCTTTGCGCCCCATAACGCCTTCACAGTCGGCGAAGTGTTCAATGAAAAGGAAGAGGAACTGCCGGATTTCATAGGAGACGACGGGTATTTTTCCACCATGTTCGATTTCGCGGAGGCGGTCTGGGGGAGCTCCCCCGAGGGCTGGCACGCGGCTGCGCAGATCACGCCCGACGACTACAGGGCCTGCCTTTTCTCCGCACAGGAAAGGGTCCGCGACATCGGTTTTCTCTCCAATATCATCGAAAACCACGACGAACCCCGCGGCGTCAGCCGGTATATTCCCGAAGCAGACCTGCGCGGCATGGACGCCGCCCTGCGGCTGACTGCGAAAAAGGCCCTCGCCACCATCTACTTCTTTGTACGCGGCCTGCCCTGGATCTACCAGGGCCAGGAGATCGGCATGGAAAACCTCCCCCTGCACAGCATTGAAGAAGTCGATGACATCGCCTCCCGCAATGCCTGGGAAGTCATGCGTGGGCTGGGCATATCCAGTGAGGACGCCCTGCGCGCCATCGAAAGGAACGGCCGGGACAATGCCCGCACCCCCTTTCAGTGGACCGCCGGACATGCGGCCGGCTTTACCACAGGTACCCCCTGGCTGCAGGTCAATCCGAACTACAGACAGATCAATCTGGAGCAGCAGGCCGCAGATCCCGCTTCGGTCTTCCGTCATTACCGGAGGATGACAGCTCTGCGCAGAGATCCTCTGTACCGGGAGACCCTTGTATACGGGTCCTTCGAACCCTATCTGGCGGATGACCACAACGTCATCGCCTACCTGCGCAGGTCACAGACACTGACGATCCTGGTACTATCCAACTATCAGAGGGAAGACCGCACACTGCCGCTCCCCGCAGACGTCCGGAAGGTACTGCTGGACAACTGCACAGGATCAGGATCTCCCGCTCCGCTCATACAGGACGGCCGGGTCGCGCTCACGGGATACCGGACACTGGTCCTGGAGCTCGCGCAGAAGTCTGAATAAACGTAAATACTTCAACAAAAGAGGCAGGGTACTCCCCTGCCTTTTGTTGCTTTATATCCGTGCCTCCGCCGCTTTATATCCTGTCCTCCAGTGTCTTCTCTACATGCGGAAGCCCCTCACTTCTATAAGCGGCGGTATAAATCCGCAGCCTGCCCGTCTCAGTGGCAAGTCACCATTCCCGCGTCTGCCTTATCTCCCGATGATCAGTCTGTTCAGGATCAGGGCACTGACGACTGCCACCAGGATCCCGGCGACCAGGGCGACGATCTCCGCTTTCTTTTCCTCCTCGAAACGGCTTGCCAGAATCTTGTCGATCAGAAACCAGGTCAAAAATCCCAGGATCGTGGGGATGATCCCGCAGAAATTGTATCCCAGCAGCAAAATGATCCCGTATATGATATTCGTCAGATATGCATCAAAATTATTCATAATACCCCCCTGTACCTTCCCCCAGCTCCCTGCCGGAAGTCCTCTAAAAGTTCTTCTTAGCAGATCCTCCTGACAGGTTCTCCTGGCAGTTCCTCTTGACCGGCCCTCTTGACAGGTCCTTTTGAAGGGATTTTACTGATGCCGGCGGCGCCTGTCAATGCTGCAGAGAAAAAGTGCCAGAGGGCAATGCTGTAAAAAAGGTGCCAGGAGTTCTCCCCCGGCACTTTTTTTCAGATATCTCCGTATCACTCCACTTTCGGAAGCTTCGCCACAGAAGCTGCGATCTGCTCGTCTGTCGGGATCTCGTCGCTCATCTCGCCGTCGTTGTATTTCTGATAGGCGACCAGGTCGAAATACCCGGTGCCGGTCAGGCCGAAGACAATGGTCTTCTCCTCGCCGGTCTCTTTGCACTTGAGCGCCTCATCGATGGCGACACGGATGGCGTGGCTGCTCTCCGGCGCAGGCAGGATGCCTTCGACGCGGGCGAACTGCTCCGCCGCCTCAAAGACGCTGGTCTGCTCCACGCTCACGGCCTCCATATAGCCGTCGTGGTAGAGCTGGGACAGGGTGGTGCTCATGCCGTGGAAGCGCAGGCCTCCTGCGTGGTTCGGGGACGGGATGAAGCTGCTTCCCAGGGTGTACATCTTGGCGAGCGGGCAGATCATGCCGGTGTCGCAGAAGTCATAGGCAAAGGTGCCGCGCGTAAAGCTGGGGCAGGAAGCCGGCTCGACCGCGATGATCCGGTAGTCCGCCTCGCCGCGGAGCTTTTCGCCCATGAACGGAGCGATAAGTCCGCCGAGGTTTGAGCCGCCGCCGGCGCAGCCGATGATAATATCCGGCTTTATGTCGTACTTATCGAGCGCCGCCTTTGTTTCAAGACCGATCACCGACTGGTGCAGCAGCACCTGATTGAGCACCGAGCCGAGGACATATCTGTAGCCCTCCTGTGAAACTGCCGCCTCTACCGCCTCGGAGATAGCGC
>JAFWDM010000016.1 GCA_017513005.1 Lachnospiraceae bacterium
GCCTGCCGTTGTTGAAATATAATTGTACGCCATCGCTAATGATCCGGACATACACATCGGCAAACAAATGCGGTACTGAGTATAATAGTTGACCGGCTAACTCACGACTAAAGTCACGAGAATGCGCCGGTGTTTTTTCAAATGATGACGTTTCATGGTAATCGTGCCTCTTCATGAAAAATCCACAGTGATTTCGTTCTCAACACTTTTTATCATTATAACATGTTCACACAGCAATCTCATATTCATATTCTTATGCAGCAGATCCTTACTTCACATACCCGCTGCGGATCAGGTCTGCCAGGATCTCTTCCTCTCTGACTTTCTGACTAAACAGAAGATTGCTCCGCTCCCATCCCTTCTCGAAATCCAGGATGACATGCTCCGTGACTGTCCCGTCCTCATGGGTAAACTTCAGACTGTTCTCCGAAGGCCGCCAGGAGAACATCCCGCCGACGACCCGGTCCAGTTTCTTCTCATTGATTATTTCTCTTGTCATGCGTTTTCATGGCCTCCTTTTCATTTACCGGCCTCGTGGCCGATGGGTGATTCTCTTTTCTCATTTTCTCTGACATCCGGCCTGCCGACTTTGCTGCCGGGACTTTTTTCCCTGTCTGACATCTGACCTGCCGGCTTTGCTGCCGGGACTTTTTTCCATGTCTGCCGGTCAGCTTCCTCTACCGCTCACCTCTGCCGCTCGACGAGGTCGGCGAAGACGCCGTTTTTCGCGATCAGGTCTTCATAGGTGCCGTCCTCGACGATCTTTCCGCCGTCCAGGACCAGGATCCGGTCGCAGTGGCGGATGGTGGAGAGCCTGTGGGCGATGACGATGCGGGTGCAGCGCATGGAGTCAAGGGCGTCGGAGACCTTTTTCTGGGTGATGTTGTCCAGGGCGGAGGTCGCCTCGTCAAAGATGAGGATCTTGGGCTTGGGGGCGATGGCGCGGGCGATCATGAGGCGCTGGCGCTGGCCGCCGGAGATGCTGCCGCCGCCCTCCTGCAGGACGGTGTGCATGCCCATGGGCATGTCGCGGATGTCGTCCGCGATCCCGGCGATCTCGGCGGCGTCCCAGGCGTCCCGGACCTTCAGGTTCGGCGCGGAGATCACGATATTTTCAAAAATGCTGCCGGAGAAGAGGCGGCCGTCCTGCATGACGGTGCCGATCTGGCGGCGGACGGACCGCATATCCAGGTTCTGGATATCCTTGCGGTCGTAGTAGATGGCGCCGCGCTGGGGCTTCTCAAAACCGAGCAGGAGCCGCATCAGGGTGGATTTGCCGCAGCCGCTTTTGCCCACGAGGGCGACGTACTGGCGGGCGGGGATCTGGATGCTCAGGTCCTCGAAGAGGGGCTTGCTCTCGGGGTCGTAGCCGAAGGTGACGTGGGAGATCTCGATGCTGCCCGACAGGCGGGTGACGGTCTCCTGGCCGTCGGCCATCTCCGGCTTTCCTGCCAGGAGGGGCCGGATGAGGTCGATACTGGGTTTGATGGCCGCCGCGGTGACCGCCACGGAGGCGAGCGACGTAAAGGCGGTCGAAATATAGGCGTAGGCCGCATTGAAGGCATAGTAATCCGCCGTACTGACACCGTTTTTGACAGCGATAAAGTACATGACAGCCGTGCCGGTCAGGCTGATGGCGGTCGTAATGACGCCCCCCAGGCGGATGATCCCGGGCGGATTGTAGATCATCTCCGCGCCCCGGGAATAGATCTGCGACCACTTGAAAAAGGCCCGGTTCTCCGCCCCGGAGAGGCGGATCTTCTGGATCCCGTTGATAAAGGAGAACACCAGGCCGCGCTCCTTGGCGTCCAGCACCATCTTCTCCTTATTAATCCGGGTCTGCACTGCCGCCGAGAGCATACTGATGGCGAGCGTCAGGATGGTGACCAGGAGGCTGGGCCACACGAGGCTTCTGGCAAAGGTAAAGATCTGCGTCAGGTAAACCAGAGAAAAGACACCTGTCACAGCCGTGGAAAAAATGGAGTCCACCAGCGTATTGCACAGATTGTTCATGTAGCCAATGTACTGGTTCAGTTCGCCTGCCGAATACTCTTTGAAAAAAGAGGCCGGCAGCGAGAGGATGCGCATCATGGTCGCCGCGCCGACGCTGAGATTGAGCTTGAACCGGATCCGGTTCAGCAAAAGCTCCCGGATGATCGAAAGCAGCAGGCTCCCGATCGACGCGAACAGCATGAAGGCCATGACCGCATAGAGCAGCTGCATGCTGCCGTACTCCATGACCGGCCCCATCAGGATCCGGTTCAGACGGGGGATCAGCAGCCCCACCAGCGTGATCGCCAGAGCGGCAAGGCCGAATCCCACCAGATCCCATATCGTCAGACACTCATACATATAGCGGAAGAGGTCCCCGACCTCCAGCGACCGCATCGGCAGAGGGCGGTAGAAGCACAGAGCCTCCTCCCCGATCAGCTTTTCCGTCGCGTTCGTGACCCGGACCTTCCTGCCGCTGCGCGGGTCCGTATATTCATAGCCGCCCATCTCTGCGGGCAGAACGGCCACAACAGTCCCGTCCTCCGCCAGGGTGCAGATCATAGCGCCCATGGCATCCCGGTGCCATCCCCGGGTCAGAATCACCTCCCGGTAGAGGACCCCCGTCGAAGACAGCAGAAAATCGAGCCTGTCCTGCAGACCCCGGATCGAGCGCGGCACCTCCTTTTCCCGGATCCCGAAATGCTTCAAAAGCCCGGAGACCGCATCGCTCACATCCGCATCGTCCTTCAGGAGACTCATCGTCTTCCGGCCCGTCACCGCACGCGCGATATTTTCAAACGAGTCGCTCAGAGGCTCCCGCTCATGCTTTTTTCGAAATTCGATCTGTTCATCAAACCAGCCCAAGGATATTTCCTCCCTGCAAGGTGACAAAGGGGACGGTTCTTTTTGTCACCCCTGTGTACAGGTGACAAAAAGAACCGTCCCCTTTGTCACCCC
>JAFWDM010000123.1 GCA_017513005.1 Lachnospiraceae bacterium
CCCAACAAGGCCCATTATAAGCTGGCTGAAATGGAAGCCAAAGGAAAGCTGGACGGCGTGATCACGCAGAATATCGACGGGCTGCACCAGGCTGCGAGCAGCAGGGTGGTCTATGAAGTCCACGGGTCTACGCTGCGCAACTACTGCGACCGCTGCGGGAAAAAATTTCCTTCCGACGCCATCTATACCAGCAATGATGCGGTGCCCCACTGCAGCTGCGGAGGAAAGATCCGCCCTGATGTCACACTTTACGGCGAAATGCTTCCCGAGGGCGACTGGTCCGGCGCCAGCAGGCTGGTGTACCAGGCAGACATGCTGATCGTCGGCGGGACATCCCTGACCGTCTATCCGGCCTCTTCTCTCGTCAGTTCCTACAATGGGAAATATCTCGTCATCGTGAACCGGGATAAAACTTCCCAGGACAGCTATGCGGACCTGGCTTTCCATGAAAGCATCGGAGAAGTGTTCTCACACATCGTTGTTTAAGAAAACGGCCCTCTGCCCGGCCGGAACTGTCACCTTGAAATCCTGGAGGAAAGACTGTGAAGGGGTTGAAACCGGATCCGAAAAATGATATCAGGCGTGCCGTCGTAGTCGCGATCGCCTCCGTCCTGATGGCGATCAACATCAAGACCTTTGTCCGGACCGGCGGGCTGTATCCCGGCGGCGCGACAGGTCTCACGATCCTGATCCAGCGCATCGGTATGCAGTATTTCGGGATGGAACTGCCGTATTCGATCATCAATATCCTGCTGAATGCATTCCCGGTCTATATAGGCTTTCGTTACATCGGGAAGAAGTTTACCCTGTTTTCCGTAGAGATGATTCTACTGACTGGTTTTCTGACAGATCTGATCCCGGCAGAGCCCCTCACGTATGACACACTGCTGATCAGCATCTTCGGCGGTCTGATCAACGGGGCTGTGATGGCCATGTGCCTGCGGGTGAATGCGACGACAGGCGGGACGGATTTTATTTCTATCTATATGTCCCAGAAAACAGGGATGGACAGCTTCAACATGATCCTGGGATTTAATGCGGTGATCCTGCTCGCCGCCGGGTATTTCTTCGGCTGGGACAAGGCGCTGTATTCCATTATCTTCCAGTATACGTCCACACAGGCACTGCACCTGCTTTACCGCAATTACCAGCAGGAGACCCTCTTCATTGTCACGGATAAATGGGAAGAAGTGAGCAGAGCGATCTATGACAGCTGCCACCACGGTTCGACGATCTGGGCGGCAGAGGGTGGATACAAGGAGGACTGGAGAAATGTTGTCTACTCCGTGGTCGCCAGCTCGAATGTGAAGCGCGTCACGCAGGTCATTCTGGAAGTCGATCCGCATGCGTTTATCAATGCGATCCCGACGGAGAGACTGCTGGGATACTTTTATCAGGAGGCAAAGGATTAAGCCGGGGAGGAGAGGTTCCGGCGGTTGTCCAACTTGACGGGACGGGGGCTGCCTGACCACCTTTTGCCCTTACATCTTAAGTATGTAAGGATACTTAAATATAAGGAACCTAATAGTTAAAGGAGAAAACACAGAGATGAAACTAGGTATCGTAGGCCTTCCGAATGTAGGCAAGAGCACACTTTTTAACGCATTGACCAAAGCCGGAGCAGAGGCGGCCAATTACCCCTTCTGTACGATCGACCCCAATGTGGGCGTCGTCGCGGTTCCTGATGAGAGGATCCGGCTGCTGGGAGAGATGTACCACTCGAAAAAAGTCACTCCCGCTGTGATCGAGTTCGTGGACATCGCGGGTCTGGTCAAGGGTGCGTCGAAAGGGGAAGGTCTTGGAAACCAGTTTCTGGCAAATATCCGCGAGGTAGATGCGATCGTTCATGTGGTGCGCTGCTTTGAGGATGAGAATGTGATCCATGTCGACGGGAGCGTCGACCCGCTTCGTGACATTGAGACCATCAATCTGGAACTGGTCTTTGCCGATCTGGAGGTTCTGGAGCGCCGCATCTCCAAGGTGGCACGCACAGCGAAGATGGACAAGGAAGCCGGCAAGGAGATGGAATTTCTGAAAAAAGTGCGCGCGCACCTCGAGGAGGGAAAGCCAGCTTCGCTGCTCTCTGATGCGGGTAAGGGGGAAGGTCTCTCGGAAGAAGAGGAGAAGTGGCTGCAGACCTATAACCTGCTGACGGACAAGCCCGTGATCTATGCGGCGAATGTCGCAGAAGATGATCTGGCGGATGACGGTGCGGAGAATGCGGGTGTACAGAAGGTGCGCGCCTATGCGGCAGAGACGGGGAGCGAGGTCTTTGTCATCTGTGCCAGCATCGAATCCGAGATCGCCGAGCTCGACGACGATGAAAAGGCCATGTTTCTGGAGGATCTGGGTGTGGCGGAGGCCGGACTTGATAAACTGGTCCGGGCCAGCTACCGCACACTGGGCCTGATGAGTTTTCTGACCGCGGGCGAGGATGAGACCCGCGCCTGGACCATCAGGATCGGCACAAAGGCGCCGCAGGCTGCCGGTAAGATCCACAGCGATTTTGAACGCGGATTTATTAAGGCGGAGGTAGTTAATTACAAAGTGCTGCTGGAGCTCGGCTCCCTCGCCGCCGCCCGCGAAAAGGGCCTGGTCGGGATGGAAGGAAAGGACTACGTCGTCCAGGACGGCGATGTGATCCTCTTCAGATTTAATGTGTAAGGAACTGTACAGATTATTTCGCTGCAGTTCCGAAGTTGAGAGGCGTTTTCTATGCAGCAAATGATGGGAGACATGGACATCGCATTCCCGCACCTGGGAATCTATCTGCAGAATGTCCCCAAAACGATCATGATCGGCGGTTTCGGGATCGCGATCTACGGGATCCTGGTTGCCACAGCGATGCTGCTCGGCATCACGATCGCCGCAAATATTGCAAAACGGATGGGACAGGACCCGGACCTGTACTGGGATGCCTTTATCTGGCTGGTGGTCTCCGCGATCGCGGGTGCCCGCATCTACTATGTCATCTTCATGTGGGATTACTATAAAGACAACCTGCTCCAGATCTTTAACCTGCGGGCCGGAGGTCTGGCCATTTACGGGGGGATCATTCTCTGCGTGATCACGATCTTTCTTTTTTGTAAGAGAAGAAAGGCGGATCCGGGCCTTTTTCTGGACAATATCGGTTTCGGACTGGTCATTGGGCAGGTGATCGGGAGATGGGGGAACTTTTTTAACCGGGAGGTGTTCGGAGAGTACACGGACAGCCTGTTCGCGATGCGTCTGCCGGTCTCCATGGTGAGGGCTTCGGATATCAGTGAGACCATTGCCGCTCACATGGAGGCGGGCACCAATTATATCCAGGTCCACCCTACTTTTCTGTACGAGGGGCTGTGGAACCTGATGGTGTTTGCGGTGATGGCCGTCTACCTGAAAAAGGGGATCAAGAGGTTTCACGGAGAGATCTTTCTGGTCTATCTGGCTGGCTACGGGATCGGGCGTGCGATCATAGAAAATATCCGCACGGACCAGCTTTACATTCCGGGAACCAGGGTCCCGGTCTCCATGGTGCTGGGGATCGTCGCAGCCGTCTGTTCGATCACGGCGATCCTGATCGGTCGCAGGCGCTCTGCACCTGCTGCAGACAAAAATTGAGAACGAAATAATAGAGAAGAGACAAAAGAGCCATGCGCTGCTGTACTGCGCATGGCCCTTTTTGCGTGCATAAGAAGCATAAAAAAAGGTGCATTTCACCGAACATCCATCGAACATGCCGAAAAACCGCCCGCAGGTATTGAAAAGCGAGCATCAAATTGGTATGATTGACAATGAAGTGGGTAAAAGTGGAGGAAAGTGGCAGATGTTCATGGGGTCCTATGACCATTCTCTCGATGCAAAGGGGAGGATGATCATTCCTTCCAAATTCAGAGATGCGCTGGGAGACAGGTTTGTGATCACGAAGAGCCTGGATCCCTGTCTGTGCGTCTACGATATGCCGGCCTGGGATCGCTTTGTACAGAAGCTTTCCGGGCTTCCTTATAATACCCGCAGGCAGCGCGAACTGGTCCGGTTTTTTCTGTCCAGTGCAGTAGAGGCAGAGCCGGACAGACAGGGACGGGTACTGATCCCGCAGAAACTGCGCGCGCACGCACACATCGAAAAAAATGTCGTCCTGATGGGGGTCGGAGCGAGGATCGAGATCTGGGATCCGGAGACTCTTGAGAATGACGGGTTCAGCGGAGATATCAATGAGATCGCCGAGGATCTGCTCGGTAACGGATTTGAGATCTAGAGAGGGCGGCAATGGAGTTTGTACATGAATCAGTCCTGCTCGAGGAGGTCCTGGAGGGTCTTGCAGTCAGGCCGGACGGAATCTATATCGACGGAACCCTGGGCGGCGGTGGGCATTCCTATGAGATCGCCCGGCGGCTGACAGAGGGAGGCAGTCTGATCGGGATCGATCAGGACGAGGAAGCCCTGGCGGCAGCACGAAAGAGACTGGCCCCGTTTTCCGAAAGGGTCCGGTTTGTTCATGATAACTATGAGAACATGGACAGGGTCGCATTGGATTTTTTGGCGGAGACTCCCGGCGGGACCGGGAAGATCAACGGGATCCTCCTGGATCTCGGTGTCTCCTCTTATCAGCTGGATAATCCGGAGCGGGGGTTTTCCTATCGGACGGACGCTCCTCTGGATATGCGCATGGACCGCGGCGCGGCACTGAGCGCACAGGATATTGTAAATACCTGCTCGCAGCAGGAACTCACGAGGATCCTGCGGGACTACGGAGAGGAGCGGTGTGCGGCGAAGATCGCAGCAGGTATCGTACGGGCCCGCGAAGATGCTCCCCTTACGACGACCGGACAGCTGGTGGAAATCGTTGAGCACTCCATCCCCATGAAGATGCGGGAGCGGGGAGGTAATCCCTGTAAGAGGACCTTTCAGGCGATCCGGATCGCCTGCAACCGCGAGTTGGAGGTTCTGGAGGATTCACTGGACCGGATGATCGGGCTGCTGGCCCCGGGCGGGAGACTCTGCATCATCACCTTCCATTCCCTCGAGGACAGGATCGTGAAAAATGCCTTCCGCAGAAATGAAAAGCCCTGCATCTGTCCGCCGGAATTTCCGGTGTGCGTCTGCGGACGTGTTTCCAGGGGGAGGGTCGTTACCAGAAAGCCGATCCTGCCCGGTAAAGAGGAACTGGCCCGCAATCGCAGATCCGCCAGTGCAAAGCTTCGGATTTTTGAGCGAAATGAGATGTGATGCGAAAAAAAGCGGGGCAAAGGCCGCAGCGAAGCCGGCGCAGGCCGCTCATTTTTAAGAGAAGTGTGATAGTGTGTAACCCGGTGCTCCGGTCCGCGTCTTTCCATGCCGGGGATAAAAATGCCGGGGGATAAAAAATGCCGGGGACAAAAAATGCCGGGAATAAAAAAATGAGGGCGGGGACATGACCTTCAAAGGGATTGGAAGGGGAAGAACAGGGCACAGGAAAAGGTACAGGCAGGATTTATGGTCAGAACAGTATATCCGGACAGAAGAGCTGTCCGTTTAAATGATCGGCATACCGGGAACGGTAAAATGAGTCTTCGCTCCGTTCTGTTCATGCTTTTTATCACAGCGGCGATGACAGCGCTGCTCTTGTACTACATCAAGCTGCAGGCGGACGTAACGAGGACTTCCCGGGAGATCGCAGATCTGGAGCAGAAGCTGACACAGATGAAAGCGGAAAATGATGCTGATTACAATGAGATCAACGACAGCATCAATCTGGAAGAAGTCCGTGACAGGGCGATCCACGAACTGGGAATGAAGTACGCGGACCGGGACCAGGTCATCATCTATTCCGGCTCGGAAAAGGATACAGTCCACCAGGTCACGGAGACAGAAAATGAAAAATGATAAGGGAGAGGGCCGGCTGCAGACTGGCAGTGCGGCCAGACACCGGATCCGCCGGGGGCCGCGGCGGTTTACCATCAGTATGCAGAAGCGTCTGATGGTCCTTTTTATACTCATTCTGGCGGCTTTTGTCTTCCTGGGCTTCCGCCTCTTTATGATCCAGAGGGACAACGGGCGCTCCTATACGATGCAGGTGCTCTCGCAGCAGGCCTATGACAACAAGACGCTGCCCTATAAGCGGGGCAGGATCACGGACGCGAAAGGAACCGTTCTGGCGGACAGCCAGCTGGTCTATAACGTGATCATCGATGCGAAACAGATGCTGGAAAAACCGGAGTATCTGGAGCCGTCGCTGGATGCGGCAGAGAGGCTCGGACTGGACAAAGAGGAGATCCGGACCTATGTGACGGACCATCCCGGTTCGCAGTACTACATTGCCAGGAAGAACCTTCCCTACCAGGAAAAAAGAAACTTCGATATGGAAGTTGCCGAGGGGATCGAAAAAGAGGAGGCGGCACAGCGGGAGCAGGAGGCTGCGGTCAAAAAGGCAGAGGAAGAGGGTGCGGAGATTCCGAAAACGGATCCTGTGGAACTGGTCTACAGCAATATTAAAGGAATCTGGTTCGAGGATAATTATATCAGGACCTACCCCTGCAACACCCTGGCGGCGGACGTGATCGGATTTACCGCCGGAAACAGCGACGGTGCTTACGGAGTCGAGGAGTATTATGACGACGTCCTGCGCGGCGTAGAAGGCAGGACATACGGCTACCTCGATGAATCTCTCAATATGGAGCAGACGACGATCCAGCCCTCGGACGGGAACAATCTGGTCCTGACCATCGACGCCAATATCCAGAGCATCTGCGAAAAATACCTGAAGGAGTTCAACGAGGAGTACAAGGACAATAAGCACAAGGGCAACGGCACGAACAATGCGGCCTGCATCATCATGGATATAGATTCAGGCGGGATTCTGGCCATGGCCAGCGAGCCCGGTTTTGACCTCAACGACCCCTTCAATATAGACGCGGTCGCCGGTATGCCCAAGCTCGACGAAGAAGATACGCCGACCAGCAGCTATCTGACGCTGGCGGAGGCGCGGAATCTCTCGGATGCGGACAAGACACGATACCTGCGTACACTCTGGAACAACTTCTGTGTGGGGAATCATTTCGAGCCCGGTTCCACGGCCAAGCCCTTTACGACCGCGGCAGGTCTGGAGAGCGGGACACTGAAGCGGGAGGATACTTTCCTTTGCACCGGCCAGCTTCTCGTAGGGGATACATGGATCAAGTGCGCCCATCTGGAAGGAGACGGGATCCTGGATGTGGCGGGTGCGATCGAGCGCTCCTGTAACGTCGCCCTGATGCAGGAAGCCGCGAAGATCGGGAACGAGACCTTCTGTAAGTTTCAGAACATCTATAATTTCGGCCTGCGGACAAACGTGGATCTGGCCGGCGAGGCGCGCACGGACGGGTATCTGTATACGGCCGATGCCATGTCGGAAGTGGACCTGGCTTCCAACTCCTTCGGTCAGAACTTTGAAGTGACGATGATCCAGATGATCACGGGGTTCAATTCTCTGATCAACGGGGGGAATTATTATCAGCCCCATGTCGTGGACAGGATCACGAGTGCGGGCGGTTCAACCGTACAGAGCAATGCGCCGCGCGTATTGAAAAAGACAGTCTCAGAGGAGACCAGCTCCATGATCCGCCAGTACTGCATACAGGCTGTCGAAGGAGATCACGGAACCGGCAAGCTGGCAAGGCCTGCCGGCTACAGGATCGGGGGCAAGACCGGGACTGCCGAGACACTTCCGCGCGGAAACGGCCAGTATGTCGTCTCTTTCCTTGGCTTTGCTCCCGCGGAAGATCCGCAGATCTGCATCTACGTCGTTCTTGACCGGATCAATAAGAAGAAACAGGACGAGGCGGGCAGAGCCTGCCAGGTCACCAGAAAGATCCTGACCGAGGTCCTCCCCTATATGAACATCTATATGACCGAACCGGTCAGCGATGAGGAGAAGCTCGAGCTGGAGGAGCTGGGACTCTATGATACGAATGAACGCGTACCGGAGGATGAGGAATAAAAAATGCATTTGGATGTTGATTTTCATGCGGCAGCGCTTCCTTTTCTGACTGCTTTTGCCGTAAGTGCCGTTTCCGGCAGGTTTCTGATCCCCTTTCTGCGCAGGCTCAAGGCCGGGCAGACGGAACGGGACGATGGCCCAAAAAGCCACAAAAAAAAGACCGGTACTCCCAATATGGGAGGGCTGATGATCCTGCTCGGCGTGGTCGCCGGATGTCTTCTGCCCCTGCGGGGGCGGGCGCAGTCCGTGCCGGTCCTGATCCTCACGGTGGGATTCGGACTCATCGGTTTTGCCGACGATTATATCAAGGTGGTGAAAAAACGCTCGGACGGCCTGTATGCCTGGCAGAAGTTTTTGCTGCAGATCCTTGTGGCCCTGTGTTTCGCCTGGTATGTGCAGAATGTCCACTACGTGCCCCTGGCCATGAAGATCCCGTTTACGTCCGGCAGGATCCTGGACTTCGGGATCCTGAACATTCCGGTCCTGATCTTTATCGCTGTCGCGACGGTGAACGGAACGAATTTCACAGATGGTGTGGATGGCCTGGCGGGATGCGTCACGATCGCCGCAGCGCTCTTTTTTGTCGTTGCCGCGGCGGCCGCTGCCTCCGGTGTCATTATGGCCGGCACTGCCATGATCGGGGCGCTTATGGGCTTTCTGCTCTACAACGCCTACCCGGCGAAGGTTTTCATGGGGGACACAGGTTCCCTGGCCCTGGGCGGATTTATCACGGGGATCGCCTACATGCTGCAGCTTCCGCTCTTTATCCCCATCGTCGGGTTTATTTATATGATCGAAGTGATCTCCGTCATCATCCAGGTCCTCTGGTTCAAAAAGACACACGGAAAACGCTTTTTCCGCATGGCGCCGATCCATCATCATTTTGAACTCGGGGGATGGTCCGAGGTGCGCGTCGTCGCCGTGTTTACGATCCTGACAGCTGTGCTTGGGGCAATAGGGATCCTGGCGCTGTGACAGCGGATCCTTTCGCAATTATTGAAAAAGGGTGCTGTATCGCACAGGGCGCGGGCTTTTGCCGAAGGCTGATCCTGCGTCCGAAAAAGGAATAATCGAAGACTGCGAGAACAGCATCCGGGGCTAAAGCGGTTCGCCTAAACACGGCCGTGAAAGAGAAGGGACGTAGATTCTATGGATTTTCAGGGAAAGAAAGTGCTCGTGATCGGGAGCGGACTCAGCGGAGTCGGCGCGGCCTCTGTTCTGTGTAAAAAAGGGGCGGAGGTCCTGGTCCTGGAGGAAAATGAAAAGGCGGACGCTGCGGCAGTCCGGGAAAAGGTCGGGGCGTCTCTGACTACAGAGGAGGGCAGGAGACTTTCCGTCTGCATCGGAGGACTTCCGGAGGAAAAGCTGTCAGAGCGATTCGATCTCGTGGTGCCCAGTCCGGCTGTACCGCTGGATTCTCCGCTTATGAAGCGGCTTCTGGATGCCGGGAACCCGGTCATTTCAGAGATCGAACTCGGTTTTTTGTTTGAAAAGGGAAAGATCCTGGCTATCACCGGAACAAACGGCAAGACCACCACGACGACCCTGGTCGGAGAGATCATGAAGGCTGTAAACCCGAAGGTCTTTGTGGTCGGAAATATCGGACGTTCCTATGCGGCTGCATCGATCGAAACGGATGCAGACTCCGTCACCGTGGGCGAGATCAGTTCCTTCCAGCTGGAAGCGGCCCCCTCTTTTCATCCCGCGGTCAGCGCGATCCTGAACATCACCCCGGACCACCTCAACCGGCACTATACGATGGAGAACTACGCCGCGATCAAGGAACGGATCGCCCGCAATCAGACTGCATCGGATACCTGTGTTCTCAACTATGATGATCCCAGGCTCCGTCCCTACGGAGAGCATCTGTGCCCTGCGAAAGTTGTCTGGTTTTCCTCACAGACAAAGCTCCGGGAGGGATTCTTCCTGGACGGGGAGGAGATCTGCCGGGCGGACGGGAAGGGACATACCCGCAGGCTCATGAATGTCCATGAGATGCATCTGGTAGGTGTCTGCAATGCCGAGAACGTCATGGCCGCGATCGCGGTCACAGAGGCCGCCGGTGTCCCGATGGAAACGATCCTGCAGGTCGTCCGTGATTTTCCTCCGGTCCCGCACCGGATTGAATTCATTGCAGAAAAAAACGGAGTGCGTTACTACAATGACTCCAAGGCGACCAACCCGGATGCCGCGATCCAGGGGATCCGGGCTATGACGGGGCCCACGATCCTGATCGGCGGGGGCTATGACAAAAAGAACAGTTACGATGAGTGGATCGAAGCATTTGACGGCAAGGTAAAGAAACTGGTCCTGATCGGTCAGACACGCGAAGATATCGCGGCCTGTGCGAGGGCGCACGGATTCTCTGAGATCGTCTTCTGTGAGACCTTTGAAGAGTGCCTGCAGACATGTACTGCGGCAGCCGAGCCAGGGGACGAGGTACTCCTGTCGCCTGCCTGTGCAAGCTGGGGAATGTTCCCGAATTATGAAGTCCGTGGAGACCTCTTCAGGGAATATGTGCTGCAGCTGAAAGATCACGACGCGTGACATGGGAGAGACATATATGCCCGTATTAGCAAAGGATTCTTCTGACAATAAAAAACTGAATAAAAGACGCGGAAGAGCAGGTGGACACTTTTTCTCATCAGATAGTGCGGAAGGACTTCCGGCGGGAAGAGACAGGAACTACGCGAAGAGTAGAGAGAAAGGACTGCAGGCCTATGGCGATTACAGCCTTGTACTGATCGTGCTGTTTCTGCTGGCTTTCGGTCTGGTGCTGCTGTATTCCACCAGTTCCTACATAGGGATCGTCGAATATGGGGACTCGGCCTACTACCTGAAGCGGCAGCTGTTTTTTACCTGTCTGGGCCTGGGCCTGATGGCCGGGATCGCGTTCTTTCCCTACCGATACTGGAAATACCTGTCGATTCCGGCCTTTTTGGGGGCAATCGGCCTGATCGTCATGATCATACCCTACGGGCGGGAGGTAAACGGGGCGAAGCGATGGCTGGACATCGGCCCTATGTCCCTGCAGCCATCCGAGGCTGCCAAAGTGGCAGTCATCATTTTTACAGCCTTGCTGATCGAGATCATCGGCAGGCGGCGCCTGCAGAAAGCGTGGGGATTTCTGCTTCCTATGGTGCCTGCCGGGGTCATCTCGGTCATGCTCTGGCGGATCACCAATAACATGAGCTCTGCGCTCGTCATACTGGCGATCGCCTTCGGCATGCTGTTTGTAGCCTGCCCGGATTATAAACGGTTTGTAGCCCTGGCCATACTGGGAGTGGCGGGGAGCGCCGCGCTTATCACCTATATCGTGCGTTCCGCGGATCAGGCGGACCTGGGATTTCGAGGGGGACGTGTCCTGGTGTGGCTGGACCCGCAGGCATATGCCGGGGATACAGGCTATCAGACCCTGCAGGCACTCTACGCCATCGGTTCAGGCGGGATCTTTGGGAAAGGGCTCGGCCAGAGCATGCAGAAGGCCGTTGTCCCGGAAGCCCAGAACGACATGATCTTCTCCATTATCTGCGAGGAACTGGGGCTGTTTGGCGCGATCGCTATCATGGTGCTGTTTGTCATTCTGATCTGGCGATTTATCCTGGTCGCAGGAAATGCGAAAGATCTCTACGGAGCTCTCATCGTCACCGGCGTGATCACCCACATCGCCGTTCAGGCGATCCTGAATATCGCTGTGGTGACCAACACGGTACCGAATACAGGCGTCACGCTTCCCTTCATCAGTTACGGAGGATCGTCACTGTTCTTTCTGCTGGCGGAGATCGGGATGGTGATGTGCGTGGGAAGGACCAGCAGCCTGTAGTGCAGTATTAACAAGAGGACGACAGGACGATAGTTATGAAAAAGATCACTTCAGATTTACATCGGAAATCCATATATGCTTCTCATCCGGCACAGACATCAGCCCGGACCCGGGCGGCTGCGGTTGAGATCGTACACGGGCACAGGATCGCGATCGATGCCCGTGATGATGAGAGGACCGGAGGGATCCCTCTGATCGGGAGCCTGCTTTCCCTGCGGGGGCTGCTGGTGTTCTTCCTTCTGGCTCTGCTGGCCGGTGCTGCCGTCGTACTGCTGTTTTTCAATTTCAGGCATGCGACGATCTATGGCAGCACAAAATACAGCCAGGAGCAGATCGAATCCTTTATCACGCGCGGCAGGCTGGGCGACAACACATTCGTGATGGCGTTGAAATACCATCAGCGGCCTGTCAGGAACATCCCTTTCGTTGACCGGATCGATATAGATATCGTCAATCCGTCGACCGTAAGAGTCAATATTAGGGAAAAGCCTCTGGACGGGGTCGTGGAGAGCGAGGAAGGAAATGTCTTTTTGTCCAGCGACGGCACAGTCCAGACGATCTCGGGGCGCAGCTTCAAGGAAGTAACGAAGATCAGCGGGGTCACACTGGCTGATGCCGCAGCCGGGGAGGAAGTCATGGCGGCGGATGAAGAGAATCAGGCCAGACTGGACCTCGTTCTGGATCTCCTTCGGGCGGTGGAAAAATATGAGCTCCACGCCGATGCAGTTGACTCGGATGCCAATGGAAATATCACGGTCACCTTCGGCCGGGTCCGCATCAAACTCGGAAAGACGGGGTTTGATCAGAAGATGCACAAGATCCACCAGATCGCTCCCTATCTGGAGGGAAGAAGAGGCGTGATCTCCATGACGGGATACAACTATGACGGAGCGAATATCGTCCTGTCTGCGCGCTGAACCGGAAGCCGGCAGGGAATGCCCTCTGCTGCTTATGCTTCTATCATGAACTCAAAGCCTGACCAAATCAAAGTCTGATCAAAAGCCTGCATATCCTGGATATGCAGGCTTTTGACTTTTATAGTCAAAAACGTGCGGACAGTTTTGAAACGTAGAAAAACGGCATTGATTATTTCGCATACAAATTGTATGATGAATCTGGCTTAAAAATGCCTGGTGGTGTATTCATTTTTTTATTAATTGCCAGTGCTGCCGGTATTCTTCAATCCTGGTATCCGGACCTGAGCCTCTAAGCTTCCGTGCAGGGCTCATTTCATGAAGAAAATGCTGCATACTATCTGAGAACCGGCAGGCTGAAATTATAAATAAGGAAAAGGTAAAAGGAGGAAACTACTGTGCTCGAGATTAAAACGAATGAGACTGAGACGGCCTGCAAGATTATCGTTGTTGGTGTCGGAGGTGCCGGAAACAATGCTGTCAACCGCATGGTGGACGTTGATATAACCGGTGTCGAGTTTATCGGTGTCAATACGGATGTTCAGGCGCTGCAGCTTTGCATAGCGCCGAAGCTTCTGCAGATCGGTGAGAAGCTCACCAAAGGCCTTGGAGCCGGCGCGAACCCTGAGGTCGGCATGAAGGCGGCTGAGGAGAGCGCGGACGAGATCGCAAACGCGATCAGAGGTGCGGATATGGTGTTCGTGACCTGCGGCATGGGCGGCGGTACAGGCACCGGGGCGGCTCCAGTGGTCGCCAAGCTCGCGAAGGAGCAGGGCATCCTGACTGTCGGCGTCGTCACAAAGCCCTTCAGCTTTGAGGCAAGGAGCCGTATGCAGCGCGCCATGGTCGGCATCGAGAGCATCAAGGAGAATGTCGACACACTGATCGTGATCCCCAATGACAAGCTTCTGGAGATCATGGACCGCAGGACTACTCTTCCCGAGGCACTCAAGAAGGCGGATGAGGTCCTTCAGCAGGCTGTACAGGGTATCACGGATCTGATCAATGTGCCCGCCATCATCAACCTTGACTTCGCGGATGTGCAGACAGTCATGCGTGAGAAGGGTGTCGCGCATATCGGTATCGGTTACGGCAAGGGTGAGACCAAGGCGACGGATGCAGTCCGTATGGCGGTCGAGAGCCCGCTGCTCGAGACGACCGTCAACGGTGCGACGGATGTTATCATCAATATTTCCGGAGACATCTCCCTCGCAGACGCCTCCGACGCTGCAAGCTATGTGCAGGAACAGGCTGGCGAGGATGTCAATATCATCTTCGGCGCGATGTATGACGACAGCAACACGGATGCCTGCGATGTCACTGTCATTGCCACCGGCATCGGCAACAGGGATGTGATCTCTCCCAATACCATCTTCGGTACTGCGGCAGGAAAGGCCTCCAGCCCCTATAAAAGCACGCTGAAGCAGGGATTTGAGAGCCAGCTCAGTCAGAATGGATCCGCCTACAACTATGGCAACCGCCAGACCGGATCCACTGTCCGCCAGAAGAACCTTGAAATTCCTTCCTTCCTCCGCACCAAGAGGTAAAAAAAATAAAAATACCCCCTTTCCTTTTCTAAAAAAGGTGCTATAATAGTCAAGTCGGACAAACAACGAAGTCCGGGTCAGGTTCTGGCCCGGACATTCTATGGGGACGTAGCTCAGTTGGGAGAGCGCAGCGTTCGCAACGCTGAGGTCGCGGGTTCGAATCCCGTCGTCTCCACTTACAAAAACAGCAGTCGGAATATACCGGCTGCTTTTTTTATGCGCACTTGTTAAAAGCCGGCGGCGGTGTTTAAATAATAGTAGGAATGTCGTTGAAGTCATGTCCCGGATCCCGGTGCCGCAGCCGTACATGTCCGGCTGCGGCACCGGGACCTGTACGGCAAGGGGAAGGACGGAGAAGAATATTGGCATTGGAGAAACAGAAAGGACAGCCGGGACAGCTGAAACCGCGCATCCTGCGTATGCAGATCGAAGAACAGGATGCGGGGAAGACGATCAAGGAGTATCTGATGAAGAAGATCGGCTTCTCGTCCAAACAGCTGAGCCGGTTTAAGTATAGAAAGGACGGGATCCTCCTGAACGGGGAGAAGCGCTATGTAAATGCCTCTCTGCAGGCGGGAGATGTTCTCGAGATCCGGCTGACCCGGGGGGGTGAGCCGGTGGAAGAGCATCCGCACGATGCCCTTCGACGATCAGAAAGTGATGCCGTCTTTTCAGCAGAACAGGCAGGGCTTCAGGATCTTTCTTCAAAGGAGCGAGAGCGGCATAAAGAGGACCTTCCGGGGCAGGCTGCAGGATACCTGGCTGCCAAGGACGGACGGCTGCAGAAGATCTGGGCACCACCTGTCTTCTGGCTCAATGAAAAGTATCCTTTCCGGATCCTGTACGAGGATGAGGATATTCTGGCGGCGGATAAACCCTCGGGGGTGGTCTGCCACCCGAGTCCGGGGCATTTTGACGATACCCTGTCCAATCAGGTGGCGGAGCATCTGGGCCGGATCGGAAAGGAACTTGATGTCCGCGTGACCGGCAGGCTGGACAGGGATACTTCGGGCATTGTCATTTTTGCCCTGAATACAGAGACGGCTGCCCAGCTGATCAAACAGCGGCAGGCTTCCATGATGCAGAAGCTCTATATTGCGCGGGTGCGGGGGCATTTTTCAGAGGACGGAAGGCCGGATCCGGGTATGGCGGCCCCCGGGGCGGGGGAATGCATGGCGGATCCGGGCAGCTGTTGCAGGAATGCGGGTATGGACGGTGTCGTGGACAGGCCTCTGCGCAGAGAGAGCAGGGAGTCTTTCCGGATGGTCATTGCGGAGGACGGAAAACCCGCCAGGACTTTTTATAAGGTGCTGGCAGAGCTGGAGGACGGAACCTCCCTGATCGCCTGCCGTATCGAACATGGAAGGACCCACCAGATCCGCGTTCATATGGCCTCTCTGGGGCATCCGATCGTGGGAGACCGGCTGTACGGGCCGGAGTATTCCCGAAAAACTGCGCTGGCGGAAGCAGATCCGCTTATGCTGCATGCCTTCCGGGCTGTACTGCATCAGCCGTTTACGGGGGAAGAGATCCGGATCGAGGCGGCGCTTCCTTCCTGGGCGGATGGGATCCGGATCAATGCAGCGCTTTCTTCCTGTGCGGACGGGATCGGGACTGAGGCAGCGCTTTCTTCCCGTGCGGACAGGATCGGGACTGAGGCAGCGCTTCCTTCCCGTGCGGACGGGATCCGTGAGGAGACAGGGCGGGTGCATTTTACGTAAAGGAGCCGCGGAGGCTGTATTTTGTAAATGTTTCACGAGGTGATGAGATGGCGGACAGGATGGATGCTTTGCTCGCAAACGGAGCGGACGAGATCAAAGCCAGAAGATACAGGAGCACGCTGTTCAATATAGGGACCGGGATCGTTGCGTTCTGTGCCTGGAGTGTGGTCAGAATGGCTGCATTTATTGTGGGGAGTATGCCGTCATTTCGGGAGTCCGCGCTGGAAGCTGCGAGAGAGTCTGGCGGCGAGGACAACAAGTCTGAGGCTGCTCTCGCAAAGGTAGAGGCATTCGGCAAGTCCCTGTAAAACAGGCGGCAGCAGGAGCGTGGCGCGATGAGCTGCGGCGCAGCCTGCATACTCGATCGACCGTAAATGTCTGGATGACGGCCCGTATGACAGACAGAGCAAAAGGACAGGGGTCCTGCGTAGATGGTCCGCGGATCTCTGTCCTTTTTCGTTACAGGAAAGACCTGCCTGAAGCTGCTCGGTTTTTTTTGCGGTCCTTCTTTCTCTTTCCATCGGAAGGAAGATGGTGTATGCTGTTTCGAAAGGATGCTGCAAAGCCGGCCGTATGCAGCTTCGGAACTGTTTGTGAATGGAATGAGATATATGCATCTGGAGGATATGGCATGATATATTTTCGCTCGGATTACAGCCAGGGAGCACACCCGAAAGTCATGGAAGCTCTGGTGAACACGAATATGGAGCATACAGACGGGTACGGGATGGATGACCACTGCGCCCGCGCCGCGGATATGATCCGGGACCTGATCGGGGACAGGACCTGTGCCGTCCACATGATGGTCGGCGGGACGCCCTGCAATAGCACGGTCATCGCGGCAGCCCTGCGGCCCTATGAATCTGTGGTGGCGGTGAGGACCGGCCATATCTATTTTCATGAGTCGGGCGCGATCGAAGCGACCGGACACCGGGTTCTGACCGTGGAGGGAATCGATGGAAAGCTGACGCCGGATCTGATCGACCGGGCGCTGGAGGAATATGAGGATGAACATACGCCCCTGCCCCGGATGGTCTATCTGTCGCAGCCGACGGAGATCGGGACGATCTACAGCAGGGCGGAGATGGCTGCCATCTCGGAAAAATGCAGAGAGAGGGAACTGCTGCTCTATGTGGACGGCGCGAGACTGGGAGCGGCGCTGACCTGCGGAGAAAACGATCTGTCGATCCGGGAACTGGCGGGGCTCTGCGATGCCTTTTATATCGGCGGTACGAAAAACGGAGCGCTCTTCGGGGAGGCGCTCGTCATCCGGAACCGGCAGATCAATGACCATTTCCGCTGGATGATGAAACGCCAGGGCGGCATGCTGGCCAAGGGCCGGCTGATCGGTGTCCAGTTTGAGGCTCTTCTGGAAGGGGGAGAGGGATCTGTCTATTATCAGATGGCGGCACATGCGAACCGCATGGCAGAGAAGCTCCGGACCGGCCTTAAGGAGCAGCAGGTCTCCTTCTATAGTGATTCCCCGACCAATCAGATCTTCCCTGTCTTTCCGAAGGATGTGGTAAGAGAGCTGGAAAAAGAGTTCTTTTTTTATGCGTGGGCCCCTGAGCGGGACGGAATGGTCCCGGTTCGCCTTGTCACAGCCTGGGGAACGGCGGAAGCCGATGTCGATGCCTTCCTGGACCGGGTGCGGGCTCTGTATGCGAACAGGAAGTAAATGGTTTAAAATGGTTTACAAAAACCGGGTCAGCAGCTCTTCCGGGCGGTCAATGATGGTCAGCGGGTGGAGTGACTGCAGAAAACGCCGGGAGCGGAAGCCCCAGGAGACACAGATGCAGTCCATGCCGGCACTTGCGGCGGCTTCGATGTCGATCTCCGTATCGCCGAGATAGACGGCTTCCTCCGGCGAGGCGCCAATTTCCCGCAGCGTGGCAAGTGTCATGTCCGGGGCAGGTTTTCTGCGCATGCCGGGCTGTTCGCCGATGGCGGCGTCAAACAGGTTTTCAAAACAGTCCGCGGCCAGTTTTTTGACCGCGGGGTCGGGTTTGTTGGAGACGACCGCTGTCCGGATCTTTCTTGCGCGAAGTGTGCGGAGCAGGTCCAGGATCCCGTCATAGGGACCTGTCCGGTCCATACTGTGGTCCAGATAATAAGGGCGGTAGATCGTCTCGATGCGGGCGACTTCCGCTTCTTCTATGCCCGGGGCGGCGGGGCAGGCCGGTGTGCCGATCAGGCGCAGCTTCTCCTCGTCCTCCATACCTGCCTCCATGGCAAGGGCCCGCTGCAGGGCGGTGTGGGCGCCGCTGCCGAACATGCGCATCCCGTCGGCCCGCACGAAATCGTGCCGGTGGCCGCACTGCTTCATCGCGTAATTGACGGCTGCCGTGAGATCGTCAGCCGTATCCAGGATCGTCCCGTCCATATCAAAAATGATCGCACTGTATTTCATTATAGATCTCCGCTGTTTTTGTATGTCCCTATCTTGAGAAAAGCTTCTCCCAGAGGGAGGGGCCTTTTTCCTTTTCATCCGGCTGGCCGAAGTTATCCATGACGGCAGAGACGACAGCGCGGATCTCTTTTGCCGTCACGATGCCGCTCTGCAGAAGATAGGGGGTGGAAGAGGAACCGTCCAGATAATAGAGCATGCCCTTTTTGCCGAGCTTTTCCGCGCCCTTTCTGTCCACCATGACGTAGGAGTCGGCCACAGTGTCCGTGCGGAGGCAGACTCGCGCCGGAAAGCTGTCCCGGATCGGGCGGAAATAGACGCTTTTTTCCGAGGCGGCGATCACGTGGATCCCGCAGGAAGATGCCATTTCCGAGAGGCGGGTCAGAAGGGCTGCCGCCTGGCGCTTTCCGATGGCGACAAGATTGGAATATTCCTCGATGATGACGATCAGGTGCTTCATGGTGCCTGCGCGGCGGTTGAAATCATAGATCGTCCTGCAGCGGCTGTCATACATGGCGGCATAGCGCCTGTCCACTTCGGCATTGAGATCCTCGAGCATGGCCATCTCCTCGGCGGGATCATTGGACACCTGGCAGTAGGGGATCTCCCGGTATTTGTCCAGTTCGCTCCGGCGCTGTCCGCACAGGTAGAGCTCGATCTCCTCCGGTGCGTGGGAGAGCAGGAGACTGATGACGATGCCGTGCAGGAAGCCGGTGCGCCCGGAGCCTGCCACGAGCAGGTGGGGGGTTCTTGACAGGTCTGCAAAATAACTCTGCCGGTAGATATCCATGCCGACTGCGACAGGGATCCCCTGCGGGGTGTTCTGCTGATAGTCAAACTCACTGTCGGTCAGAATATCTCCCAGATAGACCTGGTCCGTCTGCCAAGGGACATCGATATAGATATGGCCGTCCGCGCGATAGACCTGGATGTCGTTCCTGTTAAAGATCGCCTTGTAGGTGGGCAGCAGTCCGATGATCCTGTCGGCGCTGCGGCGGTCATCCGGAACGATCCCGAACCTGGTGAGGGTCGGCCCCTGGAGCTGGGTATCCAGAAGGCCGTCGACGCCGTTTTCCGCCCACAGGTCAAAGAGCTCGTCTGTGTAGGGCTTGAGGGAGCGCTCGTTCCATCTCGTATGATATTTTAAAAGATCCTTCGTCAGGGGAAGGATGAATTCTCCGTTATTCACTATTTCAGTACACAATCATGGAAACCGCCCGCGGCAGGCGGGCGAAAAACGATGTAAAAGCAAATCGATGCGGTCTGTCCATCCGGCTGTCAGAAACCCAGATAGTCCATAAAGGATGCGATGACGGCATCCATCTGTCCGGGCCCTGTGAAACGATGGTCTGCACCCTCTACAGACAGGAATTCGATTCTGTTTTTTTGTGCAAAAGACTGCACGGCGGCAAAAGGGACCAGTTCATCGGAGGTCCCCTGCGCGATGCGGATGCGGTCGGACCAGGGGCTGTAATCTGCCTTTGTGAGATCGGCAGCCTCCAGCTCCCGCAGGAAAGCGCCGGTTATGCCTGTCATCCGGTCGAATCCGGACAGGACGATACCGCCTGTCTCGATGGCCCGGATCTCTTCGGGAGTCAGGATCGTCTGCATAAGGACATCGTGCATGACGATCGCAGGGCAGCGCAGACAGAGCCGCCTGAAGGGCATTTCCCCGTGGTCACGGATATATTTCAGCACCAGATATCCGCCGAAACTGGTCGCAGAGGCATCCAGGATCCTTGGCTGCAGCTCTTCCTGCACAAAAGACAGCACCCTGTCCAGATAGGTATCGCAGTCTGCCAGGGAGATGCATTCGTGTGCGTCATCCCCGTGGGCAGGCCAGTTAAAGATCACCAGAGCAGTGTCGTCATGGGATGCAAGGATCTTTTCTGCCATGGTCCGGGCCATCGCGTTGTCCCTGTGGCCGGCAAAACCGTGGCAGAACAGGACCACACGGCGAAAGCGCCCGCCGGTCAGTTCCTCTGCGGAAAGATCCGGGCCGGACTGCGCTGACCGCGCCCGGATCAGGGAGTCACTGCAGTATATTTTACATCTGATCGTAAAATCTGCTCCCGGCAGATCAAAGTATTTTTCAGTCATCTCTGTACGTACTCCGAAAGATGGGTCTGTACTGTAACGTGCTGGTTACTGTTCAGACAGCTACGAAACTCGAGGCGTTTTTCGCGGTATTCTCGCGAAAAACCCGAGTTGAACAGCGTTGACAAACTTGCGGAGCAAGTTTGTTCCCCATATCGCGAAGCGAATTTAGCATGGGCGAACGCAAGTTACTGTCACGTCCATCGAGGGGGCGTGAACAGTAACACGTGCTGGTCACCGGCATCCCGACCGTGGATTTTCATTATATCACGAATACGGGAGCCGTGATATAATATTTCTCTAAACAAAAGACACAGACGGGGCTGCCTGTTTTTTTATACACATACCTTTATACAGACGATAAAAAAGGCTCCCGGTTCCATCCGGCAACAGGCGCCGGAGAATCTGTGCACGGAGGTTATGACTGTAATGATGGACAACAAAACAATACGTATGATCGGGATCGACCTGGACGGGACCCTCCTGACGATGAGTAAGGAATTGACGAATAGTGCAAGGAAATCCGTGGAGGAGGCAATCCGGGCAGGCATCGAAGTCGTGCCCGTGACGGGGAGGCCGCTCGCCGGTGTCCCCGCAGAAGTGCTCGCCATTCCCGGGATCCGGTATATCATCACATCCAACGGAGCCAACACCTATGATCTGTCGGCCTGGGACAGGGAGAACGGTTTTTTGACAGCGTTGCGTGAAGGAACCGGCCTGCCGCCCGGTCGGGAGGGAGACAACCTCTCCGGGACGGCGCACACAGGTGCGGTCCATGCAGATACGGTCCATGCAGATGCGGCTGGTACAGCTGCAGAGAATGCGGGTGCGGTCCATGCAGATGCGGCTGATACAGCTGCAGAAAATGCGGGTGAGGTCAATACAGATGCAATGAATGAAGGCGTCCTCCGCAGATATCCGCTGCCGGGGGAGGCGGTCCTTCGAAAAGAGCACATGCCGCATGAGACGGTGCGGGAGATCCTTGCAGCTGCCGGGGGGGAGGACGTGATCCGGGAGATCTTCCTGCGCGGCGTGGGATATCATGACGAAAAGACCCAGAAAATGCTGGAGGACCGTTTTTCCATCCGTCCTCCGATCCTGCGCTACATCAATCGGAGCCGGAGGGTCGTCAGGGATTTTGAAGACCTGCTGTTGGAGGAGTCCTCGCATGTGGAAAACATCTCTCTGATGTTCCTGTCCCGGGAGTCGAGGGATTCCGTTTTCGGAAAGCTGAAAAAGATCCGCGGGAGCAGGGGGGAGAAGATCATCCATGTTCTGCTGCCCTGGCTGACAGATCTGGAGGTCACCCATGTCCTGGCGGACAAGTGGCTGGCGGTCCGGGATCTTGCGGACCGCCTGGGGGTCTGCCCCGGGCAGATCATGACACTCGGGGACGGTGATAATGACCGTCCGATGCTGCAAAATGCCGGTCTGGGGATCGCGATGGGAAACGCCCCGGATTTTGTGAAAATGACGGCGGATCTGATCACGCTGGATAACGAACATGACGGCGCCGCAGCCGCGATCCGGCAGGTTCTGGAAGAAGGATAAGCAGAGGGGCGGAAGATTCGAAAGAACAGAGGATCCGAAGGGCAGATGTTCCGGATAACAGGTGATTTTTCATTAAGAAACAGAAAAATCGAGAGGAAGGAGTACCGCGTACATGTATGGTGCGATCATCGGCGATTTCGTCGGTTTTCTTTGCGAAAAACAGGGCAGTATAGCAGAAAACTTCGGGATCTCCCTGCTGCGGAGGGAGTCTTCGGAAAGTGCAGGACAGACTGCACAGGCAGGGGAGGCATTTTCGGATAAAACCGTTCTGACAGCAGGTCTGGAGGAAGGGCTTTTGTCTTTTGAAAAAAAACTCCCCGGGCTTCTGGCGGGGGACCGGACAGGCGGCAGGGGGAAAAATACCTTTGAGGAAGCCTTCTGTGAGGAAACAGCGGGTGCGCTGCGGCGGTTCGGGCAGGCAAGTCCCCTGGCAGGATATCCCATGGACCTGAGTATCTGGCTGTTCAGGGAGGGCACAGAGGCCTCCGCGGCGGAACAGGCCTGTGCGGCAGCCCGGGTGAGTCCGGTCGCCTGGATGTTCCAGGAGGATCTGTACATGATGCGTCATCTCGCACGCCTGCAGACGAAGCTCACCCATCAGGGAAAGGAGAGTGTACGGGCGGCGGATGCCGCAGCCTGTGCGGTCTTTCTGGCGATCCATGCCTGTACGAAGGACTATATCCGGACCTTCCTGGAGAGAACATTCGGATACAGGATCCCGGAACCGGAGGCTGTGCGGCAGGAGATCCTGCAGGCAGGCTCCGCCCCGGAGCCGTCCCTCTGTCTCCGGGCAGCCCTGTCTGCTTTTTTATATGGAAAAGATTTTGAAGATGTCCTGCGCAGGGCGGTTTCTCCGGGAGGGGCCTCCGCGGATATTGCAGCGATCGCCGGCGCAGTGGCGGAGGCATTTTTCGGGATCCCGGATGAGTGGAGAGAGGCCTGCAGGGAGAGGCTTCCGCAGCAGATCCTTCAGGCGGCAGATGCGTTTTCACTGCGGATGTCGGAAAAAAAGAAGATCAGGGAGGAAAATCCCGCTGCCCGGGCCCGGTGGGAGAGCGCACTGACACGGGCTTCGGAGCGGCATCCCGCTGCCGTACAGGGAAATGAACCGCTGGAGGAGGCCATTGACAGGATGCTGGAAAAAAAGGATCAGCAGTCCCTTGTGGCAGCCCTGGAGATGCTGCGCCTGCGGATGAACCAGCGGGGGCGTGTATTTGTACCGATCCTCTCGGCACAGCCCGGGGAAAACAGCGCCGGTATGGCTCCGGATGCCGGACAGTCGACAGGGACCGGATTAAGGGGGACCACACAGGAGGCTGACAGCAGCGGCGGAAAGAGAGGTGCGCAGGAGACCGGCAGTGCCGGCGGGCCGGGCGCTGTGAAATACCGGATGCAGGCGGTCCGGACCCGGGACGGCAGACTCTGGCAGCCGGCTTATACGAGCCGGGCAAAACTGGAACGGGCTTATGCGGCGCAGGAGGCTGCGGCAAAGGCGGCAGGCAGCAGTGAAAAAACACAAGAGCGCGGCTCGCTCGTGCTCTCCTACGCACTGGATGCCCTTCTGAAAAGATTTCTGCCCCAGGATCCGGACCAGACCGCGGCGCAGCTCCAGGGAATCGTTTTAAATCCCTATGACAGGCCCTTTTTCCTGGCGAGGAAAACGATCGAAGCTCTCTTTGTAGTCGACCGGGAGGCAAAACGGATCACAGACATTTCCCCAAAGAGTGAGGAGAGAGGAGATAGTTCCCCAAAAGAGTGAGGAGACAGGAGATTAGAAATGGACAGATATATACTTGCATCACAGTCACCGCGCAGACGGGAACTTCTGCATGCGGTCATTCCGGAATATGATGTGATCCCTGCGCAGGGTGAAGAGGTGATCACGGCGTCTGATCCGGCGGAAACAGTGGAGGCCCTCTCTTTGCAGAAAGCAGTGGAGATCGCACAGAAAGTCCGACCCTGTGACGGTGACCGGATCATCGTGATCGGCGCGGATACGGTGGTCGCTGTAGACGGGGAGATCCTGGGAAAGCCGGTGGACCGGGCGGACGCCGCGAGAATGATCGGCCTCCTCCAGGGACGGGAGCACCATGTGTATACCGGAGTGACTGTGTGCTGTGTACAGGGCGGCGGCCGGGAAGAAGTATCTTCTTTTTCCTTCCATGAGGAGACAGCAGTCGATGTATTTCCCATGAACCAGGGAGAGATTGAGGGGTACATCTCTTTGCGGGAGCCCTATGACAAGGCGGGGGCCTACGGGATCCAGGGGGCCTTCTGCAAATTCATCCGCGGGATCCGGGGGGACTACAATAACGTCGTAGGACTCCCTGTTGCCCGCCTCTACCAGGAGATGGCAAGGAGGGGACTTCTGTAAAGAGCATAACCGTGCACCTGCTCGTGGACTTTGGCGGGGCGTAAGATCCTTCGCGACCTTTTGACTCTGACAGCATTTTGTGAAAAGAATTATAAAACCCGGGACACGTTTTCTTTGTGTCCCGGGTTTTGTTGATCGGTCTGTAAGTCTGCCGGCCTGTGTGTCACCAGTCCGTCTCCTGCTCCGTGTATTTCTCATCGCAGTAGCGGCAGCGGTATATATTGCTGCGGGTGTCGGCGAGATAGAAAATGTGCTGGATCCCCTGCTCGATGGTCGTGATGCAGCGGGGATTGTTGCACCTGATCACGTTGCGGATCTCTTTGGGGAGCTGGATCCGTTTCTTCATGACGAGTTCCCCGTTGCGGATTATGTTGACGGTGACATCCGGATCGATAAAGGGGATGACGTCGAGGTTGATGCTCTCCGCATCCGTCTCGATCTTGAGGATGTCCTTTTTGCCCATGATGTTGCTGCGGGCATTTTTGATGATGGCAACGGGGCATTCCAGTTTATTGAGCTGCAGATGATGATAAATGGACATGCCGCGTCCGGCATGGATGTGGTCGAGCACGATTCCGTTTTCGATTTTTCCGACATTGAGCATAGCGGACCCTCCTGAAGACTGGATGTAAATGGGGATATGATCGTGTATAAATGCAAATTCCTTACTGCGCTGCAGAGTTCCTCAGGTCATTCGACAGGCGTCTGCGTGACGGTGCCGTCCTCGTTCACGTGGATCCCGAGCAGGGTCAGGATCAGGGCCATGCGGGCGTATACGCCGTACTGGACCTGCCGGAAGTAGGCGGCGCGGGGATCATTGTCGACTTCAACGGAGATCTCGTTGACGCGCGGCAGGGGATGCAGGACAAACATGTTGTTTTTTGCCTTGCGCATGATCCGTTTGTTCAGGACATAAAAATCCTTCAGGCGGACATAATCCTCTTCATTAAAGAAGCGCTCGCGCTGGACGCGTGTCATATAGAGGATGTCCAGTTTTCCGATCACGTCTTCCAGCTTGATGAATTCGTCATACTGGATATCGTGTTCATCGAGCCTTTCGAAGATATATTCGGGAATACGCAGTTCCTTGGGGGAGATAAAGACGAAGCGGATGCCCTCGTAGCGGGACATGGCGTCGATCAGGGAGTGGACCGTGCGGCCGAACTTGAGGTCGCCGCACAGGCCGATGGTCATATGATTGAGACGCCCCATAAGGGAACGGATCGTGAACATGTCGGTCAGGGTCTGCGTGGGATGCTGGTGGCCTCCGTCCCCGCAGTTGATGATGGGGATCCGGGATACCTGTGTGGCGACCATGGCCGCGCCCTCCTTGGGGTGGCGGATCGCCGCGATATCGGCAAAACAGGAGACGGTGCGGATCGTGTCCGCGACACTCTCGCCCTTGGAAACGGAGGAACTGGTGGCATCGGAAAATCCCATGGTGGACCCGCCCAGATTCAGCATGGCGGTCTCTGTGGAGAGCCGGGTGCGGGTCGAAGGTTCATAGAAGAGCGTTGCCAGTTTTTTGCCCCGGCAGGCGTTCGCGTACTTCTGAGGATTGGCTTCAATGTCTGCGGCAAGATCGAACAGGGCATCGAGCTCTTGTGTTTTAAAATCCAGCGGGGTCAGAATATGTCGCATACACGCTCCTTTCTGTAAAAATGAGAAATAAAAACCGACACGGCAGTGCAGGGCGGCAGGCACTTTTTCAGCCGGTCTCTTCGAAGGAGATCTCCTTTGCCTGCAGAAATCTCCGCACTGTCTTGTCCCACAATATATCAGCATTTTTATTCAGCGTAAAGCTTTTCAGGAAAATTCCCGTGAGGATATTTGCCGCACCATTCCGGTAGCGGATGGTGAGAACAAATGCCCCTACACTGTTCATGAGCGCAGGTTCACCCTCTTTCTCCAGTATGGCCTTAACATATTCCGGTTTAAGCTGGAGGACAAACTGAAAGGAGACCGGTGCTTTTTTCCCGCGGATCAGTTCCCGAAGGGCGGGGCGGGCTTCGCTCCAGGTGACATAGTCATAGGGGCGCTGCGCAGGGTCCTCCCACATTTCTTTTTCAAAAAAATCCCTGTTGAGCTTTCCGTCGACATGCCAGGAAATGCCCATCTGCAGGGCCCCTTCTGTAAGGAGGAAGGAATCAAATGTGTTGTGTGAAAAAAGCCCTGACATAAAACTGCCCAGGCTCTGAATTTCGAGTGCGATCATATCCGTACCTCAGAGAAATTCGATTGAGACCATGAGGCGGCGCAGCAGGATGACCAGCCCGATCTGCACAAGCAGGATGACAGGCAGGCCGAAGCGGAATTTGGCTCTTCTTGTCTTGTGGTGGAAGAGCAGCATACCGGCGATCGATCCGGGGCTTCCCCCGATGACGGCGATGGTGAGCAGGACAGATTCCGGGATCCTGAAGCGATGCTCCATGGCGCGGATCTTGTCCGAAGCCATGGAGGCGATCCCCAGGAAATTGATAAAAATGATATATACGACCAGTATGATTCTCGCGAGCATACGATTTCCTTTCATTGGAGAGTGGGATCTTGAAGCGCGGGATACGCAACACACATCATTTTAAATGCTGTACGGGCTCCGCGCAAGGTAGCTGCACAAGATATTCTGCAGGGACAGGTATTTAGTTAAAGCGGCACCCGGCGGGGTAGAAAGAGATGCGCCATGGAACGAACAGGAACCATGGCGCATCTGTCTTTGTCATTATTTCACAAAAAAACTATAAGTTTTCGTTATGCAGCAACGTATTATTATCACGACGTACTTTTATCAAAGCGGTTTTTATTATAAGGTCCTTCTTTTACAGAAGACCCATCTCCTGCATCTTCATGGCGCGGACCTTGGTGGAGAGGCCGAACAGGGTGATGAAGCCCTCGGCGTCGTGGTGGTCATAGAGGTCGCCCGTGGTGAAGGAGGCGAGGCTTTCGCTGTAGAGAGAATAAGGGGACTTGGTACCGGCCTTGATGATATTGCCCTTGTAGAGGCCGATCTTCACTTCGCCGGTGACATATTTCTGTGTGGACTCGATGAAAGCCTGCTCCGCTTCGCGCAGGGGGCTGAACCACTTGCCTTCGTAGACCAGGCTGGCGAACTTGTGGCCGATCTCGTCCTTGACCGCATAGGTGTCGCGGTCGAGGATCAGCTCCTCAAGCTGCTGGTGGGCCTCCATGAGGATGGTGCCGCCGGGCGTCTCATAGATGCCGCGGGACTTCATGCCGACGACGCGGTTCTCGACGATATCTATGATGCCGATACCGTTCTCGCCGCCAATCTTGTTGAGCTTGCGGATGATGTCGGAGACCTTCATGGCTTCGCCGTTGAGGGTCTTCGGAACGCCTGCCTCGAAGGTCAGCGTGACATAGGTGACAGCGTCGGGAGCCTTCATAGGAGTCTGGCTGAGAACCAGAAGGTGGTCGTAGTTGGGCTCGTTGGCGGGATCCTCGAGCTCAAGGCCTTCGTGGCTGATGTGCCAGAGGTTCCGGTCACGGCTGTAGCTGCTGTCGGCAGAGAAGGGAAGCTCGATCCCGTGGGCCTTGCAGTACTCGATCTCGGATTCACGGGAGTCCATTGTCCACTTGGGGCTTCTCCAGGCAGCGATGATCTTGAGATCGGGAGCCAGGGCTTTGATGCCGAGCTCAAAACGGATTTGGTCATTGCCCTTGCCGGTCGCGCCGTGGCAGATCGTGGTAGCGCCTTCCTTGCGCGCGATCTCGACGAGCTTTTTCGCGATCAGCGGGCGGGCCATGGAGGTGCCCAGAAGATATTTGTTCTCATAAACGGCGTGCGCCTGTATACAGGGAACGATATATTCATCGGCGAATTCATCCGTGACATCCAGAATATAGAGCTTTTCAGCGCCGCAGTATTTGGCGCGGTCTTCCAGATGGTCGAGCTCCTCCTCCTGGCCGCAGTCAATGCAGACGCAGATGACGTCGTAGCCGTAGTTTTCCTTGAGCCAGGGAATGATCGCGGTCGTGTCCAGACCGCCGCTGTATGCCAGAATGACCTTTTCGTTTGCTGCTCCCATAATAAATGAACCTCCTGATCATGAATTTTCAGATTAATGCTCCGGCAGCGGATCCTGCGGAACGAATAACAATATACATCATCCGGTTTACAAATGCAAGCCCTAAATTGTGTATATTCCGGTAAAATTATGAATATAGTACGCATAATTTAGAAATATATGCAATTTTACTGGACATATATGCATGAAAAGTGTATATTGATGGGAACCGGTGTCCGCCGGACGCCGAAAGCTCTGATGCCCCGGCCCTGTATGCGGACAGGCATTTACAAAAAAAGTAATGATTGCAAGCTGGATGGAATGTATTATAATGGAAAGAATCGTGCCTGCCGGGTGTGGAGACACAGGTAAGAGCAGGTGCGCCGTATGGCAGACAGGAGGTCACAGGTACGGCTATGGCTGAGACAAAAATACCCGCACAGATCCGTGTACGGGCGATGCTGATCGAGGATTACGAACAGGTCCGGCGTCTCTGGATGACGATCCACGGGTTCGGGATCCGGAGCATCGATGATACACGGGAGGAAGTGGAGAGGTTTTTAAATAGAAATCCCACAACAAGTGTCGTCGCTGTCTGCGGAGAGAAGATCGTGGGAGCCATCCTGTGCGGACATGACGGGCGGCAGGGCTGTCTCTACCATGTCTGTGTGGCAAAGAAGTTCCGGAGAATGGGGATCGGGCGTCAGATGGTCGGCTACTGTATGAATGCCCTGCGGAGAGACCGCATCAACCGGATCACCCTGATCGCTTTCTCCAAAAATGATGTCGGAAATACATTCTGGAAGCAGATCGGATGGACGTATCGGGATGACTGCAATTATTATCAGTTTATTCTGAATGAGGAAAATATCACGAAGTTTGTTGAATACCGGGAGTAGAACGGTGCTGGGAGGAAAGGATTTCATGGCAGACTACATTTGTATAGAAGGCGGCGTCACAGCCGCGAAGGGATTTACGGCGGCTTCCGCTGCCGCGCAGATCAAATATGAGGGACGCACGGACATGGCGATGATCTACAGCGCCTCCCCCTGTGCCGCTGCCGGAACCTTTACGAAAAATGTCGTGAAGGCTGCACCGGTGCTCTGGGACAGAGATCTGGTGCGGAGCGGCAAGCCCATGCACGCTGTGGTCGTCAATTCCGGTATCGCCAATGCCTGCACCGGACAGGAGGGACTGGACTACTGCCGCGAGACAGCGCAGGCGGCGGCAGAGCTGCTCGGGATCCCGGCGGATTCTGTCCTCGTCGGTTCGACAGGCGTCATCGGTTTCCAGCTTCCCATGGACCGGATCCGCACAGGCGTGGAAGCGCTGGTCCCTGCGCTCGGCGCGGACAGGGCCCATGGTACGGCTGCCGCGCAGGCGATCATGACGACAGATACACATAAGAAAGAATGTGCCTGCACCGTGGAGATCGGAGGAAGGACTGTGACTGTCGGCGGCATGGCCAAGGGGTCCGGTATGATCCATCCCGATATGTGCACCATGCTCGCCTACGTGACGACGGATGCGGCCGTAGAGGCACAGGTCCTGCAGAAAGCGGTCAGCGAGATCGTGGAGGAGACCTTCAATATGATCTCCGTCGACGGCGACACATCCACAAATGACACCCTCCTCGTCCTCGCGAACGGAGAAGCGGAAAATGTCCCTGTCGACAGGGCGGAAGGCGAGGCGTACGATGCCCTCTATGCCGCGCTCCGGTATGTGTGCCGGAACCTGGCCATGCAGATGGCAGGCGACGGGGAAGGCGCGACAAAGCTGATCGAAGTGACCGTGCAGGGCATGGATACCCTGGAGCATGCCCGGACCCTCGCGAAGTCCGTCATCACATCAAGCCTGACCAAGGCCGCGGTCTACGGGAGCGATGCCAACTGGGGCCGGATCCTGTGCGCCCTGGGATACGCAGGGGTGGATTTTGATCCCGATGACCTGCAGCTCTATTTTATCGATGAAAATGCGCGGGAGGCGGATCCCGCGGCAGGAAACGCAGGTGCAGGGAAAGATGCGGACCGGCCGGGCCGCATGCTGATCTTCACGGCCGGAGCAGCGGCTGACTACAGCGAAGAGAAAGCCACTGCACTTTTGAAAAAGGATAAGGTCACGATCCTTGCACAGTTCCATATGGGGGATGCGTCCGCCACAGCCTGGGGGTGCGATCTGACCTATGAGTATGTAAAGATCAACGCGGACTACCGCAGCTGAGTCCCGCGAAGGCGAAAAAACAAATAAGACAGGGGGCAGAGACCGAAAACAGGGGTCAGAGACGGAGACAGATGTCTGCCCTTGTCACCTGCAGGATATAGACCCGGTCACTGGATATAGACCCGGTCAGGAGAGGAAAGAGAAGAAAATGGAACCTTATATGAACAAAGACCAGGTGGAAGCCCAGCAGAAGGCGAATGTGCTGATCGAGGCGCTCCCCTATATTCAGAAATTCAACCGCAAGATCATCGTCATCAAGTACGGCGGCAGCGCCATGAGTGACGAGGAGCTGCAGCGAAGCGTCATCCAGGACGTCAGCCTTCTCAAGCTGGTCGGATTCAAGCCCATCATCGTGCACGGAGGCGGCAAAGCCATCAGCAAGTGGGTGGAAAAGAGCGGAAAAGAGGCGAAATTTGTCAAGGGGCTTCGCGTCACCGACGCGGAGACCTGCGAGATCGCAGAAATGGTGCTCGGGAGCGTCAGCAAAAAGCTCGTCTCCATGGTCGCGGAACTCGGCATCCGCGCGGTGGGGATCAGCGGCAAGGACGGCAACCTTCTGACAGTGACCAAGAAGTACGCGGACGGGGAAGACATCGGATTTGTCGGCGAAGTCACGGACGTTGATCCCAAGATCCTGTTCGATATGCTTGAGAAGGACTACCTGCCGATCGTGGCGCCTCTGGGCATGGACGAGGACTTCAATACCTACAACATCAATGCCGACGAGGCGGCCAGCGCCATCGCCCGCGCGGTCTGCGCGGACAAGCTGGTCTATCTGACTGATATCACCGGTGTTCTCCGGAACCTGGACCAGCCGGATTCCCTGATCAGCCGCATCAACGTCGACGAGGCGGACAAGCTGGTCGAAGAAGGGATCGTCGGAGGCGGCATGCTGCCCAAACTGGCCAACTGCACCGACGCCGTCCGCGGCGGTGTGCACCGCGTCCATATCCTGGACGGCCGCATTCCCCACTGCCTGCTGCTCGAGATCTTTACGGACAAGGGCATCGGCACCGTTTTCTATAAGGGAGATTACAACGCGGAAAGAGGGTATTGATCAGAGGATATTGATCAGAGGATATTGATCAGAGGATATTGATACGAGCGCGGAAGAACCGCTTTTTCAGGAGAAGAGAAGAGGGCTATTGTGATGGAACAGGATAAAATGCAGCTGATGATCGGGCAGGCGGAGAAAGACCTGCTGCACACCTACAACCGCTATCAGATTGTTCTCGACCACGGTGAAGGGATGTATCTGTACGATGTGAACGGGAAAAAGTACCTGGATTTTATGGCCGGGATCGCCGTTTTTGCGCTGGGATACGGCAACAAAGCCTATGACGACGCGCTCAAGGCCCAGATCGACAAGATCCTCCACACATCCAACTATTTTTACAACGAGCCCGCGATCCGGGCCGCTTCCCGCCTGAAAAAGGTGTCCGGTATGGACCGCGTGTTTTTCACAAACAGCGGGGCGGAGGCGGTCGAAGGTGCGCTGAAAGCGGCGATGAAGCACGCCTGGTTAAAGGACGGACGCACGAGCCACCAGGTGATCGCGATGGAGAATTCCTTCCACGGCCGCACCTACGGGGCTCTGTCCGTGACCGGCAATGAAAAATACCGCCTGCCTTTCGGACAGATGCCCTGCGACGTGCAGTTCGCGCAGCTCAACGACCTGGAAAGTGTGAAAAACCTGGTCACGGACGAGACCTGCGCCGTGATCGTCGAGCCTGTTCAGGGAGAGGGAGGCCTCATGCCCGCCTCCGAGGACTTCCTGAAGGGGCTGCGCGCACTCTGCACGGAAAAAGAGATCCTGCTGATCTTCGATGAGATCCAGTGCGGCATGGGGCGGACCGGCTCCATGTTTGCCTGGCACCGCTTCGGCGTGCGCCCTGATATCATGACCTGCGCCAAGGCGCTGGGCTGCGGCGTGCCGGTCGGCGCCTTCCTTCTCACCGAGGAGGTGGGACAGAGCTCCCTCGCCGCGGGGGACCACGGAACGACCTACGGCGGCAACCCCTTTGCCTGCGCGGCGGTCAATGCAGTGCTCGACCAGTATGAGGCCCTGGACCTGGTGCACCACGTGACAGAAACAGCGCCGTACCTGACAAAGACGCTCGATGCTCTGGCGGCGGAGTTCTCCTGCATCAAAGAGCGCAGGGGCGTAGGCTTCATGCAGGGCCTCGTCTTTGACCGCCCGGTTGGCCCCATTATCAACGACGCCATGGACCACGGCCTGATCATGATCAACGCCGGCGCCAATATCCTCCGCTTTGTGCCTGCCCTCATCACAGAGAAAGAGCACATTGACGAGATGGCGCGGATCCTGCGCGGCGCGATCGAGAGAAATTCCTGAGCAGGAGACAGAGGCTCTCGACCAGACTTTTTAAAGATAGGAGGAGGCTGTGATGCGACTTGTAACATTCTATAGATCAGGAAACAATGAAAACATGAATGCAGACGCGCCGGTCATGCCCCTCTTCGGGATCGGGGCGCCCATGCGGGAAGACCGGAACCCGGATATCGCGGCCGGTGCAGCCGTCGAGGGCGGTCGGTTTTCTTTTTTCGGGGAAGAGGTCGGCATTCTCTCGGCTGACGGAACGAGGATCCTGCCCATCGCCGAGACCGGCATTTCCTATCCTGATATGAACACGCTCATAGCGCACCACACCCCGGAGGAGATGAAGGTCCTGAGAGATGTCTCGGCAGCCTTCAATATTGCATTGAAAAAGGTGCGAGGAACATCGGTTTCACAGGAAACCTCCGAAAATGCGGAAGGTGATCAATATTCAGACGATAATCTTCCCGGGAACTTTCCCGGCCTGGAAGTCGGCAGTCAGGCGAAGCTCCTGTCCCCGATTCCTGTTCCGCTTCAGGACGTTATCTGCCTGGGTCTCAATTACACGGAACACATCACGGAGGCGGCGGCCTATGGAAAAGATACCCTGACCTCCAAAAACGAGAGTTTCCCGGTCTATTTTTCCAAGCGGGTGAACCGGTCTCCCGGAGACGGTGAGCCGGTGCCGGCCTACGCCGGCCTGGTTGATTCGCTGGATTATGAGGTGGAGCTCGCGGTGATCATCGGCAATGACGGGAAGGGCATTAAGCCGGAGGAGGCGCGGGACTACGTCTTCGGCTACACGATCCTCAATGATTACTCCTCCCGCAACCTGCAGATGCGCCACACCCAGTGGTACCTGGGCAAGAGTCTGGACGGGCACACCCCCATGGGTCCCTGCATTGTGACCGCGGATGAATTCTCCTATCCGCCGAAGCTCCGGATCCGCAGTCTGGTCAACGGCGAGGTCCGTCAGGACAGCACGACGGATATGCTGATTTATGACATCGACTACATCATCGCCGACTTGTCGGCGGGAATGACCCTTAAGGCAGGCACTGTCATTTCCACCGGCACTCCCAAGGGCGTCGGCATGGGCTTCGACCCGCCGAAGTTCCTGAAAGCCGGCGATGTCGTGACCTGCGAGATCGAGGGGATCGGGACGCTGACCAATCCGATCTGCGACTGAGACTGGCAGGAATACAGAGCGGGGCAGAAGAGCCGTCCCTATCATTCGATGATGAGAGAGTTAAGGAGAACCTCCCGCCATGTTTTTAATGATCGGAATCACACAGGGCAGAAAAGACCTCGCCCATGACCAGCTGGTGATCTGCACGCAGTGCGGCAGTTACGAACGGTATCAGGTCTTTATGACTTTTACACAGCTGCTCCTGTTTTTCATCCCCTGTTTCCGCTGGGGAAAGAAATATTTTGTGCGGATGTCCTGCTGCGGGGCAGTCTACGAACTGAACCCGGAGATCGGGCAGCGCATCGCCCGCGGGGAGGAGGTCCCGATCGGAACCGCAGACCTGACCCTTGTCGGCGGGGAGTATGGCGGCAGCAGCACCACGCACATGAGAAAGCGCTGTGCGGCCTGCGGATATCAGACGGAAGAGGATTATCATTACTGCCCCATGTGCGGGGCACCGCTTTCAGAACACTGAAGTTACTAACTGAAGTTACTAAAGGAGACAGGCATGAGAATTGCAGCAACCTATGATAATGGCAGTATTTTCCAGCATTTTGGAAGGACGGAATATTTCAAGGTCTATGATGTGGAGGACGGAAAGATCGTTTCCAGTCAGGTGATCGGGTCGGACGGTATCGGACACGGCGCGCTGGCGGGACTTCTGGCAGGCCATACGATCGATGTCCTGATCTGCGGTGGTCTCGGCGGCGGTGCGATGAATGCGCTGACCCGGGCGGGCATCACGGTCATCGCGGGGGCACAGGGTGATGCGGATGCGGCCGTAGAGGCCTATCTGCGGGGAAATCTGGAGTCCTCGGGAGCCAACTGTGATCACCATCACCACCACGGCGAGGACGGGGAAGGCTGCTGCGGACATCACGGGGAAGGCGAAGAAGAGGGCTGCTGCGGACACCACGGCGAGGCTGAAGAGGGAGGCTGCTGCGACGGCGGACCCCGTATCATCCTGGAGGGCAGAAATGCCGGCAAAAACGTGAAGGTCCACTACCGGGGAACATTCAATGACGGAACGGAGTTCGATTCCTCCTACGGCCGCGGAGAGCCGCTGGAATTTATCTGCGGCGCGGGTATGATGATCCGGGGGTTCGACCGGGCGGTCGCGGATCTGGAACCGGGACAGACCGTGGACGTCCACCTCATGCCTGAGGAAGCCTACGGCATGCCGGACCCGGCCAATGTACTCACGATCGCGATCGCGCAGCTCCCCGGGTCAGAGGGACTCAATGTCGGAGAGCGCGTCTACCTGACCAATGCGGCCGGACAGCCTTTCCCGGTCACCGTGACGGCAAAGGACGAGACTAATATCACTCTGGACGCCAATCACGAGATGGCAGGTAAGGAACTGAATTTCCGGATCGAGCTTTTAGAAGTCGGCGAATGAGACGGATCTCCATAAAGGATAAGAACCGCCTGACAGCTTTTGCCCGGCGCGGTAAGCGATAAACGTACTTTTAAGAATTGCTGTCGGCTAAACTTTTCCGCGTTGCCACTTGACAACAAGAAAGTGTGCATGTATAGTTCTTTTTAGATTTATAGAGATCTTCAGGGCAGGGTGAAATTCCCGACCGGTGGTACAGCCCACGAGCTGAAAGAGACCGCGGTTGCGTTTGTCCGCAGGGGTCTGTGTGGATAGTATCCAGAGAGACCTGCAGGAGCAGACGATCCGGTTTCCAAGGCATGATTCGGTGAGAGTCCGAAGCCGACAGTACAGTCTGGATGGAAGAAGATGAAAAGAGGAGAAGCGGTGCGCTGTTCCGGACAGCGGTGCGGTGTCCCTGCTCCTTTTGTATTTCCTTTGTGTTTTGAAAGTGTGCCCTGGAACATTTGATATGTTCCGGGGCTTTTTCTTTCAGTGACCCGGTTTTACTTGCATATTTTGTATTCCATGCAGATATATTTTATATTCCGTGCGAAGCCAAGCGGCTTTTTGCCTGACTTCAGCATGGATCTACCGCGTCATACAACAGCAGGAGATATTATCAGAGCCCTGACCGATCATCGGCCGGGGCTTTTTGTTTTTCTGGAGGAACTGCTATGGGATGGGAACAGGATCAGACAAAGAGAGATGAATACTTTATGCGGACCGCCCTGGAGCTGGCCCTGCAGGGCCGCGGGTGGGTCTCTCCCAATCCGGTCGTCGGCGCAGTGATCGTCAATGAGAGCGGGCAGATCATCGGGCAGGGATACCATGAGCGTTACGGAGACCTGCACGCGGAGCGCAACGCCCTGAAAAATTGCAAGGAGCCGCCGGCGGGCGCGACGATGTATGTCACGCTGGAGCCGTGCTGCCATCACGGCCGCCAGCCCCCCTGCACGGACGCGATCCTGGAGGCGGGGATCTCCCGCGTCGTGGTCGGCAGCGGAGATCCGAACCCTTTGGTCTCGGGAAAGGGAATAGAGATCCTGCGGGCGCACGGGGTGGAAGTGACGGAAGGTGTTCTGCGGGAGGACTGCGACCGTGCCAATGAGATCTTTTTTCATTACATACGGACGGGGACTCCTTATGTGGTCATGAAATATGCGATGACACTGGACGGAAAGATCGCCGCCTACACAGGAAGCTCCAAATGGATCACCGGCGAAGAGGCCCGCCGCCATGTGCAGCACCTGCGCGGGGACCTGCAGGGGATCATGGCCGGCATCGGAACGGTGCTTGCGGATGACCCGCAGCTCACCTGCAGACTTCCGGGGGCCAGAAACCCGGTCCGGATCATCTGTGATTCCAGGCTGCGCATACCGCTTCAGTCCCGGCTGGTCACTACGGCGCGGGAGGTTCCGACCCTCATTGCGACCGCTTCGGAAGACATGGATGCGATCCGCCGTCTGGAGGACAGGGGCTGCCGCATCCTCTATGTCGGGAAAGCGGCAGGGAGGTATGACGGCTTGACCGACAGCAGGGCCAGGGGGATCGATCTGAAGGAACTGATGCACAGACTGGGGCAGGAAAAGATCGACAGTATCCTTCTGGAAGGAGGGGGAACGCTGAACTGGTCCGCCCTGCAGAGCGGGATCGTACAGAGAGTTATGGCCTATGTCTCTCCGAAAATTTTCGGAGGGGAGAGTGCCAGGAGCCCGGTGGAGGGCAGGGGCGTCACCACGCCGCAGTTCGCATGGCGCCTGAAGGAGACAGCCGTCAGCAGACTGGGAGAGGATCTCCTGATCGATGGACGGTTATAGGGAATAAAAGGGAATAAAGAGGCAGGTATGTTTACAGGAATCGTAGAGGAACTGGGGGTGGTCCGCCGGATCCGCAAGGGACGCGCATCCGCCGTACTCACCATCGCAGCGAAAAAGGTACTGGAGGACGCAAAGATCGGAGACAGCATCGCGGTCAACGGGATCTGCCTGACGGTCACCGGCATGGAGAACGGTGCTTTTACAGCGGATGTCATGCATGAGACACTGAACCGGACAGCCTTTGCCAGGCTTTCGACGGGCAGCAGGGTCAACCTGGAGCGGGCTATGGCCGCGGACGGCCGGTTCGGAGGCCACATCGTGTCAGGACACGTGGACGGAACCGGTACGATCATCAATATACGCAGGGATGACAATGCCATCTGGTACACGATCTTGGCGGAGCCGCAGCTTCTGCGTTATATCGTGGAAAAAGGGTCGATCACGATCGACGGGATCAGCCTGACCGTCGCAGAGGTCGGCCCGGACCGCTTTTCCATCTCTGCGATCCCGCACACCGTCGCACAGACGGTCCTGCAGGACAGGAAAAAGGGAGATTCCGTCAATCTCGAGACGGACATCATCGGGAAATATGTGGAAAAACTCCTGTTTTCAGGCACCGGTGCCGCGGCGGAAACTGAAAATGCCTTCGGGAATCTTTCCGCAGGCGCCCAAAGGGAAAACAGCTCTTCGGGACAGGAAACAGGAAAAAGAGGAGGCGGGATCAGCCGCGCCTTCCTTCTGGAAAACGGGTTTACATGATCTGTGGATCGGAGGTTTTATTATGGATCAGTTTCAGGGAATCAGACAGGCACTGCAGGATCTGCGGGACGGAAAGATCATTCTGGTCGTGGATGATCCGGACCGGGAGAACGAGGGGGACTTTATCTGTGCAGCCGAGTTCGCCACGACGGAGAACATCAACTTCATGGCAATGCACGGCAGGGGCCTGATCTGCATGCCCATGGCGGAGGAATATGTGAAGAGGCTGCAGATCCCGCAGATGGTCCGGACAAATACGGACAACCACGAGACGGCATTTACGATCTCCATCGACCATGTGTCGACGACGACCGGCATCTCGGCGAAGGAGCGGTCCATAACCGCGATTGCCTGCGTGCAGGATGACGCGAAGCCGGAGGATTTCCGCAGGCCGGGGCATATGTTCCCCCTGCTCGCAAAGCCCAACGGGGTCCTGGAGCGCGACGGACATACAGAGGCGACGGTAGATCTGTGCCGCCTGGCGGGCCTTCGTCCCTGCGGCCTGTGCTGTGAGATCATGCGGGAGGACGGCACCATGATGCGCACGACGGAGCTGAAAGCCCTGGCGGATAAATGGGGGATCACCTTCATCAGCATCAGAGAACTGCAGAACTACCGCAAGTGCCACGACATCCTGGTCGACAGAATGGCGGAAGTGAACCTTCCCACAAAATTCGGAAATTTCCGTGCCTTCGGCTTTGTGAACCGCCTGAACGGGGAGCACCATGTCGCCCTGGTCAAGGGCGAGATCGGAGACGGGCAGAATATCCTGTGCCGCGTCCACTCCGAATGCCTGACAGGGGACACATTCGGTTCACTCAGATGCGACTGCGGCCAGCAGCTCGCCTCCGCCCTCACCCAGATCGAAAAGGAGGGCCGCGGGATCCTGCTCTATATGCGGCAGGAGGGCCGCGGGATCGGACTGATTAACAAGCTGCGTGCCTATGAACTGCAGGAACTTGGCATGGACACCCTGGACGCCAATATCGCCCTTGGCTTTGCGGGAGATGAAAGAGAGTACTTCATCGGCGCCCAGATCCTGCGCGAACTCGGTGTAAAGACCATGCGCCTGCTCACCAATAACCCGGACAAAGTCTATCAGCTCGAGGAATTCGGCCTCGAGATCTCGGAGCGCGTCCCGATACAGATGGAAGCCACTCCCTATGATTCCTTCTACCTCAAGACCAAGCAGAAGAGAATGGGGCATTTATTGAAGGAAGTTTAATCAGCGAGTCAAGCGGCAATGAATTGTTTATGAAAGGAGAAATCATGAGGACACTGGAAGGAAAACTGGTCGCAAAAGGGATCCGGATCGGGATCGTAGCTGCCCGTTTCAATGAATTTATCACATCCAAACTTTTGAGCGGGGCCATGGATGCCCTCGTCCGCCACGATGTTCCCGAAGAAAGCATCGATGTCGCCTGGGTACCCGGCGCGTTTGAGATCCCCCTGATCGCCTCCAAAATGGCCGGGACCGGAAAATATGACGCCGTGATCTGCCTGGGGGCAGTCATCCGGGGATCGACCAGCCACTACGACTATGTCTGCAGCGAGGTCTCCAAGGGAATCGCCACAGTATCCCTGCAGACAGGGGTACCTGTGATGTTCGGTGTCGTCACGACGGAAAATATCGAACAGGCGATCGAACGAGCCGGCACAAAGGCGGGCAACAAGGGCTATGACTGTGCGCTGGGCGCTCTGGAGATGGCAGACCTGATCCGCAGGATGGAAGAAAACGCGGCGGATTGATTGACGGAAGAAAACGCAGCGAATCGATTGACGGAAGAAAACGCAGCGGATTGATTTGATTCAGTACAGTCATTATGATATACTCAGACAGACGCAGTGAAAAAAGGACCATACTGCCTGTTATTTCATCTGCCTGCAGGAGGGAGTTTTCTTTTCTGCTCTTCATGATTGGATTTTCTGTTCTGTAAAGGAGCGTGATTTTTTCTTATGGACGATGGCAGTCAAACCACATGGCTGATCGTGATTCTTCTGCTGTTGGCGGCAATGCTGTTTGCTGTCATGGAGACGGCCTTTGCTTCGGTCTCCCGGGTACGTCTGAAGACCGGTGCGGAAAAGGGAGAGAAACGGGCAAAGCGCGCTCTCTATGTGACGGAGCATTTTGACAGGGCTATTACGACGCTCCTGATCTGTACCAATATTGTGCATCTCGCTACAGCCTCGATCGTAACGGTCTATGTGACCAAAAGGTGGGGGGTGTCAGCAGTATCCATATCTACACTGGTGACGACGCTGGTGGTGTTTTTCTTCGGGGAAATGCTGCCGAAAAGTCTTGCCCGCAAATACAGTGAGCCCCTGAGTCTTTCGACGGCAGGGGTTCTTTGTGTGCTTATGGCTCTCCTGCGGCCGGCCTCCGCCCTGCTGACCTGGATCGGAAATGCGGCATCGAAGATAACGAAGGGGGACGAAGAGGCTTCCGTCACGGAAAACGATATCTATGATATCATCGAGGATATGGCGGAGGAAGGGAAGATCGACGAGGAGCAGGGAGACCTGATCTCCTCGGCGCTGCAGTTCGGTGACGTCACGGTGGAGAGTATCCTGACGAGCCGCGTGGATGTGGCGGCGATCGACATCGACATGCCCCAGGAGGAGATCCTGGCCTTCATCAAGGAACAGAACCACAGCCGTCTGCCGGTCTATGAGGGGACGATCGACAATATCATCGGCATCCTGCATATCCGGCGGTTCATCCGCTGCTACATCCGGAGGGGGGAGGCACTGGATATCCGGCCTCTGCTCTACGAGCCCTTTTTTGTGCACCAGTCGACCAAGATCGATGACCTGCTGGAGATCATGTCCAGAAAAAAGATCAACATCGCGGTCGTCACAGACAACTACGGTGGGACGCTCGGTATCGTCACCGACGAGGATATCCTGGAGGAGCTCGTGGGCGAGATCTGGGACGAGGATGACCGCGCAGTGCGCAATGTGGTCCCGATGACGGACGGCTCCTACAGTGTGAACCCCGAGGAGCATGTACTGGACGTGCTCGATGAGCTGGGGGTGACCTATACGGAAGAGGAGGAAGAGGAGATCGGGCGCAAGCTTATGAACGAGCTTGCCTACGAGGTCTTCCCGCAGATTCCCGTGGCGGGAGACAGTTTCCGCTATCTCGGGACGAAGATCTCCGTTCTTGTCATGCGCCACAACCGCATCATGCGCCTGAAGGTCCGCCGGCTGACGGAAGCAGAGCTGGAAGCGGACAGAGAGGCCGCCGAGATGGCCGGCATCGATCCCGAGACCGGCAGGTTCACAGAGGAGGACCATACAGACAGGACAAGCAGGCCCTACGACATCCGGCAGGCACAGGGAAAACACTACGCCGCAGCAGTGCACTCACGTGCGGAGGGGAAGGCGGGGGACCGTTTTGGCAGGCAGATTTCCCATGGACGCGGTGCTCCTGCCGACTTTGAAAAAGCACTTCCGCAGGAGGCGGATGGAAGATGACAGACTTTTATATTTATATCGCGGGCATCGTCGTCTGCGTCCTTTTCTCCGCTTTTTTCTCCGCATCGGAGATGTCCTACTCCGCCTGCAGCCGTGTCCGTCTGGAGCATGCGCGGGACAACGGAGATAAAGAGGCGGGGATCGCCGTCCGGATCCGCGAGAGATTCGACGATGCCCTGTCCGCGATCCTGGTCGGCAACAACCTCGTCAACATAGCGGCATCCTCGCTCGGCTCACTGGCTGTGATGGCGGTCCTGAGTGAGAAATACGCATGGCTGTCGACCCTGATCGTCACAGCCGCGGTCATCGTCTTCGGAGAGACGATCCCCAAGATCACGGCGCAGAAAAATGCGACCCGTTTTGCGCGCAGTTTCGCCCGGCCGGTCCATGCCCTGATGATCCTTCTTCGTCCGGTGACATTCGTTGTGGTGGGCCTCGTGAACCTGATCACCAGCCTGCTCCCGGATACGAAGAAGAACGATGAAGATGCCGCCCTGGAGGAGCTCCACACGATGATCGATATGGCGGAGGACGAGGATGTCCTGGACGAGGACGCCTCGGAGCTCGTGAGCGCCGCCATTGATTTTGCGGATATCGCCGCGTCGGAAGTAATGGTCGCGCGCGTGGATATTTTTGCCATTGATATCGATGATCCGTGGGAGGAGATCCTGCGCAAGATCGACCTGTCGCCTTTTTCCAGGATCCCGGTCTATGAGGACAGTATCGACCATGTGATCGGCATTCTCTCTCTCAACAGGTTTTTGCGGGCGATGATCGACCAGGACAAGGTCGAGATCCGGTCCCTTCTTCTCCCTACCTGCTATGTCTATAAGACTATGCGGCTGCCTGCCGTGCTGTCCTCCCTGCGGAATGCCCAGCAGCATCTGGCCGTCGTCACAGATGAGTACGGCGGTACTCTGGGTATCGTCTCCATGGAGGATGTCCTGGAGCAGCTCGTCGGCGACCTCTGGGACGAGACCGATACGATCGAACGCGATATCGTGCAGCAGGGCGACGGCCTCTATGAGCTGGACGGCGACATGCCGATCTCCGAGTTTATCGAGCTGATGCACTGGGATGAGGATTCCTTTGATTTCGACTCCGAGACAGTGGGAGGGTGGTGTATCGAGTACAACAACGGCTTCCCCAATGTCAACAGTACCTTCCGGTACGAAAACGCACAGGTCAGGATCATCGAGGTCTCCGAGCGGCGTGTGCGGCGTGTGCTGGTAAAGCAGACAAAAGAGGAGGCCTGAGGATACGGTTTGGACCGGTTACCGAAAGCACTGACAGTCCCGCGTAGCAGCTGTGTTTTTTGCATATGAGCAGGCAGAATGCATGGCTTCTCCGCGGGAACTTTTAAAAAAGAAAAGTATGGCAAAAACAAAGTGGTATGAACTGGATAATGCGGCGAAGATTGTTCCTTCGACGACGAAAGGCGCTGATACGCGGGTGTTTCGCATTTCCTGTGAACTGAAGGAGGAAGTCGACGGGACCCTGCTCCAGCAGGCGCTGGACATGACGGTCCCTGATTTTCCGCACTTCGCGAGTATATTGCGGAAAGGCCTCTTCTGGTATTATCTGGACAGCAGTGATATCCGCGCTGTCGTGCAGCCCGAAAACAAACCGCCGTGCAGCGCGATCTACCGGGAGGGGCGAAGGAGGCTCCTGTACCGGGTAAACTATTTCCGGCGGCGGATCAATCTGGAAATGTTCCATGTATTGACGGACGGGACCGGCGCCTTTTCTTTTCTGAAGGCGATCGTGTGCAACTACCTGATCCTTGCCCACGGGCTGGAACCGGATGAGAGTACGGATGATTCCAGTGTCGGGGAAAAAGAGGAGGATGCGTTCAGCCGGTTCTACAGTGAAAGCACGAAGGGAAAACCCAGGGAACAGGCTTCACAGCCCCGCAGGGCCTATCACCTGCAGGGAGAGCGGGATGAGCAGCTGCAGACGCACCTTTTGGAAGGGACCGTCTCCGCAGAGAAATACCTGCGCGCGGCAAAACGGCAGGGAGCTACTGCGGCGGCTTTCACGACTGCCCTTCTGATGGAATCCATCCTGGACGGCATGCGTGTCCGGGAGAAAAAACTCCCGATCGTCCTGAGTGTGCCTGTCAATCTGCGCAATTACTATCCGTCCGTGACAGCGCGCAATTTTTTCGGCGTGATCAACGTGGCTTTTTATCCCGAAGAATATGACGGCACCCTGCAGAGTATCCTGACGGTCGTACAGGCTTCCTTTAAGCGGCAGCTGGAGCAGGAGCAGGTGGAACTGAGCATGCACGATTATGCGCGTCTGGAACACAATCTTGCGATCCGGCCGGTTCCGCTGGCGATCAAGAATCTGGTGATCGCCGCCGTCAACGCGAGGGTGCAGAGGGGGATCACCGGGACGGTCTCGAATGTGGGAAAGGTGACCATGCCGGAGCCCTATGCCGGGTATATAGACCGGTTCAGCTGCTTTATGGCGGCCCCCGAGGTACAGATCTGTGTCAGTTCATTCGGGGGAAAGTTGTGCTTCGGGTTTGCCAGCCCCTTTGAGGGGCATCCGGTCATGATGCGGTTTTTCAGAAAAATCGTGGCGCTGGGCGTCGACGTGGAGATCGCCTCCAGCGATTCCTGGGGAAAATCCGTCTCTGCGGACGCACCGGAGGCGATCTTTGGCGAAAAGGCAGGAGAGGATCATGCAGTATTGTCAGAATTGTAAAGTTCAGATCCGCGGGATCAAAGCCAGATGCCCTCTCTGTCAGAGAGAGCTCCTTCCTGCAGCATATATCCCCGGGCAGGCGGATGAAGAGCGGGGACCTGACACGGGGGCGGGAGCCGCGGTACTCGTGGACGATGATCCCTTTGTCCAGCTTCCTGCTCCGAAAGTAAGCTTTATGTTCATGGTGCGCGTCGTCGCCTTCCTCTGTGTCAGTCTGGAGATCATATTCGGTGCGGCGCAGGTTCTCGCAGGCTTTAAAAGCGGATGGATCTTCGCGGCGATGCTGATCGTGCTCCTGGCATGGGGGGATTTCATGGTCGCAGCGTACTACAGAAATAATCTGATCCGTATGCTGACGATAGAGGCCTATATCATTATGGCGGCCTGCCTTCTGACCGCTGCCTGGACGGGCTCCGGCAGCTGGGCGGTCTCCTGGGCTGTCCCGGGCCTTTTCTGCCTTCTGGTCATCGTGACCTTTGCGGCGGCGAGAGGGCAGAACATGCATCTGCAGGATTATATCCTCTATCCTGCTTTCGATCTTCTGATGTGTCTTCTGCAGATCATCCCGATCTCGCTGGGCAAAAATCCCGTGATCGCACCGGCTGTCATCTCCATCGCGCTGATGCTGATCCTCGTCAGCAGCCTGGTGATCTTCCGGGGCAGGATGCTGCGGGAAGCTGCGGAAAAGTATATGCATATGTAGATCGTTTCCGTGCCGGCGCATATGGGCGCCGGCTTCCTCATACACAGCCCGGCCGTCAACGTGGCCTTTTTCCGGCTGTGCCGGTCCCGGCCGGTATGGCCGGTCTGCATGCAAGGAGCGATTGTGAAGAGACAGAAAATCATCGAAAAGAAGGGGACAGGAAGGCTTCAGGATCTGCAGAAAAAGCTCGATGCGAGCGCGGGTGAGAAGTTCCGGGATCTGCAGGAAAAGCTCGAAGCGGGCGCGGGTGAAAAGTTCCGGGATCTGCAGGAAAAGATCAACACGGAAACAGGTGAAAAACTCCAAAAGCTGCAGGAGAGGATCGGAGACAGGGCCGAAAATGCGATCGGCAGTGTGATCGAAAACAGCCGGCTGAAGGCTCCGGAGCTGTCCGTTGGCCCGGGAGAACCCGGGGCAGAAGCACCGGCCCTGTTTGTCCGTCCCGGACGCGGACCCGGATTCGAGATCCCCGAGCGGAAGCCTATGTCTGGTACCGTGTGCCGGTGGAAGGGGGAAAGACTGCTGACGGGTCTGCATATCATATTTATGTGCGCAAAGGTGCTTCCGATCATCTTTGCGTCTTCTTGTCCGGCGGGGGGATCGCATGGAATCCATATACGGCTGCCCGGCCGGTGACAGGCGGCCGGGTCCTGGCCTGGGAACCCAATTATTACTGGAGCAATCTCAGGTCTTTCACGCAGGTCTACAATATTGGCGTCGGCATCACGGATAACAGTGCCAGACGCAATCCTTTCAGAGACTGGAATTTCGTCGTGGTCACTTATGCGACAGGAGACCTGCATCTGGGACGGAATCGTTACTGCTACCGGGATGATGAGGGAGTGAAAAAGACCCTCCTTTTTCACGGATATGACAATTTCCTGGCATCCATGCGCATTGCAAGAACACTTTTCCCCTGTGCGGACAGGCTGCTGATCGCGGGGGAGAGCGCAGGCGCTTTCGCCGTGCCTGCTCTGGCGGAGCAGATCCACCGGGAGTTTTATCCGATGTGCGGAGACGATCAGGTGATCCTTTTTTCCGACAGCGCTCTGCTCCTGAACAAGGGCTGGAAGAAGACTGCGGCAGATGTGTGGAACATCCGGGAGGACCTTGTAAAGCAGATCCGGACCCGGAACATTACGCTGGACTGGTACCGGGGGGTATATGCCCGCCGCGGCGATCATTACCGGTACCTGTATGCCAGTTCTGTGCAGGACTATCTGCTGAGTGCGTTTTACAATGATCTGAAGAATAAAAAATATGATACGGATGAGAAGGTGCAGAGGATCTTTCAGCGGCAGCTCCGGGAAATGGTCCGCGAACTGCGAAAGATCACGCCGGCATTCGGGATCTACCTGTATGACTGGCACCGCCCTGTCCTCTACCGGGGCGGCACGATCCACACCATGGTGCGCCAGCCGGAATTTTATCTGCACCGCCGGGGAATGCCCAGCATGGCGAAGTGGCTGTCGCAGGCGGTGGAGGGGACTCCGCACTGCGTGGGCCTGAACCTGCTTAAGAAGTGACCAGGGGACGTTGACAGTGACACGGCGACGCTCTGGCGCAGCTGATGACAGGCTGATGATAAGCTCTCCGGGGAAGCAGACGATAAGCCCTCCGGTGAAGCAGACGATAAAACTTGTAAAAAATAACAGAAATGTTACAATAGAATCCACATCGCACAGGGCAGAGCCGCCGTTTGAGGATACACGGAGGTTCATGTGTGATGCCAAATAAACCCAGCATCAGAAGAAAAGCAGCTGTCCGGGAGAGCGGAGAGCTGCATTTTCACTTTCCATTCGGACGGACGGTCTTTTTCCTGATCATGGTACTGTCTGTCGGGGCCGGTTCAGGCGGATGCATACGAAGACCTGCAGAACCTGTCCTGGAGAGATACGATTCCAAAGAGCAGGATGCCGCAGAAGAAGCCCTTTCGGACCGGGCTCCGGAATCCGGGACAGGTGGGGAGGCCTCTTCAGGCCGGGCTCCGGGTTCTGAGACAGGAGAAGAAGCCCTTTCGGACCGGGCTACGGATTCAGCGACAGCAGGAGAGCGCTTTCCTGCACAGGATCCGCAGCAGGGGACCGCTGAAGAACCTGTACAGACAGTCACGGTACATGTATGCGGCGCAGTAAAAAAAGAAGGAGTCTACACGCTCCCTGCAGGGAGCAGGATCGAAGATGCAGTCCGCGCGGCAGGAGGCTTTTCCAAAGAGGCGGATACCACCTGGCTGAATCTTGCCCGCAGGCTGGAGGATGCAGTGCAGATCCGCGTCCCCTCCAGGGAGGAGGCGGAAACCATGCGCGGGGGACAGGTCCGGGATTCAGCTTTCGGAAGCGGGACAGGTCCTTCCACCGAAGCCGGCAATGTCCCTGCCGGGGTGGAGGACCCGGAGGAGGGATCTGCATCTGCAGGGGAAAAAATCAATATCAACACGGCGTCCCGGGAGGAACTGATGAAGATCCCGGGGATCGGGGAAACCAAGGCACAGCGGATCCTGGAATATCGGGAGGCTGCCGGTGGATTCGAATCCATCGAGGATCTCATGAAGGTCCCGGGAATCAAAAAGGCCAGCTTTGAAAAGATGCGGGCCTATATCACAACATAGGGAACTGCAGCAGCCGGTTTATCCTGTTTCGCTGCGGGTCCTGAAGCAGACGATCGTGTCGGAGAGACCGGAAAGGATCCGGATTTGTATCGGCATAAAGAGACATACATATAGAGATACAACAGATCCAGAGTGAAGGAGAAAGAGAATGGCGGCGAAGGTTCTGATAGTGGATGATGAAAGGATGATCGTAAAGGGGCTGCGTTTCAACCTGATGCAGGAGGGATATGAGGTGGATTGTGCCTACGACGGCGAGGAGGCTGTCGGTAAGATCCATGAGCACCGCTATGATATCGTTCTTCTCGACGTCATGCTGCCCAAGCTTTCCGGGTTTGAAGTTCTGCAACAGGTCCGGGAGTTTTCCGATGTCCCGATCATCATGCTGACGGCCAGGGGCGACGATATGGACAAGATCCTGGGGCTGGATTACGGAGCGGACGATTACGTGACAAAGCCCTTCAATCCTCTGGAGGTAAAGGGACGCATCAAGGCAATCATCCGCCGGACATCCCGCGGGCGGATCGCGGAGGAGGAGAGCGGCAATACGATCGAGATCGGGGATCTGCGGATGGATCTGGAAAACCGTCGTGTCACCCTCTCCGGCAAGGAGATCAACCTGACCAGCAAAGAATTCGAGCTCCTGGAGCTTCTGGCGACCCATCCGGGAAAAGTGTACAGCAGGACCATGTTGCTGCAGATGGTCTGGGGCAAGGAATATCCGGGAGATGTGCGCACGGTCGATGTGCATATCCGGCGCCTGCGGGAGAAGATCGAACACAATGCATCCGAACCCAGGTATGTACAGACAAAGTGGGGCGTAGGCTACTACTTTCGCGCGCACGAGAGGTGACCCGGGTGAGCTTCCTGATCGCGGGCCGCGGTGTGGACTACTTCCGCGCGCACGAGAGGTGACCGGTGCGGCAGCATGATATGGCATGCCGGGGACTCGCGGGCGGGTCTGGAATCATTCAAGAAGGAAGAGAGGGCTGAATAAGCATGCGGGGCCGGATCAGAATGATCCTGGAGAGGCTGACTTTTCTGCGCAGCCTGCGGGTCATTTTTTTTATCATCATATTTCTGGTGGGCGTGATTCCCTGTGTTCTTTTACAGAACGGGATCCTGCGCGATTATGAAGCACGGGCAGTCGAAGTGCGTGTGGAACAGTGCAAGGGTCAGCTGCGCTCTCTGGCCAACCACCTGATCAGCAGCAATTACCTGATCAACCGGAATTCCGGGCAGGTCGATGCGGAGCTCGCGGAGTTTTCGACACTGTACGACGGCAGACTTCTGGTCATAGATCCGACTCTGACGGTGGTAAAGGATACGTACGGGCTCTCTGAGAACAAGACGATCGTTTCACAGGACGTGGTGAGCTGCCTTCTGACAGGGGACCGCGCGGGTTCGGACAACTACGACAGTAAATACGGATTCATCGAGATCGTTGTCCCGATCATGGAGAGCCGGTCCCTGGAGGGGCTTGACTATTATGTGCGCAGCGACGAGACGGGCGAGAGCAGTCTGCAGGGGGACCGCAGCCAGAATAATGCTGTCCGCGGGGTGCTGCTGGCCAGTACTTCGACGGAGTATATCCAGCGGACAAAAGAGATCCTGCGGCGCAAGGCCCTGTATCTTCAGATCGTCATGCTGGTCGTAGTGTTTATCTGCTCGATCCTGATCTCGGGATTCCTGGTGAAGCCTTTTGAGATCCTCTCCAGGGACATTCTGGAGGTCAAGGAGGGATATTCCAATGATCCGATCCGGGCGCCCCAGTACACAGAGACCCGGCACATCGCGGATGCATTCAACAATGTGCTCGGAAGGATGAATGCGCTGGATCAGTCCCGCCAGGAATTCGTCGCAAATGTCTCCCATGAGCTCAAGACGCCTATGACCTCCATGAAGGTACTGGCGGCCTCCCTTTTGTCAGAGGAAAACGTGGACCCGGAGGTCTACCGGGAATTTTTGCAGGACATAGACGGGGAGATCGACCGTGAAAACAAGATCATCACGGACCTGCTCGCCCTTGTAAAGGAGGACAGGACCAGCAGTGACATGGAGGTGACGCAGACAGATATCAATGCTCTTGCGGAGACGGTCATGAAGAGGCTTCGTCCGATCGCCCGGTTAAATGATATCGCCCTGACACTGGTAAACAAACGGGAAGTGACTGCGGAGGTCGATGAGACACGGATCAATCTGATCCTGACAAACCTCGTGGAGAATGCGATCAAAACAATCGTGCGCACGGGGAAGTCACTGTCACGGTGGATGCCGACGACAGGTATTTCAGCTTTACCGTACATGACAACGGGATCGGGATCCCCGAGGAAGCCCAGAACCGCATCTATGAGCGTTTTTACCGCGTGGACAAATCCCGTTCCCGCGAGATCGGAGGAACCGGGCTGGGTCTTTCCATCACTAAGAGCGCCGTACTGCGCCATCACGGCACGATCAGCGTGGAGAGCACGGAGGGGGAGGGAACGACATTCCTCGTCCGCATCCCGCTGCGATATTCCACCCAGCCCATAGATCCGGCTGCCGGAAGCCGGCAGCGCCGGATCAGGCGTTTCCTGCGGGAGAAGATCGGCGCGGGAGCAGGGAGGGAGCCCCAGGAGCGGACCATCCATGTTTCCCGCAGAAGATACAGGCCCGAGAAAGGAACGGAGAAAAAGGAGCAGGATCCAAAATCCCCGGGGAACAGCAGACCGGATCCGTAGAGAAAACAGAGAGATCGGAGGATGGTTCCACATCATGATCAGTAGACGTCACCCAGGTTTTCATACAGAAGCTCTCCGGAAAACAGTTCGGAGAGCAGGCGTACTTTTCTGCATTTTTCTGCTTTCCTGTCTGGCTGCGGCCTGCAGGGGGAAGACTTCAGACAAAAAGGAAGTGCGTATCTTTTATCTGACAGCAGGCAGGACGGCTCTGGCTTCCAGGAACCATGCGCTGGAGGCGGAATCTGTTTACGGACAGGTACAGGAGCTCCTGGATCTTCTTGCAAAGAAACCGCTGGAGGAGGGGCTCTCGGCACCGGTCAGCGGTTTTGAGAGAGAGGAATTTTCCATTGAGAAAAATACCCTGCTCCTCTCGTTTTCCTCGTCCTACCGCAGCCTGGACAGCATCACGGAAAAACTGACCCGGGCTGCGATCGTGAACACCATGTGCGGACTCGATGAGATCCGCCGGGTCACGATCCGTGTCAATGGCGCGCTGCTCGTGGATGAGCACGGCAACAAGTCGGAGAATATGACGGCGGACCAGTTCATTTACAACTCCGGCAGTGAGATGCTCAATTTCGAGCGGGCTGAGATCCACCTCTATTTTGCCTCTGAAGATGGAAAACAGCTGGTAGAGACCTACAGGACCGTCGTTTTTAACGGAAATATCCCGATGGAGCGGCTCGTGGTGGAGCAGATCATCGCCGGACCCAACGGAGACTTCAATTATCCGACTGTGAATGCGGAGACGAAGGTCGTCAACATCGTTACCCGCGATAATATCTGCAGTGTGACCCTGGACGCCACCTTTTTGACGAATCCATGGCCGGTGGATCCGGAGGTCGCCGTCTATTCGATCGTCAACACACTGGCAGAACTTCCTTCCATCCGCCAGGTCCAGATCATCATTGACGGCGTGGAAGATCCGGTCTTCATGAACACCTATGCACTCGACTCCGAAGCCCTGCTGCAGAAAAATACCAGGCTCGTACAGAGACGGGAATAAAGCAGGTCATCCACTGCCACCGTGACGATAGCTGACCCCGGTGGAGAGCGTGACACGCGGGACCGGCCTGAAGAGATCATGCGGGACCGGCCCGAAGGAGATCACACGGGACCGGCCCGAAGGAGATCACACGGGACCGGCACAGAAAGATCATCTTTCAGGTAATGGGAGAATAAAAAATGGTGAGTACTCTTTATGAAAATGAAACCTTCCTCTTTTTCCTGCAGACTGTGGAGAAGGAGAACGCGGAAAGGATTCCTGCAGGAGAAAAAGCTGCAGAAACAGACTCCTCTGCGAACAGCAGGATCAGCGGATCCGGCGCGAAGATCATTCGGCGCTCAAAACAGAGCGGAGAGGAAGTCGTGCTCTTTTCCTATACCTGGCCGGTCCAGCTGACGGTCGGGATCGAAGCGGGAGAGGGAATGCTTCGGGAGGACGGCATCCTGTGCTGGCAGCTTCATGTCACGGCCCACCATGTGAGCGGCATGGCAAAGGGGGAGTTTACAGAGACAGAGTGGTTTGAAGTACAAAGCCCCTTCGGTACGGCGCAGGAGATGATCTGCAGGACAGTGGATGTCGTCCGAAAGACCAGGTTTGCGATCGCGGAGCGGCATCTGGGACATATGCCGCATCAGACCTATCCTTCCGTCGACGGCCGCCAGGGTCCGTACGGCCATCCGTGATGCTTACGGGGCAGGCTGTTGTTCCTGCAGTGGTCGCCTCTCAATGTCAAGAGATCCGCCCTCTATATTCACGATCTCTGCAACCGGGATCGCAGTTTCCATAAAACTGTCGTCATTCCCATCCGGCGCAGCGCCGGTTCCCGGGATCTCCTGCAGCAGGATCTCTCTTTTCTGCAGGTCGACCTTTGTCACGATTCCGCGGAGGTCCTGTACTGCCCCTCCTTATTATAGGCTTTATTTTCGGGATCGCTGCACGGCACAAAATGCGTGATGCTGACTTCGATCTTTTTTTTCCGCGCCATCCGGCTGTTTACCGTCAGCCCACGGATGACGCGGATTTTTTCATCCAGTTTTTCCCGTTCCCCTTCTGTCAGGATCTTTCTTTTTGTGTACAGGATCTGTTTGTCTGCAATGCGCTGCGAGAACCCGGCGAGAGCATCGAACGGGGCAAAGATCTTTGCCCGCTGCCTGCGCAGCATGGGGGGATATCTGCGGTAGAACAGGTCATAGGTATCGAGTGCGCCGGGGGTACCGTGATCCGGACGCCCCCGCCTGAGGACGGCGGCATAGCGGAAATCCGGCGGCATCCTCATGGCGCCGATCACAGGCCAGGTACCTGCCGGTACCGATGCCGGTCCAGACATTTTAGATGACATAGAAGACCTCCTTTCCGGAAACTCCTGGGACAGTGAAGGGAATTTTGAGAAAAGTATAGCAGGAAAAAATGCGTATGTAAAGAATATTTCTCATAGAAATGAGAAAAGTACAGGGCGGGTGTTACTGCCCTGTCTGAATGCGGTCTATTATATTTTTCTATAATACCCTGCCGACGATTCCTCCACTTTACCGTCGATCTTCAGGCGCATGAGGCAGGAAACCAATCCCGGCAGGGAGACCGGATCCTCCGTATCTGCAGATTCCGCAGGAGGAGCGGAGAGGCTGATCTCTTTGATCTCTTCCAGGATGCGTTCGATGTGCTTTTCATCTTCTGTGGAGAGAAGACGCAGGATCCTTTGGTCGAGCGGCCCGGAAGCTGCACATTCCGGAGTTCCATCTCCCTGTTGTCCCGCATTCTGTTTATCGATCATTTGCCGGCATATATCTGTCTGATCCATCACTGTTTCCGGCTGATCTGCGACGCTCCCTCTGCCTTGCCCGGGCGCTTTCGCTGCCGCCTTCTCCACATTTCGTTCCCGCGCCTCATTTTCCCCGCTTCCAGTCCCGAAGAAGTACTCCAGAATATCCTCCGGGCAGGTCGCAGGTCCCGCTCCCTGGCGGATCAGGCGGTTGCATCCGTCACTGAGCGCATCACTGACCCGTCCGGGGAGGGCATAGACCTCCCGCCCCTGCTCCAGCGCCATATCGACAGTGATCAGGGTCCCGGACCTCTTTCTGGCTTCGATCACCAGGACCAGGTCTGCGAGTCCGCTGATGATGCGGTTCCTGGGCGGGAAGAGTCTTGCGATCGGCTGCATGCCGGGAGGATATTCCGACAGGACGCCGCCCTGCTGCTGCAGGCGTTCGTACAGCTCCCGGTTTTCCTCCGGATAACAGATATCCACGCCGCAGCCCAGTACGGCATAGGACTTTCCCCCTGCATCCAGAGCCGCCTTCTGAGCGATCCCGTCAATGCCTCTGGCCATCCCGCTGATCACTGCGATCCCGCGGGCGCCGATCCGCCGCCCGAAACGGCGTGCCTGTTCCCGGCCGTACCCGGACGCAAGGCGGGCTCCGATGACGGCGGCGGCAGGTTCTTCCCCGGAGGGCATGCTTCCTTTGTAATAGATCCCGAAAGGCGGGTCCGGGATCTCCTTTAGTTTCTGCGGAAATCCTTCCTCCGGAGCTCCTATAAAGGAGATTCCTGCATGTGCCAGCTCCTCCACGACCCGGTCCGGATCCTGCCTGCGGGCCTGTAAAAGGGCCTGCCATCCCTCGCGGCTGCCCTGTGCGTTTGCCCCCGCCTCCCCCCACAGAAAACGCAGCTCTTTCTCAGGCGCAGTATATAAAAGCCTGGCAGCCAGACCGGGATCCTGTCCGAATGCAGCAGCCCCCACAGAAAAGAAAATGTTAAAAAGGCTTGTCTCACCCGCTGCTCTGAGCAGGGCGTACTTTTTTGCTCTCCCGATCCCCCTGATCCCGGCCAGCCAGCACAGGTACTTGTGATTGGTGTTTTTCATCTGTTCACCTCCCGAATCGCAGCAGATCTCCCTGCCGATAGGTATAGGCCAGATAGATATGGTCCTCCCGGATCCTTTCCGTTCCCTCCAGGTCCGCGATGGTCCTTGCGACACGGATGATCCGGTGGTAAGCGCGCACGCTCATTGCCTCAGATTCAAAAAGATCCTTCAGGCACCCCTTCTCCTTTTCTCCCAGGGGGCAGAATTTCTCCAGATCCGCCGCCCCCATGTCTGCATTGAAGCGCAGTCCGGTTCCCCGGAAACGGTACTGCTGCCGCTCGCAGGCCTCCATGACCCTGGCCCGGACAGACGCGCTGCCTTCCTCTTTACCGCCTGCGCTCTGCAGATCCTCGATCCTGGCCCTGGGCACTGTGATGGAAAGGTCCATCCTGTCCAGCAGAGGGCCTGAGATCCTGCCCAGGTATCTTTTGATCTCCCAGGGCTTGCAGCGGCATCTGTTCCGGTCGGGATAGTGTCCGCAGGGACAGGGGTTGCAGGCCCCGAGCAGGATAAAGCGGGACGGATAGCGGTAGCTTCCCGACTGGCGCACGATAGTTACTTCGTGGTCTTCCAGGGGCTGCCGAAGCAGGTCCAGCTGCTCCCGCCCGAATTCAGGCAGCTCGTCCAGAAAGAGAACGCCCCTGTGGGCCAGAGAGATCTGTCCCGGCATGGGGATAATGCCGCCGCCCACCAGGGCCGTCCTTGTGATCGAATGATGCGGCGCCAGAAAAGGGCGGCGCAGGACCAGGGGCTCTCCCTGCCCCAGAAGGCCCGCTACACTGTAGACCGCAGAGATCTCCATGCTCTCCTCCAGGGTCATAGGAGGCATGATCCCGGGAAGGCATTTGGCCAGCATGGATTTGCCTGTGCCTGGTGGACCTGTCATCAGCAGGTTGTGAAAGCCGGCTGCCGCGATCTCCATAGCCTTCTTGGCGACCGCCTGTCCCCGCACCTCTGAAAAATCCGGATCCGCCGGTCCTGCCGCAGCATCCTCAAACAGGGCCTTCAGATCCACTTTTCCCGGCGGCACTGCCTGATCCCGCTTCCGGGGAGAGGTTGTCATATACATGATCAGCTCATTTAAAGACCGCATGCCGACTACCTTGATCCCCTCCACCACGGCGCCCTCTTCCAGGTTTTCCTTTGGGACTATGCACAGACGGATCCCCTGTTCCTTCGCGGTCTGCACCATGGGCAGGACGCCGCGGACCGGCCGGATCTCTCCGTTTAAGCCCAGTTCTCCTGCGACCAGCACATCCTCGAAGTCCTCCTGCCGCAGCATTTCCATGCAGATCAGCTCTCCGACAGCAACGGGGAGGTCGATCACGATCCCCCGCTTGGGAATGTCCGCAGGGGCCAGATTTACTGTGATCCGGGCAGCAGGCAGCCGGATACCGGCATTTTTCAGCGCGACACGCACACGCTCCCCTGCCTCCCGCACCTCCCCGCTCATGAAACCCACCATATTGAAACCCGGCAGGCCGCTGGAGATATTGGTCTCCACCCGCAGCAGATAACTGCTGATCCCCCGGACCGCACCGGTCGTGACCATACTATACATACCTGTGGTTCTACCCTTCACCCGAAATTTGTGTAAATGAAATTACTGCTTTTAAACGTATCGGCGTGTGATAAAAAAAGGAACCTCCGTTCCGCCTTCTTAGAGAATAGTATAGAATCCGGAAGTTGTCAATGGTTACTTTTTTGGCTGCGCTGCCTGCCACAAAGACAGGATTACTGTCACGCCCTCGATAGGGCGTGAACAGTAACCAGTAACGTTGCGTTCGGCGATTCCGGGACTGTAAAGCATTGACTGCTGTGATCCTTCCGTCTTAAAATAGGATAGTAGTACTGCTTGGCATACAGAATAAACAGGGAGGCGGGAGCATGGCGAAAAGACGAAGGAAAAAGGGCGCATTGATCGCAAAAGCGGCAGGTCTCTATCTGCTCCGCAAAAGGATCGTCGATCGTGAAAAAAAGAAGGCATCCGGGCGCATTGCGGCAGGTAAGCCCGCACTGTCAGCCATAGCGGGCCCATCCATCGGAAGGATCCTGTACAGGTCTCTGGGAGGGACAAAGCTTCCGGGTAAGGCTGCCATAGCTGCCTCCGTACAAAAAAAGATCCGCAGGAGGGCAGGGAAGAAGGCAAAGAAGTCCCTTCTTAAAAAAGCCTTTCTGCTCTTGGGGGTAAAGGCCCTGAGAAAAATATGAAGCACGCAAACATAAGTCCGGAGGGAGAAAAAATGCAGCAGATTTCTGTCAATGATGAACTGATCCTGTCAGTTCCGGATTCTTTCCACCTGCTGAGTGAGGAAGAACGAAACAAAATGGTTTTTCTGGCGGACGGGCCGGGGCTGTGCCTGTCTGCCCCGGCGCTTCATCTCATGATCTCCGTCGGCTGGAGGAAGGTCAACGGCCTGGCTGCCATGCTGCTCGGGGAAAAGGACATCGCAAAAAACATGGAGGCCCGGGTCCGGATCCCCATGCAGGAGTCGGGATATCGTCTGGAGGGCTTTTCCGACAGAGAGATCGGCGGGAAGAAGATGAGCGGGTATTCCTATTCCTATACGGTGAAAGGAAAAGGTATGTCGGCACAGTCTATGGTGGCAAAAAACCGCAAGACGATCTATTATTTTCATTTTTACGCGAGAGCGGAGACAAGGCAGGAGGGCGAAGCTGTCTGGAAGCAGATCCTGGAAACAGCCCGCTGGACCTGAGAGGACAAAAGAGTGCCGGGAAGGCTGTTTCCGCCGGCACTCTTTTTTGCGCTTTTGTTCTGTATTCAGACCATATTTTGTCCGCGGGATGCCGGTAGAGATTTGACAAACAGAATGGTCTTTCGTATTATTAAGGTTCCTGATGGATTGCAGCGTACAAAGCGTGAAGACGGATCTGCAGTTTGCGGTTTTCTGCTGCGGATCTTTTGACATGCGGCGCCTGCTGCAAAAAACATTATTAATCAGAGGGAGGAAAAAATGAAAAAGACACTGAGTATTTTGCTCGCACTGGTTCTGGCCATCGGCGTCCTCGCCGGATGCGGCAGCTCCGCTTCTTCTGCAGGCTCGAATGCGGCAGCAGACGGCGCGGCAGCAGCCAACATCAAGGTGGGATTCATCACACTGCACGATGAGAACTCCACGTATGACCTGAACTTCATCAACGCCGCGAAGGCTGCCTGCGAGCAGCTGGGCGTGGAGTACCTGCTCCGCACCAATGTCCCCGAGGGACAGGAATGTTATGATACGGCTGCAGAGCTCGTCGACGCGGGCTGCGGCATCGTCTTCGCCGATTCCTTCGGCCATGAGGATTTCCTGATCCAGGCCGCCAAGGAGTTCCCCGAGGTGCAGTTCTGCCACTCCACCGGCACGAAGGCACATACAGAGGGCCTTGACAATTATCACAACGCTTTTGCTTCCATCTATGAGGGCCGTTACCTCGCAGGCGTGGCAGCAGGCATGAAGCTCAATGAGATGATCGCAAACGGTGAGATCACCGAGGACCAGGCCAAGATCGGTTATATCGGCGCATTTACCTATGCCGAGGTTATCTCCGGTTATACATCCTTCTTCCTGGGCGCCCGTTCCATCTGCCCCTCTGCCACCATGGAGGTCACCTTCACCGGTTCCTGGTATGATGAGACTGCGGAAAAAGAGGGTGCAAATACTCTGATCAACGACGGATGTGTCCTGATCAGCCAGCATGCCGACTCCATGGGTGCTCCCACAGCCTGTGAGACCGCGGGTGTTACGAACGTCTCCTACAACGGCTCCACCGTTTCCGCATGCCCCAACACCTTTATCGTCTCCTCCAGGATCGACTGGACACCTTTCTATGTCCATGCCATCAGCGCCGCTGCGGCGGGCGAGCCGATCGAAGCAGACTGGACCGGCACCATCGGTACAGGTTCCGTGCTCCTGACCGAGGTCAACGACAAGGCCGCGGCAGAAGGTACTGCCGAGAAGCTCGAGGAAGTCAAGGCACAGCTGGAGGCAGGAGAGATCCATGTCTTTGATACCTCCGCATTTACTGTGGACGGAAAGAACCTTGATTCCTACAAGGCGGATGTTGATACAGACGCAAATTACGAAGCGGATACGGAAGTAATCTCCGACGGCTATTTCCATGAGTCCGAGTATCGGTCCGCACCTTACTTCGACCTTCGGATCGACGGCATCAAGCTTCTGGACGAGAAGTTCTGATCGTCCTGCGGGGACAGCCATCCTGCATTTTTGCTTTTAAACAGTTAAGTTAAAACAGTTGAAGTAAAACACAGCGGGCTGTCACATGTTCTGACCATGTGACAGCCCTTTTCGTGTAAGAATATCTGTCTTATAATTGTATCGGTATTCGCCGTCAGTATTCGTCATAGATATCCGTCACCGGTATTTGCCGTCAGTATTCGTCATAAATATCTGTCGCAGGTATCTGTCATCAGCATCTGTCATCATATTCGGGAGGTTTCGTATTGGACAATAAAGCAACGGCATCTGCGGATCACGGGGTCGCGGCCGTCTCCCTGCGCGGCATCACCAAGACGTTCGGCACGGTCGTGGCGAATGATCATGTGGACCTGGATATCCGGAAAGGAGAGGTCCTGGCGCTGCTGGGAGAGAACGGAAGCGGAAAGACCACGCTCATGAACATGCTCTCGGGAATCTATTATCCTGATGAGGGGCAGATCTTTATCAACGGGGAGGAGGTCTCGATCCAGTCTCCGAAGGACGCTTTCCGCTACGGGATCGGCATGATCCACCAGCATTTCAAGCTGGTCGATGTCTTCACGGCCACAGAGAACATCATCCTGGGCCTGGAGGAGAAGGGGCGCCTGGACCGGGCAGCCGCGTCAAAGCGCATCCGGGAGATCTGTAACACTTACGGATTTCAGGTCGACCCGGACAAGACGATCTATGAGATGTCCGTATCCCAGAAGCAGACGGTCGAGATCGTCAAGGCCCTCTACCGCGGCGCGGATATCCTGATCCTGGACGAACCGACTGCCGTACTGACTCCCCAGGAGACAGACAGGCTTTTTGCCGTGCTCCGGAATATGCGCGCGGACGGAAAGGCCATCATCATCATTACCCACAAGCTCCACGAGGTGCAGGCCCTGTCGGACCGCGTGGCGGTCCTGCGCAAGGGCGCCTATATCGGGGAGATGATGACGAAGGATACCAATCCGCAGGAGATGACCAATATGATGGTCGGCCACGCCGTGACCCTGAACATCGACCGCCCGGAGCCGAAGGATCCGAAGCCGCGGATCGAGATCAAGGGTCTGACGGTGACGTCCCCCGACGGAATCCTGCAGCTGGATCATGTCTATTTTGATATCCGTGCGGGTGAGATCCTGGGCGTGGCGGGAATCTCCGGCAGCGGCCAGAAGGAGCTTCTGGAATCCATCGCGGGACTGCAGAGAGTGGAGTCCGGCCAGATCCTCTATGTGAAGGACGATGGGAAGAAGGAAGACCTCGTCGGCAAGGATCCGCTGGAGATCCAGCATATGGGGGTCGCCCTGTCCTTTGTGCCGGAGGACCGCCTCGGCATGGGACTTGTCGCGAATATGGACCTCTCCGACAACATGATGCTCCGGTCCTTCCGGGACGGCCGCTCTGTTTTTACAGACCGCAAACATCCTCATGACCTCGCGGAGAAGGTCGTCGAGGAGCTGGAGGTCAATACGCCGAATGTCTCCACGCCGGTCCGCCGCCTGTCCGGCGGCAATGTCCAGAAGGTCCTGGTCGGGCGCGAGATCGCGTCCGCGCCCAAGGTGCTCCTGACCGCTTATGCGGTGCGCGGCCTGGACATCAATTCCTCCTATACGATCTATGACCTGCTCAACAAGCAGAAGGAGAAGGGGGTAGCAGTCGTATATGTGGGCGAGGACCTCGATGTTCTTCTCGAACTCGCCGACCGCATCGTCGTACTCTGCGGCGGGCGCGTGAGCGGCATCGTGGACGGCCGGACGGCAGATAAAAACGAAGTCGGTATGCTCATGACCCGGCTGGGCGGCATCGACCGGGAAAAACAAGAGGAGGTGCAGGATCTTGCAGAATAAACCGAAAGAACCTCTGATCCATATGACCAGGCGCAAGGCGCTCCCCTGGCAGGCTGCCTGGGGGATCAGGCTTGTCTCCATCCTTCTGGCCCTGCTCCTGTGCGCTGTCATCACGACCCTGACGACAGGGCTCAACCCGGCCGCCGTCTATGCCACCATGTTCTCCGGAGCCTTCGGAACGGCGCGCCGCACCTGGATCCTGGGAAAGGATATCGCGATCCTTCTGTGTATCTCTCTGGCGCTGACCCCCGCCTTCCGCATGCGCTTCTGGAATCTGGGCGGCGAGGGGCAGATCCTGATCGGCGCTCTGGCGACGACCGCCTGCATGATCAGGCTGGGCAGTGACTTTCCGAATGCAGTGCTGATCCCGGTCAGCATCGTCTGCGCCCTTGGCGCGGGCGCGGTGTGGGCCCTGATCCCTGCCCTGTGCAAGGCCAGATGGAATACCAACGAGACCCTTTTCACCCTGATGATGAACTATGTCGCCACCCAGCTGGTCGCCTATTTCGTCATCGTCTGGGAGGTTCCCAAGGGGTCCGGCAAGATCGGGATCATCAACCAGTCGACAGAAGCCGGCTGGCTCCCCGTGATCGCCGGAAACCGCTACCTTCTGAACATCCTCTGCGTCGCAGCCCTGACGATCGTGATGTATATCTATCTGAATTACTCCAAGCAGGGCTATGAGATCTCTGTCGTCGGCGAGAGTGTCGCGACGGCGCGATACATCGGCATCAAGGTCGGCTGGACCATCGTCCGGACCCTCATGCTCTCCGGCGCGATCTGCGGCCTTACCGGGTTTCTCCTGGTTGCGGGCACTGACCACACACTGACGACGACGATCGCCGGCGGACAGGGCTTTACCGCCGTCATGGTCGCCTGGCTCGCCAAGTTCAACCCCCTGGGCATGGTCCTTTCCTCCTTCCTCCTGGTCTTTCTCTCCAGAGGCGCGGGTGAGATCGCGACCATCTACAGCCTGAACCAGTCCTACGGCGACATCCTGACCGGCATCATCCTGTTTTTCATCATCGGCAGCGAGTTCTTCATCAGCTATCAGCTGCATTTCCGCAGATCCGGAAAGAATGAGAACGCGGCAGCAGGTTCCGCTCAAAAGGACAGCGTGAAGGCGGTTTCCCCACAGAGCGCGGATATTTTGCCTGCAAAAGCTGATGGAAGAAAAGAGAACCCGGATACCGTGCCGGCAGAACAGGGAGAGGAGGGCGCGCACAATGTTTGATATCGTTGCATTTATCCCGCGTATGGTCGCACAGAGTATCCCTCTTATGTTCGGCAGCACGGGCGAGACTATTACCCAGAAGTCCGGAAACCTGAATCTGGGAATTCCCGGCGTCATGTACGTCGGCGCGATCTCCGGTGTCATCGGCGCCTTCCTCTACGAGCGTGCCTGCGGCAGCGCGGACGCGATGAACGGCGCCCTGACGATCCTGATCCCCCTGTGCGCCTGTCTGCTCGGCTCCCTTCTCATGGGTCTTCTGTACTGTGTGCTGACAGTCACCCTGCGGGCCAATCAGAACGTCACCGGCCTGGCCATGACGACCTTCGGCGTCGGCTTCGGCAACTTTTTCGGCGGATCCCTGATCAAGCTGACCGGGGCGGATGTGCCTTCGATCGCCCTGAGCGCGACTTCAAACGCCTTCCGCACCTCACTTCCTTTCGGGCAGTCCCTCGGCGCCTTCGGGAAGATCTTCTTTTCCTATGGCTTTCTGGCCTATTTTGCGATCATCGTCTCTCTGGCAGCTGCCTACGTCCTTCGCAGGACCAGGGTGGGTCTGCACCTGCGCGCCGTGGGCGAGAGCCCCGCGACAGCGGACGCAGCGGGCATCAACATCACGAAGTACAAATACTTCGCCACCTGCCTGGGCTGCATGATCGCCGGTCTTGGCGGCCTCTACTACGTTATGGACTATGCCAACGGTGTCTGGTCCAACGACGCTTTCGGTGACCGCGGATGGCTCGCCATCGCTCTTGTCATCTTTACGATCTGGAGGCCGGACATCGGCGTCCTGTCCTCCTTCCTGTTCGGCGGTCTGTACATTCTCTACCTCTACATTCCCACCGGCATGAATCTCGCCGTCAAGGAGCTCTACAAGATGCTCCCCTATATCGTCACCATCATCGTGCTGATCATCACCAGCATGCGCAACAAGCGCGAGAACCAGCCGCCGGCCAGCCTAGGGCAGTCCTATTTCAGGGAGGAGCGCTAGAAAAAACCGCGGTACAAAATGCGTATCAAAAAATGCGTATTAATAAATGTGTTTCAAAAAAACACGCACAAAGAAGAGGAGACAGGGAATCGATTCATCGATCCCTGCCTCCACTGTTTATCCGGAAGATCACATTCCCAGCTTCTCCATCTCCTCCAGGGTCTTTTTTGCCGCGCTGTTTTCATCCGCCGGCCGGCTCTCAGACATTGCTGCGGAGGTCTCTTCGAAATTGTGAGGATCTTTCGTCCGGTCTTCTCCCGTGTAAGCCTGTTTTTCTCCATCCCTCGTGAGAACGAAATCGCCGTATTCATCAACCATGGGAAGCCAGGGCTTCATGGCGGGAAGAAGGAGCCGGCTGTTGAGCATGGCGATCGCGCCGTAACCGAAAAAGACCCAGAGAAAGGCATACAGGGGCAGCATCTGCGGGTCCGTATAGGTGAGGTAGAGGGGAAAGAAGTTGAAGAATAAAAGGACCGGAACAATATATACCCGTTTCACAGCAACATAAAAGGTGTTTTGCAGCAATCGGGGGAGAGTGCCTTCAAAAGCGGCCATGACCGGAAACAGACAGATGGCCAGGATGGCTTCTGCCAGCAGCATGCCGTAGACCGGATACTTGAGCAGTTCCAGCGGCATGCCGGCCCGGAGACAGATCCGCAGGTCAAGGAAAAGGAAGACAGCCAGGGCCGCTATGAGCAGCCAGGCGATCGTGGCCTGAATGAAATTGCTCCGAAAGCCCTTCCAGAAGCATTTGAAGGGATTGACCTGTCCGTCTCCCCGCAGGGCTTTGAGCATGACAAAGTGGAGGGCTGCGCTGGAAGCTCCGATCGTGACCACTGGCAGGCAGAACAGGCAGAACAGGAGATTTGCGCCGATGATGACGCCGCAGCGCGTCATGAGCCTGCCGAAAGCACTGTCGTTGCTTAGAAAGCTGCTGAGCAGTTCATTCATAATCTGATTCCTCTTAACATCATGTATAGTCTGCAGTTTCTATGCGGCAGGACTGCTGCCGGATCCCTTCTGAAGGATATAATCCAGAAACAGTTCTACAGCCTCCAGGTGGCCGCTCTGTGCGCCGATCCCGATCGCGCAGCCTCCCTCGTACAGATGGTATTTACTTATGAGGATGCTGTCGCTGATGTCGATCCCGACGGGAACCGGGTCTGTGCTGTATTCCCTGTCATAGGGAACCGCGTACAGGAAGCGGTCTCCGTATTTTTCGCGTAAGCGGGCGCACTTTTCCGAATTGAGGTCCAGGAGCCGTCCGCTCTCTCCCAGTGAGGTCAGATTGTCAGGCTCCATTGTGACCGCGTCCAGGATCCCGGCATCCGTAAATCCGACGAAGATCTCATAATACTTATTGCCGGCCGCCTTGTTTTTCCCGTAATCAAACCAGGATTCGTCGTTGAATTCGATCAGTTTTTCCGACAGGTCATAGCCGCTGTACTCGACGTACCCCTTCCAGAGCGGGGAGTTGGTCCCGGCCTCCTCCTGTGTGTTGGCGAGCATGAGATAGAACCAATGATCGGAGAGTGTAGTCCGCACCCGATAGACCACGAAGGAGATGAGGACCAGAAAGATCACAGTCAGAGAGATCTGCAGCCAGTAGTAGTCGCGTATGTAACCCAGTTTCTGTTTCCGGGTCATTTTGCTGAGCTTATCGGATTCGCTTTTAAAAAAAGAGCGGAGTCTTTTGTACATGGATGTGTGTCCTCCTGCCTGCGGGCATGGTTTTGCACTTGCAAATGTGGATCTGCCGGCCTGATCGCCGCAGCGCTGTTCCACGACCTTCGAGAGGGCGTGAACAGTAATGTCAGCCGGTCTTGAAAAGGACAAAACCGGAACCAATAAGAGGCCCGGTTTTGTCCTTTTCACATATTCAGGATCAGCGGGAAAAGTCTGCGCTCTTTTACGGCAGAATCACAGCTTTCCACCGGAGGTCGCAATACCTTCCACAAACTGTTTCTGGAAGACCATATAGATCACGATCATGGGGATGACCGCGAGGACGGCGGATGCCATCATGGCAGGATAATCACTGCCGTACTGGCCCTGCATCTTGGCCAGACCTGCGGACAGGGTGGTCGTAGCAGAGTTTGTGCAGACGATCATCGGCCACATCAGATCCTTAAATGCAAACAGAGCGGTAAAGATCCCCAGGGAGACCATGGAGGACCGGGTCAGGGGCATCATGATCTTGAGGAATTTCTGCCCGATGTTGCAGCCGTCCAGCCCGGCGGCCTCCTCCAGATCCATGGGGAGACCTTCGTATCCCGTTTTCAGCAGATAGGTACCGAATGCCGTGACGATACCGGGAAAAACAAGGCCGGCCGTGGTGTTGAGCAGGCCGAGCTTTGAGACCATCAGGTACTGCGGGATGATGAAGATCTGTGAAGGGATCATCATCTGGATCAGCACCAGGGAGAACATCAGGTTCTTGCCCGGGAAGTGCAGCCTTCCGAAGGCATAGCCGGCCATGGTTGCAGTCAGGCAGGCACATACCACGCGGAAGAAGATCATCAGCAGCGTATTCTTATAGAGGATCAGGAAGTTATAACTCTTCCAGACAGTCGCGAAGTTTTCCCAGTGCCACCCGCTCTGCGGGAAAATATAGAAAGGGGCAACGGAAATGGCTTCCTGATTCGTCTTGACAGCCGTCAGAATCATCCAGACAAAGGGGACAAGCATGATAAACGCCATGATCGTCAGGATGACATACATGATCACCTTGTTCAGGCGGTCTCTGGTTTGAATATCCATATTTCACCTTCCCCTTTCTCTAATTGTGATACACGAGTGTCTTCTCCGCTTTCTGCATGATGAAAGTCACGATCATGATAAAAGCGACGAGAACGATGACGATGGTCGCGCCATAGCCTTTGTTGCCGTTCGTGAAGGCATAGGTGTAGAAAAGGTAAACGATGGACTGAACCTTTTCCAGCGCCACGTTGGTCTTGTCCATGACCATGAACATCAGGTCGAAGACTGTCAGCGCGCCGATCAGCCTGGTCTGCACGATAAAGAAGGTCGTCGGGGACAGGAGCGGGACCGTGATGTTGAAAAACTGATTGATCCCGGTAGCCCCGTCGATCGAGGCCGCCTCGTAATAGTCTCCGGGTATCTCCTGCAGACCGGAGATGAACAGGACCATGTTGTAACCGATCACGGACCAGACGCCGATCACGCCGACGGAGATCCAGGCGATCTTCGGATCAGAGATCCAGGCGATATTGGTGTGAAATACATTGTTGAAAAGACCGAACTGCTGATTGTAGAGCCATTTCCAGACCATGGCAACCGCAGCGGGTGCACAGACCATGGGAAGGAAGAAGATCGTCCGGTAGACGGTCGTCCCCTTCAGTTTCTGATTCAGGAAGACGGCCAGGACCAGCGCGATCACGACCCCGAAGGGGACTTCGATGATCGCGTATTTGATCGTGTTGAAAAGGGACTGCCAGGTTTCTCCGGCAGCCAGTACCGACTTGTAATTGGCAAGACCAACGAACTGATTGCCCTTGCCGAAGTCTCCTGTTTTGCAAAACGACTGATAGATGGTGTTGAAAACAGGATAGAAGTTAAGGACAATGAGGCCGAGCATTGTGGGAAGAATAAAGAGCCATCCCCAGCGGGCTTCTTCTTTTGCCCTTGCTGTCATTTTCTGTTTTTGCATGCTCCCTCCATATTGTAATAAACGGTATTTCGTCTTGTGCGCAGCTCTGGAAAACCTGTTCCATAGCGTTCCGGCCGGATGTAGTGCCAAAAAGCCGGGGCATCCGGCCGGACGATGCTGTGCTCTTTGCTTTTAGCTGCAGACTGTGGAAAAAGGATCCTTTTCAGAAAGCAGTTTTATTCGGCAGCGATGGAATCCTCGATGATCTTCTGTGCGTTCACACAGGCCTGTTCCATTTTTGCGGGGTCGGAGGGATCCTGCCATGCGTCGAGGAAGGCGCCTGCCTGCTGGAGCTTGTCCTCCCAGACAGTGGTGTTTCTGGTGTAAGGGCGGAAGTAGAGCTTGAAGTCCTCCATCTGGATAAAGGGAGAGACATCCATGCCTTCGAAGGCACTGCCGAAGGCCTCGGAGACGCCTTCCATACCTGCCATAGTGATTCCCAGCTCAGCCTGTTTGATCTGGCTTTCCTCGGAGCAGAGGTAGGAGATCAGGCTGTAGCATGCGTCAGGGTTGGAGGTGCCGGCGCTGGCTGCCCAGCCGAGGCCGTTGTAGCAGGACTGGCGCTCACCGTCATCACACTGGCCGTTGCCGTTTACATCCGCATAGGGAAGAAGAGACCAGAAATAATCGGCGTGGTTTTCCGCTTTATAGAAGCTGTTGATCATCCAGGAACCCTGGGTGATCATTGCACACTTGCCGGACATGAAGAGGGAGTCGGTGCCGGTCTCGGCGACGACTGCCTGGGGCGCGCCGACACTGAGGAGCTTGCGGACCATCTCCATGCCTGCCTTGCCTTCGTCAGAGCCGATCGAGGTGCCCTTGTGGTCCTCCGTGATGATCTCCGCGCCGTAATCATAGACCAGGTTGTACCAGCCGTCCTGGTTGTTGGAAGTGTTCATCGCCATGCCGTAGACTTCGCCGTTGGAAGCTTCCGTGATCTTCTTTGCGGCCTCATACATGTCTTCCCAGGTCCAGTCTGCCGTCGGGGTGTCGACACCATACTGGTCGAAGATAGCCTTGTTATAAAGAAGGCAGATCGTATCGTGGTCCTTCGGAAGCGCAAAGATCTTGCCGTCACTGCGTGTATACAGATCTACGATGCCCTGGTAGAATTTGGACATATCCGTGGAATCATCTTTTGCAACGTAGTCGGTGAGATCCAGAAGGATATCATTTTCCATATACATCTGGGCTGTGTTGGAATGCATCCAGAAGACATCCGGCATCGTACCGCCGGATGCGCCTGCTTCGAGGAGCGTCCAGTAGTTGTCCCAGTCGACGACCTCGATCTTGGCTGAGATTCCCGATTCCGCAGACCACTCGTCCACGATCTGCTGCAGGCCCGCCTGCTGGTTGGAATCCCAGATGTTGATCGTCAGGCTGTTGGAAGAGGCGGTTCCGGAGCCGCTGCCCTGAGAGCTGTCGGAGGAGCCGGAGCTTCCGCCGCAGGCTGCGAGTGACAGCGCCATTATACCTGTCATCGCCAGTGCCAGGAACTTTTTCATCATAACAGTTTCTCCTTTCTGATAACGATGAGGAGGCATCATGGAAAAGAGTGACCTGCACAGTGTGCGTTTTTACGTAACATCCATCAGGATCCGGGATTTCCATGATGCCGGGGGTTTCAGATCCGACAAAACGGATCTCTGTCATTTCATACATTTTTCGGAGAAATGAATGGCTTTTTTTCGTCAAAATGCCATGAAATGCTCAATTAATTCATTTAAAGTTTACAAATAATTCATGATTCCGTACATGGAACCATGTTGACCGCGCATGGGAAAATGATGTTTTCAGGGATGCACGGCGGCATTCTTTAATCGCCGAGCGCAGTCATGTGATAGAGGAAGGCAGTGTATTCGGGAATCTCCCGGGGAATCGGGAGACCGGCGTGCATGAGGGCCATGCCGCTGGCGATCATAGTGCTGCCGCCTCCTTCGACCCGGTAGCGGGTGTCGGGAGAGAGGCCCTTGCACTTGATATACTCCTGCGGTCCGTTGACAGTCAGGTTGACTGTGATGACAGTTACCAGGGCTTCGCTCTTGTCTTTTGAGACACTTTCCCAGGCTACGAGATTGACCTGTTCGAAGGGATTGGCCAGCCGGTAGTAGTCGCCGAAGAAATTGAGGTCGTAATACTTGTGATAGAGGTCACTCATCTTTTTGCAGGCCCGGATGTCTTTCTTTTTGAGCCGGGTCGCGTCCAGCTCATATCCAAAAGTCCCGCACATGGCAATGGCAGCTTTGGTCTCGAAGGGAACCATGGGACTGGCTGTCGAGACGTGGGCCCCCATACTGCAGACCGGATAGAGGAAGGAGGAGCCGTAGTGGAGCTTGAGATTGTCCAGGGGCTTGGTGTTGTCGGAGCTCCAGTACTGGACAAAATAGGTCAGCATGGCGGGGTCGAAACGGCCGCCGCCGCCCGCACACCCCTCGAACATGATATCCGGGTGGGTCTTGATGATGCCGTCCATGACGCGGTAGAGACCCAGCACGTAGCGGTGAGAGACTTCTCCCTGCCGCCCGGCGGGGAGTACATTGGACCAGAGATCTGTGATCGCGCGGTTGATGTCCCATTTCACATAATAGATATTGGCGCTGTCCAGGATCCGGTTGATGCTCTCGATCAGGTAGTCCTGGACTTCCTTGCGGCCGACATCCAGGGCGAGCTGGTTGCGGCTGCGGACTGCCCTTCGGCCCGGGATCTCCATGGCCCAATCGGGATGTGCACGGAAGAGGTCGGAATCTTCGGAGACCATTTCCGGCTCAAACCAGATGCCGAATTTCATGCCCAGGTCATTGATCCGGCGGACAAGCGCAGGGAGACCGCATTTGATCTTTTTTTCGTTGACATACCAGTCGCCCAGGCTGGAGTTGTCGTCATCGCGTTTTCCGAACCATCCGTCATCCATGACGATCATTTCGACGCCCATGCCTTTGGCGGCCTTTGCGATCTCGATGAGCTTCTCATCGTCAAAGTCGAAGAAAGCTGCCTCCCAGGTGTTGATCAGGACGGGGCGCCGCACATCGCGGACAAACTTGCTTCTGTTTAAATTATTGCGGAAAAAGTTGTGGTAATTATGACTAAGCCTGGTGAGCCCCTTATGGGTGTAGGTCATGAGTACAGCGGGCGTGTCGAAGTCCTCGCCGGGGGCAAGCGGGTAGCTGAACAAACGGTCGTTGACCCCCATGACCAGGCGGGCCTGGTCGTACTGGTCAAGCTCGACCTCTGCCAGAAAGCTCCCCGAATACATGAGCGCAAAGCCATAGCAGGCACCGAAATCCTCGGTCGTTGTCCTCTCTGCGAGTGCGATGAAGGGATTCTGCTGGTGGGAGGAGATACCGCGTCCGCTGCGGATCTTGTGGACATGGTGGGTCAGGGGCTGGCGCTCTACCTGCCGCTCCTGGCCGTACCTGCCCGGCAGAGAGATCAGGTCCAGATTCTGCCCGTTCATATAGTCCATATTCAGCGACATGATCCGTTTGAGACTGATCGTCTCTTTTCCGCCGTTGTGTACTCTGGCTGCGCGCATGATGATGTCCGCCTCCTCAAAGACGGAATACAGGAGCGTGACCCGAACGCTGGTCACCGCGTCCTCGATCGTCAGTTCCAGTGTATCGACTGTGTCGCACTCTGTCGCGAATGCGGTCGGCAGTCCCTGCAGAGTAAAGGCTCCATGATACAGTCTGTGCGAGACATATCTTCCGTTGAAGGAAAAACTTCCGTCGGCATTCTGCACCTCGATCGAATTGATCCGGAAATCTCCCTGCTGCTGTGTCGTGAACTCCTGCGGCTGGGCATCCAGCGAGAAAGTGCGCTCCTGGAGAGAATCATAGGGATTGCCGGAGAAACCGCGGTCATAGCGCCGGATCAGATAGACCAGGTCTTCGTCCCGGATCGTTGCCCCGTAGTAGAGGTGCTTGACATAGTTGAGATTTCCGATCTTGAGCTGGTAGGTCGTTTTGGCAGTGTGGAGGGAAAAGGTCTTTTTGCTTTCGTTGTAGACGATGGCCATGGTAAACTCCTTTTACTTGCTGTCTGTTCACAGTTCTTCTTCGGCTGCAGCAGGGATCTGAGGGACCTGTTCAGAGGATCCATCCTGATGCGATGTGTCACTTCTGACTCTGTCTTCGACAGTCTGCCTGTATTGTTCCCGGTACATGCGCGGGCTGACTCCGAAACGCTGTTTAAAGTATCTGGAGAAGGCGAGGGGATCCTGGTAGCCGCTTTCCAGAGCAATGCTGCGGATGGAGTCATCCGTAAGGAGGAGGCACCCTGATGCGTGTGTCATTCGAAGCTGGATCAGGTATTCCTGTGGAGAAATGCCAAAATGTTCCCGGAACAGGCGAACGAGATAACTGCGGGAGATGCCGATCTTTTCGGCCAGCTTGTCCACCCTGACCCGCTCTGCGAAATGTCGCTGCAGGTACCGCGCCGCATAGGCTGTATAGGAGAATTCCTGTGACGGGACCGATCCCAGGACCCTGTGGTGAGCGGAGCCGTTTAAGAGCAGTGCCATCACTTTGTTTATGCAGGCCCGCCTGAAAAAGACTTCCGTCAGAATGTCGGTCTCGATCTGCATGGCTTTATGCAGGGTCTCCAGTACAGCATTGCCCTCGGCAAAGGGGAGAACGGGATTGCACTTTGTAAAGCCTATATTCTCCATCAGCTGTCCGGCGCTGGCCCCGTGAAATCCGATCCAGCAGTAATACCAGGGATCCAGCTCATCTGCTTTATAAAAAGTCTCCTCCCCCGGATAGATGAGAAACATGTTGTCCGCCCCGATCTCAAAGCAGTCCTTCCCGTTCCGGAAGACCCCTTTTCCGTCCAGCACGATGTGCAGCACATATTCATCGCGGATATAGGGACCGAAACTGTGGCCGGGACTGCACTCCTCGATACCGCAGTAATCCAGATACAGAGGAGGCAATTCTTCCAGAGTCCTGTGGATGGAAGCAAAATCCTTGAACAGCTTATCAGACTCTTTCGCATAGCGCTCCAACTGTTTACTCATCCTGCTCTCCCTGCTTTTTAAATAATGGCAATATCCCTACCGATCTCTGCAGATTATTATAATATACCAATATGCAATATAAGTATGGCTTATTAGGGGCTAATATATGCCATTTTGCGGTGTTTGCGTAGTATATGATAAATCCGGACGCATTTTGATATATTATGCGTAGAGAGAGGAACGCTGCTCCTGCAGAGGCCGGCCGGCATACAGAGAAGAAAGGATAGAGACAAAAAGAGATGCTGTATAGTTTTCGAATCTATTCGGGAAGACATTTTGTTGATCTGGGCATGTACCAGACAGGACATGAGCAGTGCGCCCGCGGGCACCTGTTCGGTCCTGCGGCCAGAGAGCACTTTCTGTTTCACTATGTGCTGAAGGGAAAGGGGACTTTGCTGTGTCCGGATTCATCCGGCGAACTGAAAAAACACCTGATCCGGGCTGATGAAGGATTTCTGCTCATGCCGGGCTGTGTCACGACCTATTTCGCCGATGCGGACGAGCCCTGGGAATATGTCTGGGTCGAATTTGACGGCATGATCGTCAGAGAAGGGATAGACCGGGCGGGTTTTTCGCAGGATACTCCTGTTTACAGGGCTTCTCTGCCGGAATACAGGGAACAGGTCAGGCAGGAGGCGCTGTATATCGCCGAACATGCCGAGGAATCCAGACTGCACCTGGTCGGACATCTCTATCTGTTTTTTGACGCTCTCATCCGGTCAAACCGGCAGGTAAATGCATATTCGGGAAGCAGTCTCAGAGATTTTTATGTGCATGAAGCGATCTCGTTTATTGAGCGAAACTATCAGAATGATATTTCTGTCGAGGATATAGCAAAGAACGTCGGCCTGAACAGGAGTTATCTGGGAAAAATATTCAAGGAGAGGCAGGGGCAATCCCCGCAGGCCTTCCTTCTTTCGTACAGAATGGCCAAGGCGGCAGAAATCCTGCAGAAGACGGATCTTTCCGTGGCAAAGACCGGCCTCTCGGTCGGTTATCAGAACCAGCTCCATTTTTCAAGGGCTTTCAAGGGGGTCTACGGTATTTCACCCCGCGAATGGAGAAACAAAAACCGAAGATAGATGCTGAAAAAAATCTGCACCGGAGAGCAACCCCGGTGCAGGTTTTATTTTGTGAAAGCTTTGTGAAAAACCGGCAGCAGGCATTCAGATTTAAACTTGTCCTAAGGTTGATCCCTGATACTGGTTGGCGAAAGGGCTGTGAACCTATACACGAGGAGGTGATACACGTGCATCAGACAAATATCGCGCTGATCCCTGCTTTTGAGCCGGACAGAATATTGCTGGAGATCGCAGAAGAACTGAAACGGATGGACCTGGAGGTCCTGGTCGTCGACGATGGATCCGGCCCCGGCTTTTCAGAGATCTTCGAGGAGATGGAAAAGGAAGCTGTCGTTCTGCGCCATGACAGCAACCGCGGCAAAGGGGCAGCTCTCAAGACCGGACTGAAGTACATCAGGGACCGGTATACGGAGCCCTATGCGGTGGTGACGGTGGATGCAGACGGACAGCACAGGACGGCTGATGTCATGCGGATCCTGCTGGCTGTGCCGGCGGCGGAGGACAGCCTGATCCTCGGCAGCCGGAGGTTTACAGGGAAAGTACCTCTGCGGAGCCGCCTGGGTAATGTTCTCACCCGGCTGGTCTACCGGGCTGCGGCTGGTGTCCGAGTCTATGACACACAGACCGGGCTCAGGGCTTTTTCCCATAAACTTGTGGACCGGCTCCTGGAGATCGGCGGGGACCGCTATGAGTATGAGATGAATGTCCTGATGGCGCTTGCAAAGGACAGGCGTACGATCCGGGAGATTCCGATCGAGACGATTTATCTGGACGGCAATACATCGTCTCATTTTGACGTCCTGAGAGACTCATTTCGGATATACAGGGAGATCCTGAAATTTTCTGTCTCGTCCTTTGCAGGTTTTCTGACAGACTTTGCAATGTACTGTTTCCTTCTTGCGCTGACAGGAAATCTGGTTCTGTCCAATATTGCAGCCCGCCTGGTCAGTGCGGCAGTCAATTATACGCTCAACAGGAAATTCGTGTTTCAGAGCGGCGCGCCGGTCGGCCGGTCGGTCACACAGTATGCCGCCCTGGCAGCCGCGATCCTGGCAGGCAATACGATCTTCTTAAAAGGTCTTTCCTCTCTGGGATGGAACAGCTATGCCGCAAAGATCATGACAGAGATCATCTTTTTTGCTCTTAGCTGGGTCATGCAAAAACATGTTATTTTCCGAAGAAAAGAGGTGTATTATGAAAAAGCATAGATGGACGATCCTGTTTTCTATGATCCTGTTGATATTCACAGCCTATACGGTTCTGGACACTTTTGTCCTGGCCAGCGTTTATCAGCAGGATGCAGGCGGGATGAATCTCTCCGTCTTTGAGACAGTTGATGACGGTGAGGAGACAGACACAGGCTCCTCTGCAGGAAGGGAAACAGACCCTTTCTCCGCTGCCGAAGAGGGTAAAGGTGCTGCGTCATCTTCCGGGGAGAAAAAAACAGACCTGCCTACAGATCCGGAAGACAGTTCTATGTCCGGACACAAAAAACGTCCGGACAAAGAGAGGACGGGCAATAATGGGAAGGGGCACCCCGGAAAGCCCGGGGAAGAGACATCGGAAGGCTCCGTCCCGGGAGAAAAAAGTGCATCTGCAGGCGGTTCCGGAGACAGCACCGGCTCCTCTTCAAAAACGGAAAGCGATGGCAGCAGCGGAGCCTCATCGGTAACCATGCAAAATGCTTCTGCCGGAACGACCTATGAGGATGAAAATGTCAGCATTACGATTACGGAATATACGACCAATGATACAGTGGTACATGTCGCAGACGTGAAGCTGTCCTCCGCCGAGTATCTGAAAACTGCTTTTGCAAACGGAACCTATGGAAAGAATGTCACGGACGAGGTCTCTGACATTGCGGCGCAGAATCAGGCGATCCTGGCGGTCAACGGGGATTACTACGGCGTGCAGGAGAGCGGGTATGTGATCCGGAACGGCGTCGTATACCGGGACAGTGCAAATGCCGCAGACCTGCTCTGCATCTATGCGGACGGCAGCATGCGGATCGCGGACCAGACGGAAGTGACTGCACAGGAGCTTGTGGAGGACGGCGTCTGGCAGGCCTTTTCCTTTGGGCCGGCTCTTGTGACCGACGGGGAGATCTCCGTCGCGGAAGGAGAGGAGACCGGGAAGGCCAAGGCCAGCAACCCGCGGACAGCCATCGGTGTGATCGATGACCTGCATTATCTGTTCGTGGTCTCGGACGGCAGGACATCGGAAAGCGCGGGACTCTCCCTGCGTGAACTGGCCGCCTTTATGCAGCAGCTCGGTGCGACGACCGCCTACAATCTGGACGGCGGGGGCTCCTCCACGATGGTCTTTGGCGGAGAGATTATCAACAATCCCACTGCAGGCGGGAACCGGATCGGAGAAAGGAAGGTGAGTGACATTGTTTACATCGGATAACCGAAAAAACTTACAGAACAACCTTTTTTCACAGCTTTGTTTTTGTATTTTCTGCGCCCTGTTCGGCGCCGTCTATGAATGCTTCAGCCACGAAGTTTATTCAGGCTTCATGATCTACGCTTTTGCTGTCCCGCTGGTTCTGGCTGTGCTGCCCCTGGCCTGGATTCTGTGGAGAGACAGGGGAAGCCTTCCGGTCCTGCAGGCCCGGAGGCTCTGGAACTACGGCGTGATCACGCTGACGGTCGGAAGTCTGTTCATGGGCGTGCTGGAGATTTACGGGACCACGAACCGACTGGCGGCCGCATACCCTGCTGCAGGTGCACTTTTGCTGGGCGCTGCGATCGCAGTACAGGCCTGTGCGAAACAGGGCGGAAAAAACGGGAAGGACGCAGACGGGGGAGAGGCAGACCGGAGGGCACTGCTTCCGGCAGGATCCTGTTGCGCGATGCGTCAGGATATCATCAAGGAAGAGCCGGACCGGAGGGCACTGCTTCCGGCAGGTTTTGACGGATTGGAGGAAGATTTTGCTGCAGCAGATACAAACCCTTGATTTTCAAATTCTGGACTGGATCCGGCAGAACCTGCGGAATCCTTTTCTGGACACTGTGATGCCCGCACTCACTGCGCTGGGCAATGCGGGCATCCTGTGGATCGTGATCGCGGTGGTTCTTCTGTTCATAAAATCCCGCCGCCGGTGCGGCGTGACGATGGCAGCAGGACTCATCGCCGATCTGCTGATCGGACTTGTCCTCTTGAAAAATCTGATCGGCAGAGCCAGGCCATGCTGGATCAACCCCTCGGTCCCCCTGCTGATCAGCAGCCCCACGGACTATTCCTTTCCCTCCGGGCACACCCTCGCCTCCTTTACAGCAGCTGTGATCCTCCTGCGGCATGACAGGAGGCTGGGGATCCCGGCGCTGATCCTGGCTGCACTCATCGCCTTTTCCAGGCTCTACCTGTATGTTCACTTCCCGAGTGATGTCCTGGCAGGCCTCCTCCTGGGGATCCTGATTGGGGTCACCGCAGATGTCATTGGCAGAATAATCCTGTCACGGTATCCTGCAGCAGGAGGGATGGCGGAACGGGAGTGAAGGGAGAGCCGGGTCCTGCGCACCGCCAAGATCGCCGCACCAAGGGCAGAGATCCCGAAGAGCGAGATCCACAGCAGTGCAGCGCTCTCATCCCCCGTGCGGGGCGAGGATGCTTTTGACGTCCTTCCGGAACCGGAAGAAGAGGTCTTTTTGGAGGTTGAGGACAGATCGAAACTGATCCAGGCCTCATTTCCGTATGCATCACGGACCAGGCAGGTGTAGGACCTGGGAGCAGTGATGGCAGAGGCGGTCAGGGATGCAGTGTCCGCACCGGAGATCTCATTATAGCGACGAGCAGGGCCAGGCAAAGCAGGAGAAGGAGTACTCTTTTCAAGTGGCTGATGGGTTTTGACATGGTGTGTTCTTTTCTGTGCCTTGTTTCTTGCTTCTGAATCAATGCCTGCAACAGTGTTAAAGACTGCATGCTTTCTTAAACAGGATGCTCCGCCAGGCGGCTCTGTCTGTACAGCAGGAGGTAGATCCCGAACACATACAGGACAGAGATGGCGATATTGATATGCATCTGCTCCCGAAAGAGGATCATGAGGATGGCAAAGCTTGCGGCGACCGCCAGGACGACCAGGATGAAATGCCGGCTGAACCGGCAGGATTCCTTTGCGTACAGCCCTGTCAGAAACAGGAAGACAAAGTAAACGACAAAAGAACCGGTCAGAAACAGTGTTTTTGGCAGAAGGGCAATGGATTCCAGGCGCATGAACTGCAGGGCGATGGAGAGATTGTTCAGGGAGAAGATCAGAAAGATGTGCAGGACCATGTAGACAGCACCGTCTGTTGTCCTCTCCCGGTTAATAATATTATTGTAGAGCGTTCCATAGCTGAGAAAGAGACCGACAACGATCAGAAAAGTCATCGTCGCGAAATATACCGAGTTCGGAGAGAGTTCCTCGCTGAAATAGGGTGAGACGGCGATGATCATCTCCCCGAAGGTAAAGACGATATAGAGCATGGCCCGCTCGGTCAGATGGGGAAAATCCACCGGAACGACATAATTGTGCCGCCCGGAGACCAGCATGGCGGTGATCCCGAAGAGGATCGGGACCCAGGCGATGGAGATCCCGGCAAAGGTATAGACCAGGATATGCACGACGACCAGGGCAGTCTCGCACAGGATAATGGCTGCTTTGATCTTCAGCTGCGCAAAGATCCAGGGCGCAGCCCTGTGATGGCGCAGCTCGACCAGATGCTGCAGGCCGATATTGGTCAGTATGAGCGCCCAGGCAATGGTGTATTTATAAAAGGAGTGTTCCCAGCGGACCCTGATCCCGTCTCCCATATAGTAGAGCAGGTACATGTTGATAAAAAGAAAGATGTGGTCCCGGAAATCATTTTGTCCGTAGACATTGATATAGAAGGTGGAGTAATTCCAGATCTGGATCGCCGCAAGTGTACAGAGAATATAGGCGAGAAATACCGGGCCGGGCACGAAACCGTTCTCGATCTGGTCCAGAAGTGCATTGTTGCGGCCGATGATATAGACAAAGATCAGGTCGTAGATCAGCTCGATGTATTCGACCTTTTTTTCCTGCTGCGTTACGGGCATGCGTGTAACCTCTGTTTTATCCGGATTTGATCCGGCATGATCGATCCGTTCCCGGGTTCTCTTATGCTGCTGTCAGATTCGGACAGACCTCTCTCCGGGGGGTGTATTTTCAACAACTAACAAAACTATAACAAACAGCTGCATGACTGTCAAAAAACGGTGCTTTATCCTGACGGTAACGTTTCCTTGTTTTTGCCCGGAAATGTGCCTATAATGTTTGCTGACAGCAGTTAAAAACTTTATTGCGGCATATCCTCCGGATCTTTCCGCCGCGGGATATTCGCGCAGGGAGCGGGACAGGGGACTGCAGGCGGAACATGCACAGTGAAGAAGCCATACAGAGCAGCAGGCAGCTCATTCAGAACAGCATATTTTCGGATATGTCGGAGGGAGCCATGGCGATCCGGTTCGACGGAGTGATCGAACTGGTCAATGATGCGGCGCTGCAGATCCTGGGAAAGCAAAGGGAGGATCTGGAGGGCCGGTCCTTTGCCATGTGCTTTTTTGAAGACGAGGCAAACGACGCCTTCTCCCAGAGTGTCCTGGACGCGGTATATCTTAAGGGCAGAAGACAGGAGAGCTATGTGCCCTACACGGCGGGCGGCACTGTCAGACAGCTCCGCATCGTCTCCTCTTTTTTAAGGCACAGCGGGAATGCGGCAGGCGTCATCCTGGTGATCAGTGACATCACGGAACTGACGCAGATGCGTGATGCAGTCCGGGCCATGGAGAAGATCCGGGGGCTCAATCAGCAGCTGGAACTTAGGAACCGAGTGCTGCAGGAGACATTCGGGAGATATCTGTCGGATGAGGTCGTGCGGGAGATCCTGGATTCGCCGGAGGGCTGGAAGCTGGGCGGGCAGAAGAGGATACTGACCATCATGATGAGTGACCTCAGGGGCTTCTCCATGCTCTGTGAGCGCATGGCCCCTCAGGACCTGATCGGGATGCTCAATCATTATTTTTCCGAGATGTATGAGGAGATCAGACAATACAAGGGCACCCTGATCGAGTTTCTGGGAGACGGCATGTTTGTGATCTTCGGGGCGCCTGTCAGTACGAAGGATCATGCGGCGGACGCAGTGGCCTGCGCGATCGGCATGCAGCGGCGTATGAAGCGTGTGAACGAATGGAATGTGTCGCAGGGATATGAGCCGCTCTCCATGGGCATCGGGATCAACACGGATGAGGTGATCCTTGGCAATATCGGTTCCGAGAAGAGGACCAAGTACGGCGTTCTGGGCTCTGCTGTCAATCTGGCCGGAAGGATCGAGAGCTACACGACGGAGGGACAGGTCCTGATCTCGGAGAAGACCCGGAGGATGATCCGCGGGGAGCTTGCCGTGGATCACGTATTCGAGGCAGTCCCGAAAGGGATGTCGGACAGGATCAGGATCTTTGCAGTGGCGGGGATCGGCGCGCCCTATCACATCTGTCTGGACGCGGAAAAGACGGTGTATACCCTGCTGCCGGAACCTGTCCCTGTCAGTTACTGCATCGTGGAGGGCAAACACGTCGACGGGATCCTGCGGCGCGGGTTCCTGCTCGGTGTATCCGACAGATATGCTTTGCTGCAGCCGGTGTCCCGTGAAGAAGCTGTCCCGGAAGAGGAGATAGCTGCCGGGGAAAACAGGGAAGCTGCCCGGGAAAATGCGATCGATCTGTATGACGACCTCTGTCTGAAGATCGGAGGCGGCCTGTATGCGAAAGCAGTCGCGAAAAAGGAGGGCGGGAGCCTTGTCCGCTTTACTGCAAAACCGGTTGGTTTTGCATCCTGGCTGGAGGGGATCCTGCAGGGAAGCTTCGGGCAGGGTCTGTCTTCGGACCGGCCTGCCGCAGGTGCGGAGAGCTGAATCGGTATTTGTTCCTGTACCGGAACTGCCACAGCATGTTATAATAGGTCACTGTTCGCGCCCTATCGAGGGCGTGAACATGTAACGTTGCGCGCGGCGATTCCAATACGCTTCGCTGTGCGCAACACACTTGCGGGCAAGTGTGTTCGCGCCGTTCTACTCGGGTTTTTCGCGAAAGAGCCGCGAAAAACACCTCGAGGCTTCAGGTGGGCCTGACCTGTAACTATAATAGGCTAATTGTTCCGGAAAAACAAAAGAGAAATGAGAATATCATCAGGGTACGTATATAGTATGCAGAGAAAGCGATCCATCCGGATCAGGAGGAGATTCCGCCGGACCTGCAGGACTGCGGATATGCGTTTTACATCTGTGTATTAAGAAGGAGGAGGGAAAGAATGATTGAAAGGGAGTTTCAGAAAGGCGAAGTGATCTTTAAGGAAGGCCAGGTCGGACAGTGCATGTATCAGGTCCTGGAGGGAGGCGTAGCTGTCTTTCTGGGGTATGGAACTCCGAATGAGAAAAAACTGACCGAGCTTGAAGCGGGAAGGATCTTTGGAGAGATGGCAGTTCTGGAGGCCTGGCCAAGGTCTGCGACCGTAGCCGCTTCCAAAGATCATACGAAGCTTCTGGAGATCGGGACCGGCGATGTCAGCATCTGGCTGCGGGAGGAGCCGGAGCGGATCAAGGAGATCCTCAACAACCTGGGGCGCCGCCTGCGCGAACTGACACAGGACTACACGGAGGTGTGCAGGACGATCAGGGAGATGCAGGAGACCAGAGGCGAGACCGGCGCGCGGGGAAAGAGCCTGCTCGACCAGATCAGCAGGTTCCTGGGTGTCGCCGCGTTTTTCCGCGGAAAAGAGACGGTACTGGAAGAACTCGAGCGGAAGGCCGGCAGCAGACAGGACGGGGAGAGACAGGAGGAGAGCACAGATATCCGGTGCAAAAAAAACCAGGTCATTTTCCGGCAGGGAGAGGAAGCGTCCTCCATGTTTATGGTGAAATGGGGAAGAGTCGGCATCTATACCGGCTATGGAACACCCGATGAAAAGCTTCTGGCGAGGGTACTGGAAGGGCAGTTCTTTGGAGAGATGGGCCTGATCGGAAAGCAGCCCCGCTCTGCCACGGCAGTCGCCCTGGATCCGGATACCGTCATCACCATGATCACGGAGGAGGGGACGGAGAAAATGTTCACGGAGAATCCCGTCCGGAGCCTCATGCTGCTGCAGCATCTCAGCGCAAGGCTGCGCGCACTGACCAAGGACTATGTGAAGGCCTGCCAGACCCTGTCAGACCTGCATGATTCGGAAATGAACGACCGTGATCTGACACCGGAGGAACTGGCGATGGTCAATTATTACACAGCCCTTGCCACTGCCATGGTGCCGTATTATTGAGGGTATTATCAAACAGTGGCAGGATCCGGCAGCAGGGAAGAGAAAAACGGTTACAGTACAGACCCGCCTGAAGCCTCGAGGTGTTTTTCGCGGCTTTTTCGCGAAAAACCCGAGTGGAACGGCGCGAACACACTTGCCCGCAAGTGTGTTGCGCACAGCGAAGCGTATTGGAATCGGTGCGCGCAACGTTACATGTCCACGCCCTTCGAAGAGCGTGGACAGTAACGAAAAACGCCTACAGTACGAAAAGTCTTCGCTGTACTGCTCTCGGGACCGGCCCCGGCACGGAGGGATCCAGGGACCGGAGGGTGAGCCCGTAGAGCTCCTCAGCCCGGAACACCTCCTGCAGAAAGGAATACGCCAAGGATGAAAGAATCTTCTTCGCAGCAGCCGGTTTCGATACGAAGGGGATCCGGGCATTTTCGTGGACGGCGGTCAGAAGCGGCGCCGCGCTTTTTCGAAAGGCGAGAGGCCTTGCATACAGGGCAGTTCCTGCGGACTGCAGCTTAGCCAGCCTGTCCTTTTTCATCATGAGAAGGATATGGAGGAGGGCCCGGCTCACTCTGGTGCGCGTCACGTTTTTTGTTTTCAGGAGGTCCACAAAACCGGTATAAGTCCGGTACTGCGGCAGGAGGTTCCGGATCCTGTCCGCCAGATCCTCTGACACGTCAACGAAGCTGTCCAGTTCTGTCTGCTGCATCTGCAGCGCGTACAGGAGGTGGGCGGAGAAATCGTCCGGCGAGACCGGGAACCCAGGGTTACCGGAGCCCCCGCTTTCGGGAAATGGCAGGCTGCTTTTGGCGGCAGGGGATCCCTGTCCGGATCCCGATTCCGGTGCCCGCGGGACTGCCCGGACCCAAGACCCGGTCCTGGTCCGGAGGAGGTCTCTTCTGTGCTCAGAGGCGGAGGGGACTGAGATTCGCCTGACCGCATGCGGGCGGATGCCGCTGTCCATGGATAGAAGGGCCCGGCAGTACTCGACGGCGAGCAGGTCGTTGGGCGATGATGGAAGTCCCTGAAAGTGCGGTCCTGTCTGAGAGACTGCGGAGGCGGCGGCCTCCAGCGCCAGGCTTCGGGCGGCCGGAAAGGACAGACCGCTTTTCAGACTTTTCCGGAGCTGGGCATGAAAGAGGGGGGCGGCAGCCCCTTTATCTGTGCTGTCCAGGGCAAGGATCATCTTTGCACAATGCTGCAGATAGTCTGTGTCGCCGCCCTCGGATCCGAAGCACAGGTCAGTGACGACCCCCAGACGGTCTAAAAGAGAGATCCCGCCCTGTGCGAACAGCTCCGCGCTTCCGCAGGCCGTGTAGAGCGGCAGCTCCAGGACCAGGTCCGCCCCGGCTGAAAGGATCTGCGCGGCACGGAGATATTTATCAAATATTGCCGGTTCTCCGCGCTGTACAAAATCACCGCTCATGGCCGCTATGATATAGTCCGCCCCGGTCTGCCGGCGCGCTTCTTCTATGATATAGGCATGTCCCTCGTGAAAGGGATTGCACTCCATGATGATTCCTGTGACTTTCATTTTTATCCTGTAATCATCTTTCCCGTAATAACAGCAGTATTGACCCGGAAATGACTGAATGATACTGCCCCTTTGAATGGTTCGTTTTTTTGTTCCCGCTTTCATACAGGGAAGAACAGGCGCATCCTGCAATTTAAAACTTGAATGCGTCTCATTAAATGATATAATAGCATAGGGGTAAATAGCAAATACTTGTTCCATACAATTACACCTGTTGCCCGGCTTCATGCAGGCAGGGGTGTGCATTATGAGAAAATCTGTTACTTGTATATCTCTTATTTTATCGAAAGGACAGGAAAAAAATGAACATTCTGGTTATCAACTGCGGCAGTTCTTCCCTGAAATTCCAGGTCATCGACTCTGAGACCGAGGCACTCCTGGCGAAAGGCCTCTGCGAGCGTATCGGGATCGACGGCTCTGTCATCACCTATGAAAACAAGGTGACGGATGCAGGCAAGGAAGTCACCGAGACTCCCATGCCCGATCACAACAAGGCAGTCAGCCTGGTGCTCGATGCTCTCACAAATCCCAAGACCGGTGTCCTGAAGTCTCTCGATGAGATCGGCGCTGTCGGCCACCGCATCGTCCATGGCGGCGAGAAGTTCACGACCTCCGCAGTCATCACCGATGAAGTCATCGAGGCGATCAAGGAAGTCTCCGACCTGGCTCCTCTGCACAACCCCGCAAACCTGATCGGTATCGATGCCTGCAAGGCCCTGATGCCGAACACGCCTATGGTCGCCGTGTTTGATACCGCCTTCCATCAGACTATGCCCTCCAAGGCCTATATGTATGCCCTTCCGATGGAGTATTACAATAAGTACAAAGTCCGCCGCTACGGCTTCCACGGCACCAGCCACTCCTTCGTCTCCAAGAAGGTAGCGGAAGTCGTGGGCAAGCCCTATGACAGCATCAAGACCATCGTCTGCCACCTCGGCAACGGCGCCAGCGTCTCTGCAGTCTGCTGCGGCAAGTGCGTCGACACATCCATGGGTCTGACCCCGCTCGAAGGCCTGATCATGGGCACCCGCAGCGGCGATCTCGATCCCGCGATCATCGAGTTCATCGCAGGCAAAGAGAACATGACGGCAGCGGAAGTCGTCTCCGTCCTCAACAAGAAGTCCGGCGTACTGGCCCTGTCCAACGGCGCATCCTCCGACTTCCGTGACCTCGAGGCCGGCTACAAGAACGGCGACGAGTACTGCACGCTTGCAATCGATGCATTCTGCTATCGTGTCGCGAAGTATGTCGGCGAGTATGCGGCAGCCATGAACAGTGTCGACTACATTGCCTTCACAGCCGGTATCGGTGAGAACAGCGGATTTGTCCGCGGCAAGATCATGCAGTATCTCGGCTATCTCGGCGCTGAGCTCGACGAGGCAGCCAACAGCGAGCGCGGCGATGTCGTGAAGATCACGACCGACGCCAGCAAGGTGCAGGCCTATGTCATCGCCACCAATGAGGAGCTTGCGATCGCGCGTGAGACTGCAGCACTCTGCAAGTGATTTTCCGGCCGCTGCGGACCGCAGGAGGACACGCGGCGCACGCAGGCGGGATCCGGCGGATGGCGGCAGCCTGTCTGACCGCTTTCTGATCTGAAATGTACAGGGCGCGCAGTACGGATTTCTGTACTGCGCGCCCTTCCTTTCTCTGATTAAAAAAGTGCAGACACGTAAAGAAAAAACTGTTGACAAACCCTTCAGCCGCCCATATAATATCCTTCGTGCGATTCTTTGAAAGAAGGAGGTGTTAATCATGTCGATCTGCCCTAAAAATAAATCTTCGAAAAGCCACAGAGACAAAAGGAGAGCAAACTGGAAAATGACTGCTCCCACTCTGGTCAAGTGCAGCAAGTGCGGCGCTCTGATGGTTCCCCACAGAGTCTGCGCAAAGTGCGGCTCCTACAACAAGAAGGAGATCATACAGGTCGAGGGTTGATCCGTCCGGATCCGTTCGATCAGTAAAGAGATTTATGGCAGGCCTCCTGATGCGGCAGCGCATCAGGAGGCTTTTTTGTAAAAAAATGTGTTCCTTTTCTCCCTGTACCCGCGCTCTTGCAATATGGAAACCGGAATAGTATAGTATACTCAGATATATTATTTTCAAGTTTAGAAGGAAACCGGAAAGAGAATGGCTAAAAACTATGTACGCGTAGCTGTTGACGCGATGGGCGGGGATCTGGCTCCTGCGGAACCTGTAAAGGGCGCCGTGGAGGCTCTGCGGCGCAGAAAATCTCTGCATGTGACACTCGTCGGGAAGGAAGAGCTGATCCGGGCCGAACTGGCAAAATGCGGGGAGGTTCCCGGGGATCGTCTGGTGATCCTGGACGCGAGGGAAGTCATCGAGATGGCGGAGCCGCCGGTCAATGCGATCCGGAAAAAGAAGGATTCCTCGATCGTAAAGGGGCTGAAGCTGGTGAAAGAAGGCACATGCGATGCTTTCGTGACGGCCGGCAGTACCGGGGCTGCGCTTGCGGGAGGACAGCTTCTGGTCGGAAGGATCCGCGGGATCGAGCGGCCGCCGCTGGCACCGCTGATGCCGACTGCAAAGGGACCGGTCCTTCTCGTGGACTGCGGGGCAAACATGGATGCGCGGGCCTCCCAGCTCGTGCAGTTTGCCCAGATGGGGTCGATCTATATGCAGAATATGACCGGCACAGAAAATCCCCGTGTGGCGCTGGTCAATGTCGGTGCGGAGGAAGAGAAGGGCAATGCCCTCGTAAAGGAGGTCTTCCCGCTCCTGAAGGAGTGCGAGGGGATCAATTTTATAGGAAATATAGAGGCTAGGGATATCCCGCAGGGAGCCGCGGACGTGGTGGTCTGTGACGCCTTCGTCGGCAATGTGATCCTGAAGCTCTATGAGGGGCTGGCAGGCACCCTGATCCACAAGATCAAGGACGCGCTGCTCTCCACCGTGAGATCAAAGATCGGCGCGCTCCTGATCAAGCCCGCGCTCAAGGGCATGCTGAAGGATTTCGATGTCACGACCTACGGAGGTGCCCCTATGCTGGGACTGCGGGGGCTCGTCGTGAAAACACACGGCAATTCCGAGGCGGTGGAGATCCGCAATGCGATCGAACAGTGTATCCTTTTCAAAAAAAAGGATATCAACGGACAGTTTGTTGAAAAGATGGGACTGGAACAACCAAAATAGAGCAGCCCGTTTTACATTTTTTATGGTACAGGAGGGGGAATAAACATGGATATGGAGTTCAAAAAACTGTGTTCCATCATTGTCGACGTTCTCGGTGTGGAAGAAAGTGAGATCACGCCGGATTCCACCTTTGTGGACGATCTGGGGGCGGATTCGCTGGATGTCGCACAGATCATCATCGGGATCGAAGAGGAGTTTGACGTAACCGTGGATGAGGACGTCGCTTCGAATGTCAGGACGGTCGGTCAGGCCCTGGAACTGATCAAGAACGCGATCGACGAGTAACAGGATCATTGTCCCGGAGGACGAAGCCGGGGAAAAGGAATAAGGCATAACGATGACACATCCATCACTGGAAGTGCTCGAAGAGCGGATCGGGTACCGGTTCAAGGACCGGTACCTGTTAGAGTGCGCCCTGACACATACTTCCTTTGCAAATGAACAGAAGATACAGACATTTAAAGATTACGAGCGGATCGAATTTCTGGGGGACGCTGTGCTGGAAATGCTCTCCAGCGAATTTTTATTCAGGACCTATCCGGGGAAAAAAGAGGGGGAGCTGACAAAGCTGCGCGCCTCTTTAGTCTGCGAACCGGCCCTGGCCTACTGTGCCAGGGACCTGTCCCTGGGCACTTTTATACGTCTGGGACGCGGGGAGGAAGCCAGCGGAGGCAGGGAGAAGGATTCCATCATTTCCGACGTTATGGAAGCCCTGATCGGCGCGATGTACCTGGACAGCGGGGACATCGAGGTGCCCCGGCGGTTTATCCTGCAGTTCATTCTCTCAGACCTGGAGGACAAGCAGCTTTTCTACGATTCAAAGTCGATCCTGCAGGAGCGGGCGCAGCAGCACGGCGAAGATGTAAGGTATGAGATCCTGGAAGAGAGCGGGCCGGGACACAAGAAGAGATTCCGTGTGGCAGCCATCGTCGGAGGCAGGCGCTGCGGAGTGGGTGAAGGCAGATCAAAAAAAGCCGCGGAGCAGCAGGCGGCGTATGCCGCTCTGGTCGCAGGCGGGCAGACTACCTGAGAGAGTGTCGGAAATTGTATTTAAAAAGTATTGAGATCCAGGGCTTTAAGTCCTTTGCAAACAAAATCCGGTTTGAATTCCACAACGGCATCACCGGGATCGTGGGACCCAGCGGCAGCGGCAAGAGCAATGTAGCAGATGCTGTCCGCTGGGTACTGGGGGAGCAGAGAGTCAAGCAGCTGCGCGGGTCTTCCATGCAGGATGTCATCTTCGCTGGGACAGAGGCGCGCAGGCCGCTTGGCTTTGCTTTTGTTGCGATCACGCTGGATAATGGCGACGGGGCACTTCCCATCGATTACCGGGAGGTGACGGTGGCGCGCCGGATCTACCGGAGCGGGGAGAGCGAATACCTGCTGAACGGCTCCGTCTGTCGCCTCCGCGATGTCCAGGAGCTGTTCTATGATACAGGCATCGGGAAAGAAGGGTACTCCATCATCGGGCAGGGGCAGATCGACAGGATCCTGTCGGACAAGCCGCAGGACCGCCGGGCGCTCTTCGATGAGGCCGCCGGCATCGTCAAATACAAGCACCGCAAGGACCAGACCCTCAGGAAGCTGGAGAGCGAGCGGGCAAACCTCCTGCGGCTGACGGACATCGTCAGTGAACAGGAACGCCAGATCCCTTCCCTGGAAAAGCAGCAGGAAAAGGCGAAGGAATATCTGAAAAGGCGCGATGTCCTCAAGCGCCTGGACATCAATGCCTTCCTGATCGAGAACGAAAAAAATACCCGCAGGATCAGTGAACTGTCCGGGATGGAGAAGACAGCCCGGAAGGATCTGGAGGATGCGAAGGCGCAAAGTGAGGCACTCCGTGTCCGTCTGGAAGGCCTGCAGGAGGCAGAGCGGACTCTTGAGAGCGAGATCGATACCGTCCGCAGCCGTATCACGGACGCCAGTATTGTCCGGGGAAGGATCGAGGGAGACATCAAGGTCCTCGAAGAGCAGATCCGCGGGGCAAAGCAGCGCATCCTGCGGCAGTCGGACCAGGAGAAGGTACTGAGGGAGGATATCGAGTCCCGCACGAAGCAGCAGGACCAGATCGCAGGAGAGATCCGGGGGGCACGGGAAGCGGTCGATTCCATCTCGCTCGGGCATGAAGAAGCGAAAAAGGCCGCGGAGGCCTCTTTGGCGGATGTGGAACGGATGCGCGATGAGCTCGAGGAGAAACGGGCGGGCGTTCTGGAGCAGATGGAGAGGCGCGCGACGATCAAATCAAAGCTGGCGAGTCTGAAGACCCTGCAGGCTCAGGAGGAGGCCCGCCGGCAGGAAGTGGAAAAGGACCTGTCTCTGGTCAGCGGCGAGCAGACACAGGCGGATGACACGATCGCACAGCTCAAGGAGGAGTTCCGCGGCGTAGGGACTTCGATCCGGGGCCTGCAGGATGCGCAGAAACAGATCGAAGACCAGATCGCGGCGCACAAGACGTCGCTGGGAGACGCGGATGCGAAGCTGCAGCGGGCCAGGTTCTCCTATCATCAGGAAAAATCAAGACTGGATGCACTTGCAAATCTTGCCGAGCGGTATGAGGGTTTTGGCACGAGTGTGAAGCGCGTCATGCAGGAGAGATCCCGGGAGCCGGGCATCGTCGGGACAGTGGCGGACCTTCTTTCCACCGGAAAACAGTACGAGACGGCGATCGAAGTGGCCCTGGGCGGGAGTATCCAGAACATCGTCACAAAGGAGGAGGCGACGGCCCGCCGTCTGATCGAGATCCTGAAGCGGGAGAGAGCGGGCAGGGCGACCTTTCTGCCCCTGTCCGGGATCCGGAACACGAAGCCGCTCTCGGGCAGCCGCCTGCTGCAGGAACCCGGTGTCCTGGGAACGGCGGATACCCTGGTGCAGGCTGCGGAAGGATGCGCTGATGTGGCGGTCTCTCTTCTGGGAAGGACCGTGATCGTGGATACCTTTGACCATGCGGTCGCGGCTTCCCGGGGCGCAGGCCGCGGCGTGCGCATGGTGACCCTGGAGGGGGAACTCTTCGCACCCGGAGGCGCGATCAGCGGAGGCACCTATAAAAATGCCAGCAACCTTCTGGGACGGCGCCGGGAGATGGAGGAACTTGCGGCCCATGTGGAACATTTCCGGCAGGAAGTGGACCGGCAGGAGAAAGCGATCGAGGATACCAAGGAGAGCCGGAATATCCTTCGCGGGAAGCTGGACGAGAATAAACGGACACTGCAGGAGAGCTTTATCCGCCAGAATACCCTGCGGATCCGGATCCAGCAGGAAGAGGAGAAACAGCAGGAAGCCTCCGGAAACGCGATCGCGCTGGAACAGGAACTCAGGGCACTCCGGGAACGGAGCACCGGGACGAAAGAGGAGATCCGCAGCGCGGAGGCGGCTCTCGCCTCGAGCCTCACAGCAGAGGATGGCCTGACAAAGGAGGCGGAGTCCCTGCAGTCTGCCCTTGCATCCAGGCAGGCGGACGCGGAAAAGGATTCATCCCGCCTCTCTTCCCTGGAGCTTGAACTGAGCCGCAACCGGCAGACCCTGGGCTTTCTGGAGCAGAATGCCTCCCGCATAGGGGGGGAGCTGGAAAACCTGCGCGCGGAACTTTCGTCCGTGCAGGAAAACACCGGGAAGGACCGGGCGGAGATCGAAGAAAAGACGGAAAAGATCAAAAGTCTCACCGGGGAAGCAGCACAATCCGAGGGAGTCCGCAGTACCGATGAAGAGACCCTCCAGTCGCTGAAAAAGAAAAAAGAGGAGACGCAGGCACGCCGGGAGGAGACGGTGGAGGAGCGCGAGCGGGCCGTCGAAGTGATGGGCGGTCTGGACCGGGAATGCTACAGGCTCTCTTCACAGCGGGAAAAGATCGAGGAGGCTGTAGAGCAGAAGGCTTCTTATCTGTGGGAGGAATATGAGCTGACCCCCGCCGATGCGCCTGCCCTGCGGGATGGGACGCTCACAGATCTCGCTGCCATGAAGAAGGAGATCGCCGCCATACGGTCTCAGATCAAAGCGCTCGGAAATGTCAATGTGGCTGCGATCGATGAGTATAAGGAACTCATGGACCGGTATACGTTTTATAAGGGACAGCAGGAGGATCTGGAGAACGCCACGGCAACGCTGGAAAAGATCGTCGATGAACTCGACGAATCCATGCGCAGACAGTTCCGCGACCAGTTTGCCGATATACAGAAGGCCTTTGACCGGGTCTTTAAGGAATTGTTCGGCGGCGGAAAGGGCGAGCTGGAGCTCATGGAAGACCAGGACATCCTGGAAGCGGGCGTGCGGGTGATCGCCCAGCCTCCGGGCAAAAAGCTCCAGAACATGATGCAGCTCTCCGGCGGGGAAAAGGCCCTGACGGCGATCGCCCTGCTCTTTGCCATTCAGAGCCTCAAACCCTCCCCTTTCTGCCTTCTCGATGAGATCGAGGCGGCCCTCGACGAGAGCAATGTCGGGCGTTTTGCCCAGTATCTCCACAATCTGACGGAGAGTACACAGTTTATCGTGATCACCCACCGTCGCGGCACCATGGAACAGGCTGACCGCCTGTACGGGATCACCATGCAGGAGAAGGGCGTCTCCACCATGGTGAGTGTGGATCTGATCGACGACAGGGACATCATGTAAAGAACTTTTTGACGGTTTTAAAAAAGTGC
>JAFWDM010000124.1 GCA_017513005.1 Lachnospiraceae bacterium
GCCCGGGCTGCCGGCGCCTGTCCCGGCTGCCGGGCCCCCGGCCGCGCTGCCTCCGGCTGCGCTGCTGCCGCCGCCCTGAATATGCCCCTGCAGATCATGGAGGGCATCGGCTGCCGCCCCTGCCGCACTGCCGGTCACGTCCCGCAGCGATGCATTCAGCTTTGAAAAATCCCCGCTGCCGACCGCTTCATTTACGGCCTCCATGATGTCACTGCCGACGTCATATATGTTCTTTTTATCCATTTTTATTCCTTCAGGTTCTTTACTGCCTGTACTCCACACATTCGCATTCCCGGAGCAGGCTCCGTTTTTGCGCCCACTCCGCTCGCTGTTTTGTCCACACACATTATACAGCATCGGTTGGTAAAAATACACTCTCTATCCTCGAAGATGTTGCATGTTTGCATCCCGGAATATTATAATAGGAAGCACTAAATCATACAGGAGGTATACAACATGCAGTTTATTTATCCCGCAGTTTTCAGCAAGAGAGAAGACGGTGGTTATCACGGGTATTTTCCGGATCTGGATCAGTGCTTTGCAGAGGGCGACACGCTGGACGAGGCGCTCACGGATGCGATCGAGGCCGCACGGACCTGGATCCAGGTGGAGCTTGAGGATACTTTTGAGCTCCCTGCCGTCTCCCATCCGGATGATATCATCCTGCAGGAGGGGGACATTCTCCGGAATATCGCTGTCACGATCCGGCTGTTTGACGGCTGGGATGAGTAAGACCCGGGATGAGTGAAGATAGAGACACATGCAGCAGAATATGACGGCCGGACCGATCCTTCCGGTCATCCTCCGGTTTACGCTTCCGCTTTTTGCAGGCAATATTTTCCAGCAGTTTTATAACATGGCTGACACGATCATCGTAGGCCGTTGTCTGGGTGCGCAGGCGCTCGCCGCCGTTGGCGCGACCAGCACGGTCTCTTTTTTGCTGCTCGGATTTGCGATGGGCCTTGCGACGGGCTTCGCTGTCCTGACCGCCCAGACCTTCGGGGCCAAGGATGAAAGGGGTGTAAGGATCAGTGTGGCCAACGGGTTCATGCTGACCCTTCTGTTCTCGGTGCTTCTGACGGCAGCCGGCCTCGCTGGTGTCCCGCGGCTTCTGGTCCTCATGCGGACTCCCGCCGATATCCTGCCGGACGCGCAGCTCTATATGCGCATCATCTGCCAGGGCCTCGCCGCCTCCATGTTTTACAACCTTTTTTCCGCCTTCCTGCGGGCAGTCGGCAACAGCCGGGCCCCGCTGTTTTTTCTGATCTTTTCCTCCTGCCTAAATATCCTGCTGGACTTCCTTTTTATCATCCGGTTCGGTATGGGCGTGGACGGCGCCGCGTTCGCCACGGTCCTGTCGCAGGGACTTTCCGCTGTGCTCTGCCTCCTCTATATCGGAGCCCGTGTCCGTGTACTGGTACCCGCGCGGGAACACTGGGGGATCCATCCGGAAGAGACCGCACACCAGCTGCGCATGGGCATCCCGATGGCGCTGCAGTTTGCCGTCACCGCTTCGGGCACGGTCATGGAGCAGGCCGCGATCAACCAGTTCGGCTCCGTCGCCGTCGCCGCCTTCACGGCTGCCTGGCGGATCCAGAATATCCTGACCCAGGGCATGGTCGCCATGGGGCAGACCATGGCCACCTTCTGCGGCCAGAACTTCGGCAGCAGAAACCTCGCCCGCATCCGCGAGGGCGTGCGCACCGCCGTCAGGATCGAGATCCTGTATTCCGCTGCCGCCGGGATCGCCTCGATTATATTCCTGCCCCTGTTCATGCGCCTGTTTTTCTCCGGGGATACGGATCTCGCTGCGCTCATGCCCTGGGCAAGGACCTACACCGTCCTGTGCGCGGTATTTTTCATTCCCCTCAGTTTCATCTTCCTCTTCCGCAACGCCATGCAGGGGTGCAGCTACTCCTTCCTCCCCCTGATGGGCGGCGTCATCGAGATGGCTGCCCGCACCCTCTGCGCCGCCGCCGGCATCTATGCGCACAGCTATCTGCTCTCCGCGGGCTGTGACGGCGCCGCCTGGATCACGGCAGGCCTGTTTACCCTCTTTGCCTACCGGTATATGATGCGGCAGCTGGAGGAAAAGCAACGGTTTTCCGAACTCTGATCCTTATCACTTGACGGTTTATCACTTGGCGGTTTATCACTTGATGTAAAAAAAAACACAGAGAGTGGAGGGGAAAGATCTTTTACCACTTGGTGGTAAGACCAATAGTGATCGCACGGATCGTTTCGCGCTGTACTCTCCCACGATCCTCTTACGAAAACAGCCTGCGGCACACTGCCGCAGGCTGTCGGTTCTTTATTGCGCAAGGCCCGCAGGCGGGTCCTGCCTTTTTTTACTTCACAGGATATCTGCCTGCCTCGATGCACTTCGATCGCGCACAGGTGAGGTGAGGCGGGCCGTGCGCTTTTTACTTACTTCACGGGATATTTCGGGCTCATGCCGTACTGGTTTTCTCCAGGAGCGCTGTCCCTGATTTCAAAAGCGATCAGAATCAGTGACCCCGCGATCGGGATCAGGTTCAACAGGTACCACAGGCCGCTCTTGCCGATGTCATGCATGCGCCTCCAGAACACTGCCATGCTGGGAAGGAGAATGGCCAGCGAAAAGAGTCCCTGGATCTTGTTCGGGCCGCCGCCCTCCGGTACACCCAGGAGCATGTTGCCGACCCAGCCCAGCACCAGATTGACCACGAAGACAAACAGGGTAAAGTACCAGAACTCACTCCTGCGCGCCCGTCCGCTGAAGGTCACATACTTGGAAAAGCAGGTCGATACGGCTTCCATGAAATTCATGCCCGGAACGGGATCGGCATAATCCACAGTGCCCGCCCCACCTGCAGCCCCGTACTCTGCGCCGGGCGCAGTCTGACCGCCTGCAGTCTGGCTGTCTGCATAGGAGGGTGAATCGTCTTGTCCATAGGTATACGTGCCCTGCGTATCATACTGGGGCTGGCCGAACGGATCAGACGCCTGTCCCTGCTGAACCGGTTCAGACAGCTCCGGGACAAATGACTCTGTCTCCTGGATCTGGCCTGGCTCATTCTGGCCGGAACCACTCTGGAAGGACCCGCTGCTGCCGCCGGCTTCCTGCCCGTAGGAGCCTGCCGTCGGCGGCTGCATCTGCGGCGCCCCGCAGTTGGTGCAGAACCTGACATTGTCTTTCAACTCCATACCGCAATTCACACAATGTGCCATGATTCGCTGCTCCTTTCCTCAGGAACTGCAGCGAAAAATCTGAACGTTTTGCTGCAGTTCCTTATCCGCGTCTGTTTTGTCCGCTTTGATCGCTTTGTTTCTACTGTGTCTTACACCTGCTCTCGCCTTATTCCTGCTCTGGTCCTGATCCTGCTCTCAATCCTGCAGATATACCGGCAGCTCCTTTGCCCGCGCGACACCGCTGTCGATCGCCGCCTGCGCGACAGCCTTTGCCACGACATCCTTGACGCGCCTGTCCACTGCCGCAGGGAGGATGTATTCCGCATTCAGCTCCTCGTCGGTGACCATCCCGGCGATCGCTTTTGCCGCCGCGATCTTCATCGCGTCGTTGATGTCGGATGCAAGGACATCAAGTGCGCCGCGGAATATCCCCGGGAAGCACAGGACGTTGTTGACCTGGTTGGGGAAATCGGATCTGCCTGTGGAAACCACAGCCGCACCTGCCGCCTTTGCCTCTTCCGGAAGGATCTCCGGCTCCGGATTGGCACATGCGAAAATGACGGGGTCTTTTGCCATGGACCTCACCATGTCCCCGGTCAATACACCGGGTCCGGAGACACCGATGAAGACATCCGCGCCCTTGATGACGTCCGCGAGAGAACCTTTTTCCCGGGCTGCGTTCGTGATCTTTGCCATCTCCTCCTTGATCGGGTTCAGGCCGTCCCGGCCCTCATAGATCGCGCCCTGCCGGTCGGTCATGATGACGTTCTTTAATCCCATGGCCATCAGAAGGCGGATGATGGCGATCCCGGCAGCGCCTGCGCCGGAAGTCACGATCTTCACATCCTCCATTTTCTTGCCGACGATCTTCAGAGCATTCATCATGCCTGCGAGCATGATGACCGCCGTCCCGTGCTGGTCATCGTGGAAGATCGGAATATCGCATTTTTCCTTCAGCTGCTTCTCGATCTCAAAGCACCTGGGTGCGGAGATGTCCTCCAGATTGATCCCGCCGAAGGATCCGGCAAGGAGGGCCACCGTCTGGACGATCGTATCGACATCCTTGGAACGAATGCAAAGCGGAAAGGCATCGACATCCCCGAACGCTTTGAGCAATACACACTTTCCCTCCATGACCGGCATACCCGCCTCGGGACCGATATCCCCCAGTCCCAGGATCGCAGTCCCGTCTGTCACGACAGCGACCGTGTTCCAGCGCCGTGTATACTCATAGGATTTGCTCACATCCTTCTGGATCTCCAGACAGGGCGCTGCCACGCCCGGCGTATAAGCAAGGCTCAGGTCCTCCGCCGTCTCGACGTTCGCCCGCAGCCCGGTCTCGATCTTCCCTCTCCACTCTCTGTGCTTCTCCAGTGCGGCTTTCGTATAATCCATTCATTCTCCTTTTAACTTTGTTGCCATGACCGCTTTATCCTACCTGTTTTTGTGACCGGTTTTCCCCGGGCGGGCAGCTTCCATCTACATCCGGATGCCCGCCTGCGTCCCGTCACGATTTCCGCCCCTGAAGCAGGCAGCCCCTGCTCATGTGGAAGCAGCCCCCACCCGCGCGAAGCAGTCCGCTTTCACGGAAACGGCATTATTGTACAGAGAATATCCCCCCTGTGCAAGCAAAAATTCACCGGCAGGAAGCACTTGGTATCCATATGTTACAGTACAGATCCACCTGAAGCCTCGAGGGGGTTTTCGCGGCTTTTCGCGAAAAACCCGAGTTGAACGGCGCACGCCGCATGACAGCTCCGGATCAGAAGCCCACGTTTTTCCTGGACGACCTGTATTCTCTGCGCAGCAGCGCGCCGTCCCAGCGCGCCATCTCCGAAACCGAGTTCACCTCCAGCCCGTACGGGATCTTTACGGGCTTTCCGTCCGGGTCGATCGCGACATACGTCAGAAAGGCCCGGTTCATCGCACGTCTGTATCCGTCGCTGTCCTCCACATAGGAGTCCACGCGCACCTCACAGGAAGTAGAGCCGACATAGGTCATCCTCGCGATCAGCACCACGATATCTCCCAGATAAGCTCCCCTCTTGAATGTCAGGTTGTCGATAGAAGCCGTCGTCATGCGCATCCCCGTGTGCCGCATAGCGCAGGCGCCCGCAGCCACATCGATCCAGGAAACGAGCTGCCCTCCAAACAGTCTTCCGGAATCGTTGATGCTGTCATACAGCACGACATGCGTGCACTCTGTCTGGGAAAACTCTACGTCCTTCTTGGGACGGGGATCATTTTTTCCATAATCGGTTCCCGTGTGTCCAAGGCCAATACTCAAATCGTCCAAACCCATTTCATACTCCCTTTCTGTTACTAACTCTGCAAAAAGCTCTGTAAAACAGGCCCTTCCGCCTGTCGGTACCATATCGATCATGCCGTTTTTCAGTCCCCATTTTAACATGATGTCTGTTTGTAGACAATTAGTGATTAGGGGCGGCACAGGGACCTTGAAATCCCACAGGCTTCTGCAAAGCATCCTGCCCGGCATGCGCCGGAACTGTTTTCAGTTTATTCCTAAATAAAATTGATAACTTGATGAAATTTTGGAAAAATGGTTATTTGTTGAACCCTTCTGTCTATTGTATAGTGAAATCGGGAATTACAAGTTTGCTTTCGTGGAATACAGAAAAATACAGGCAGCAGAATCTGCAAAACGCAGGCACATCCGGATCTGGACAGACACCCGGATGGTGTGTTTTTTGTACCCTTTATCCGGATACGGGATCACTGTCCGGAGGGAGTGCTTTGTGTACGCTGCCTGTGTATTTTTGTATTTCCACACAGGAGGAAAAATGAAGACAGTAGAATTTTTTTACGGACACACCACGTACAGTCTGGAAGTGCCGGACGATACGCCGGTCCTGGAAAGCAGGGTCAGCGACCTCAAAAGCGGTCGGCCCGGAAGTGAGATCGTGCGGGAAGCGATGGAGCATCCCATCGGCAGCCCCCGTCTTTCGGTACTCGCCCGCGGGAAAAAGGACTGCGTGATCATCATCAGCGACCACACGCGCCCGGTCCCCAGCAAGGACATCCTGCCCAACATGGTCAGAGAACTGCGGGAAGGAAATCCGGAGATCGAGATCAGCTTTCTCGTCGCCACCGGTTTCCACCGCGGCACGACGCCGGAGGAACTGATCGACAAGCTCGGCAAGGAGTTCTATGAAGAATTCAAGGACCATATCATCATCCATGACGCCCATAACCCCTCTACGAATGTCAAGGTCGGCGTCCTGCCCTCCGGTCCCGACTGCATCATCGACAAAGCTGCGATCAACACCTCCCTGCTGCTGGCGGAGGGATTTATCGAGCCCCACTTTTTCGCCGGCTACTCCGGCGGCCGCAAGAGCATCCTGCCCGGCGTGGCGGACGTCGTCACGGTAATGGGCAACCACTGTTCCAAGTTCATCGACCACCCCAACGTCCGCACCGGCAGCGTTGACGGCAATCCGATGCACGAAGACATGGTCGCTGCCGCCAGAATGGCAAAGCTCACCTATATCGTCAACGTGATCATCGACGAGGAGAAAAAGACCGTTGCCGCCTTTGCCGGCCAGTTCGAGGCTGCCCACCGCAAGGGCTGTGAATTCATCTCGCAGTATGTGTCTGTCAAGGCCGTACCTGCCGACATCGTCATCACCACAAACGGCGGCTATCCCCTGGACCAGAACGCCTACCAGTCCCCCAAGGGCATGTGCGCGGCGGAAGTCTGTGCCAACAAGGGCGGTGTGATCATCATGCTCGCCTCCTGCTCGGACGGCACCGGCGGAGACGGCTTCTACCACCTGATCGCGGACGAACCCGACCTGGAGACCGCCTATCAGAAATTTCTCGCGACTCCGCAGGAAAAAACGGCGCCCGACCAGTGGTGCTCCCAGACTCTCGCCCGCATCGCGCGCAAATTCAAGGTCATTTTCGTCGCAGACCCCGAACAGCAGGCCATGATCGAAGGCCTCAAGCTCACCTACGCTCCCGACCTGCAGACCGCCTACCGCATGGCCCGGCAGATCAAGGGAGAGGACGCCACCCTCACCTGTATCCCGAACGGGATCTCCGTGGTCGTCACAGACTGAAAAGTTTTCTGAAGATCCCCATGCAAAAGGGATACTCCTGAAAAGAAGATACTCCTGAAAAAAAAGGGGCGCCGTGTCAGCAAAACAAAGCTCTACGGCGCCCCTTTCATTTATGTTTTTTCAGCCGGATCTCCACAGGCACCCTGCAGACGCCTGTTTTACCGCTTCCAGAAATGTCCGCATGCGGTCCGGGAGAACCGCAGCTCCTCCCGGACCGTCCAGGCCGGTCTCTCCCAGATTCACCGTCTTGTTTGCTCCGTGGTAGTCGCTGCCTGCCGTGATATAGAGATCGTAGCGCTCCGCAAGCGCCAGCAGTTCCTCCCGGATCTCCGGGGTAAAGCGGGAATAGTACACCTCCAGCCCCTGCAGGCCGAACCCTTTCAGTTTACAGATCCGCTGTTCCAGCTCCTCCCCCCGGATGTTCTGGTCGCCGTCCCCGAAAGCCGGGTGCGCCAGCACCGGGATCCCCCCGCTTCCCAGGATCCCCTCTATGGCCTCCTCCGGCTTCACATATTTCCCCTTGTAGTGGTGCCGGTTGAGATATTCCCTGATCGCTTCATCCTTTGACCTGGCGTACCCGCACTGCACCATCAGGTTTCCGATATGGGGCTTTCCCGGATTGTCCATGGACCGCAGGTGCTCCTTGTCTTTCTCCGGAAAAACAAATCCGAACTCCTCCTTCAGGAAAACCAGTCTGGCCTCGAGTTTCTGCATGCGGTAGCTGTGCCCCAGTTCCACGACCCTCCTGATCGGTCCGGAATCAGGATCAAATCCGTAGCCCAGAATATGATATTTTTCCTCCCGATCCGGACACCGCCGGTTCTTCCTGCAGGAGAACTCCACACCCGTGATAAAAAGGGGATCCCCCGGCCCGAGCAGACCGCGGATGATCCCGCATCCCCTGATGGCATCATGATCCGTCACGGAAAAAAGGCCGATCCCCGCCTTCCTTACCTTCTCAAGAATCTCCTCCGGTGTGTCTGTACCGTCGGAAGCGGTCGTATGCATATGCAGGTCGATCCTGTCCGGCCTGCCTGAGAAATCCCGCAGATCCATATTTTCCCCCTTCTATCCCGGAAACTCTTCCCTGACAGCATCTTTTTGATCCTGCCAGCCGCTTTTCTTCCATTATTGTACCACGCCGTCTTGCCGCCTGGCAGCCAGTCTGCTATAATCGCATTCCGGCACGCAGGCGCTGTCAAGCATTGTTCTGTACATCCCGCCTGTCTTTCTCCCGACCGCTTTGTCAGAAAGCCTCGCTGCAGCAGCATTTATGCGCCGGTTTTGTCACAGTACCTCTACAGCATAACATTTATACAGCATTACAGTCATGAACGCATTACATAAAAAGGATCCGATCAATAATCCGATTACGGAGGGAGTCATCTGGAAGCAGATCCTCCTCTTCTTTTTTCCCCTGCTTCTGAGCTCCTTTTTCCAGCAGCTCTACAACACGGCTGACGCGGTGATCGTAGGACAGGCCGCGGGCAAGGAGGCGCTCTCCGCCGTTGCGGGATCCGCAGGCTCCGTGCTGAGCATCTTTCTGTTTTTCTACACAGGCTTTGCCTCTGGCGCTGCCGTACTGGCGGCGCAGTTTTTTGGTGCAAAAAAATACAGTGCCCTGCGGGACACTGTGCGCCTGTCGCTCATCCTCTCTGCGATCCTCGGACTTCTGGGGCTCATGATCTGCTTCTTTCTGGCGGGACCCATCCTGCGCGCCATGGGCGCTCCGGCAGAGACCATGGATGCCTCCTTCCACTACCTGCGTATCATTGCCCTCGGCATGGTTGCCAGTTCCCTCTATAATATGGGAGCAGCAGTGCTGCGCGCCCTCGGCGACGTCCGCAGTCCGCTTTATATCCTGATCGGCACCTGCCTTGCCAATATCGCCCTGGATCTTGCCTTCGTGGCAGTCCTCAAAATGGGAGCTCCCGGCGCAGCACTTGCCACCGCCCTCTGCCAGCTGCTCAGTATGGCAGCCGTTCTCATCTGCCTGCGCCGCACCCTCCGCCTGCTGTCTGCCGCGGCCCCGGCCGGTCCCGGTTTCCGGGAACAGCCGGCTCTCTCTGATCCCATTACCGCAAAGCACAGGCGCAGATCCCGTTCCGACCCCCGGGATCTTTGTCACCGGATCCTGCGCGTCGGCCTGCCGCTGGGTCTCGCCGAGGTCATGTATACTTTTGCAAACCTCATTCTCATGGCTGTCGTGAACGGCTTCGGGACAGACACTGTCGCCGCTTACGGCGCCTATGGCAGGATCGACGCCATCTTCTGGATGATCGTCGGCTCCTTCGGCATCGCGATCACCACCTTCGTCGGCCAGAACATCGGCGCCGGAAAACGGGACCGCGTCTTCCAATGCATCCGGGACTGCTCCGTGATGATGTTCCTCGTTCTGGGCATCGTCATCGCCATCCTGTATATCTTCAGCCCCGCTTTCCTACGCCTCTTCACCACTGACGCGGAGGTCCTCCGGATCGGCGTGGGCATGATGCATTTTCTCATGCCCTTCTATTTTCTGTATATTCCCATTGAGATCCTGTTTTCCGCCCTTCGCGGAATGGGAGACTCGCTGATCCCTACGATCATCACCTTTTTCGGTGTCTGTATCCTGCGCTCCGCCTGGGGACTGTTTGCTGTCCCCCTGCATCACACTCCCAATATGGTACTCGCCGGATTTCCCGTCACCTGGATCGTCACCTCCGTCGCCTTTTTCTTCTATTTCCGCTGGTACGTGCGGCACCACATGCCTGCTGCCGATCCCGTGTGAACCCGGATCCTTTTCGACTCAAAAGCCCCGGGCGGAACTTTGCACGGTCGATCCCGTGTGAGCCCGAATCCTTTTCCTGTTGTCATCAGACCGATCCCATGTGTACCCGGATCCTTTTCCGCAGGGCTTCCATCTCCTGCCGGGCCGCCAGTTCCGTGGATGCGGCACTTGCGCTGCCCGCCGCCAGGCCTGTCAGAAAGGCAGACTCATAATCTCCGTCCGACTCCAGGTACCCGGCAAGGAAGCCGGCGACCATGGAATCCCCCGCTCCGACAGTATTCACCACCCTGATCCCGGGTGCTCCGGCACAGAGCACCTTCCCGGTCTCCGTGACAAGAACCGCTCCCCGCTCTCCCATGGAGACCAGAACATTGCGCGCACCCTCCCGCTGCAGCATCTCTGCGTAAGGGATGACCTCCTCCTGTTTCTCCAGATGAACGCCAAAGATTCCTTCCAGCTCCTCCTGATTGGGCTTGATCAGAAAAGGATGATACTTCAGGGCATTCGTCAGCAGATGCCCCTCTGCATCCACGACAGCGCGGATTCCCCTGCCGTCAAGCCGGATGTCCGGCCGCCCCTCCGGCCGGTCGGCAGCTGCCGCCAGGATCCGTTCGTACATATCCTCCGGCAGCGTATTCGGGATGCTTCCGGAGATCACGAGGATGTCTCCCGCCTGCAGCCGCTCCAGTTTTTTTTTCCAGCTTCGCGATATCCCCGGGAGTGATCTTCGGTTCCTGGCCGTTGATGGCAGTCTCCCCGTTGGAGATCATCTTCAGGTTGATACGGGAAAAGCCTTCCCGGACATGGATAAAATCCGTCCTGCAGCCGGATTCCCGAAGACGCTTTTCGATCTCTCTTCCCGTGAATCCCGCCAGAAATCCCAGTGCCACGCTCTCATGCCCCAGATTGGAGAGAACCATGGATACATTCAGCCCCTTTCCGCCGGGAACCACCTTCTCCGCCGCCGTCCGGTTGATCTCTCCCACCCGGAAATGGTCCACTTCAACGATATAATCCACCGAAGGACTGAATGTCAGTGTATAAATCATCTGCTGTCCCCTTTCCCTTCTCACCTGCCCCGGACAAGTGCTTTCATGATCTCCCTGTAGGCCGCAAACGGGACTCCGGCGACAGGCCAGACGATCCAGGTAAATTCCCAGCGCCCGGTCACAAAGCTCCAGCCCAGGTACACAGCTGTCGCGACTGCCCAGTATACCCCGTCAAACCTTCCGGCCTTTTTATTGATCCTGCTATAGTCGCCTTCCTCCAGCAGCCTGTCGAAGCCGCCCTGTCTGATGCTGGTCAGGACGATCATTTTTACACCGGTTGCGCACATGACCAGCATGCCCCCGACCCCGAGGACGGGAAGTGCATCCGTATTGTTCGTGTATCTGGTGAGACTGATCATCAGCATAGGAACGGCTGCGATGATACAGAGCATGATGCCGATGATCAGCAGCCGGCTGTGCCGCTCCGCATAGGCGTCCCGCCGCTCTCTGACCATCCCGTCCACGCCGTACTCCGTGTCGATATTGAGCTTCTCGAGATACTCATATCTGCTGCCGCGCAGCCCCTCGCGTATAAACATCCCGACCGCGGCCGCGATCATGATGAGCAGGACGACAGTCCCGGCAATTTCGGCGTGTACCTCACCCATCGGGATCAGTTCCGCTTCGGCCAGTCCGCCCAGTATGACCACTGCCACCGGCGCGAGAATGCACAGCATCACCCCCGTCGATATCCTCCGGGCTGCTCTCTCATTGTGGGAAAGAAAGGCATTTGCCTCCTCCATGGAGACCTGCCGCACCGTTTCCTCCAGTCCGCTGTCCACCGGAGCGGTCTCCGCTGCCGGGACAGCCTCGATCTCATCCTTCATCAGGTAATCCGTGGTCACCCCGAACACCTCGGAGAGCTGGAGGATCTTTTTCATATCAGGCACTGCCTGCGCACTTTCCCATTTGGAGACTGACTGTCTCGACACCCCCAGCAGGTTCGCGAGTTCTTCCTGCGACCAGCCGTTCTTTTTTCTGTTCTCAATGATCTTATCCGCCAGGATCATATGTATACCTCCTATCCCTTCCAGTCATGCGGCAGCAGTTCCTGTGTGTGATCCGGCTGCCCGTTTCTGCCTGAAATATACACTTTTGATCGGGTGCCTGCTACCAACCGGACTTTTCAATGTGTCAACTGCCGGTTGCAATTGCTCTCAGGAAGCATTTTTTCATCTATACACACCTATATAGTCACAACCGGTCTGTAAAATCAATCCCCGGGGGAAAAGCTTTTTGGACAATCTTCCTGATCGCAGTTATAATACAATCTATAAATAAGGTACAGGCACAGGGATTCTCTTTTTACCGATCCCGATCAGCAGATGCGCAGAAGGATCAATGACGGAGCGCTTATTCTTCATCGCGGGATTGTACCCACGATGAAGCGAGTTTCCCTTTTTGCGCGCGTATCCCACGACTGAAGTCACGGGTATTGCGCGATGAAGAATAAAAGATCAGAGAGACCAAAAATCACGAAGATAAAAAATAGAAAGATAAAAATTAGAAAGATAAAAAATCAGAAAGGCGGGACAGAAAGAATGCAGAACGATGTTTTCCAGCGGGAGCAGGAACACCTCTCCGACACCTGGGACCGGCTGAGCAAAATGGAGAAGGATCTCGAAAGCAGGATCGGCTCCATCGCGGAGAAGGCCGCAGAGGAGAAGCGTGACATCCGGGAAAACCTGTCCCTGAACTTTGACGGGGACTCGGATTCCATGGAGACCTATATCGAGTTCGAGGTCATGAATCATGCCATCGACCACTACAATATCGAGCGGGACTCTGCCATCGAAAAACTCGGGCGAATCAGACGCCTGCTGAAGGCCCCCTATTTTGCAAAGGTCCGGCTCCGCTATGCGCCTGACGAGGAGCCGGAGGAGTACTATATCGGCAGTGCCGGTATCTCGGAAAACGCACTGGAGCCGCTGGTCATTGACTGGCGCTCTCCGGTCGCCGAGACCTACTACAATCAGGAGAACGGCCGCACCTTTTATCATGTGGACGGCAGAAGGATCGAGGTCGAACTTCTGCTGCGCAGGCAGTTTGAATTAAGCGAAAACCGCCTGCACGCCTTTTTCGATACGCAGATCGCCCTGTCGGACCCTCTCCTCATCCACTCGCTCACCCGGCAGCGGACAGACAAGATGCAGGCCATCACGGCGACGATTCAGAAGGAGCAGAATGCGGTCGTGCGCCATGAAAATGTCCCTGTGCTGCTCGTGGGCGGCATCGCGGGGAGCGGCAAGACCAGTGTCCTTTTACAGCGCATCGCCTGGCTGTTTTACCGGCAGCGGGATACGCTCCGGCCCGATGAGGTCGTACTGATGACGCTCAACCCGATCTTTCGCCGCTATATCGACCAGGTCCTGCCGGATATGGGGGAGATGAACCCCGTTTCCCTGACCTGGGGGGATTTTCTGTCCATGGCGGGGGTCCCCGGAAAACTTCTTTCCGGCCAGAGCGGCGGCGTCAGGACCACGGCCCGGTCCCTGAAAAAGATCGAAGAGCAGCTTCCCACCCTGACACTGGAGCCGGAGGACCTCTGCCCCGTCCGGCAGAAAAACCTGCAGATCCTGTCCGCCGGCAGGATCGCAGCTGTCCTGGCTTCGCATGAAAACATCCCCACCGGGGAACGCCTCATCCAGATTTCCATCGATGAATTAAAGGAGATCGCAAAAGGAGAGATCCGGCGCAGGGAGCGTGACGAGGAACGGGAAGGATATGGTGCGGGAGAGCCGTCTGCCATCCGCGCAGGAGAACCGTCTGCGGGCACCGCAGGGGACCGGCCCGCCGGACGTGCGGAGGACAACCGCATCAGGAGCCAGTACGGCGGCGCTTTCTATGCCATCAATACCTGCCAGTGGCTCAATATCAGCCGCATCGGCTGCCGCCTTTTGGGCAAAAAGAGACTGACCTCCCTCGAATGGCTCTATCTCAAGATGCTTCTGACCGGCCAGAGAGACCTCCGGACCCGCTATGTCATGGTCGATGAAGTGCAGGACTACACACCCGCCCAGCTCATGGTGCTCCAAAGATACTATCCCAGGGCCAGATTCATGCTGCTCGGCGATGAATTCCAGGCGATCCGCGAAGGAACGGCCGCCTTTGAACAGATCCACGGACTCTTTAACAGCGAAGTCACTGAGCTCTCCCTCACGACCAGCTATCGGTCCTCCCCGGAGATCACAGCCCTGTTTTCCGCCCTGCTGCCCCCGGAGAAACAGATCCTCGTTTCCTCCGTTCAGCCTGCCGGTAACGCACCGGTCATCCGGGCCTTCCCCGGCCATGACGACTATGCCGGTGCCCTTTTCCGGGCTGTAAAAAACTCCATGCAGGAGGATGGCCTCACCGCCGTCATCTGTGCAGGCGCCAGACATATGGAGCGGACTGCCTCCCTGCTCAAAAACTGCTTCCATGAAGCCGGGGAAGCCGGAGACTGCCCCGTTCCCGCACTTCACGCAGGCGATCAGCTCCCTGAAAAAGGCGTCTTCCTCATCCCGCTGGCACACGCCAAGGGACTGGAATTTGACGGCGTTATTCTCCCGGATGCGGACAAAGACACCTATCCGGATACGCCGCTTTCGCGCCACCGCCTCTACACAGCGCTCTCCCGGGCTACCCACCGGCTGACCATCCTGGCACAGGGCAGTCTCTCAGAGCTTCTGCCGGAGGCGGCAAAACCGTGACGGCTGCCCCTTCTCAAGTGGTCAGGAAAAGAATTTCCGTGACAACGCCTCCTTCTCAAGCGGCCGGAGGATCGGAATCCGTGACAGTTGTTCTTTTGCAAATGACCGGAGGTTGGGATCCGTGACAGCTCCTCTTTCGCAGCTCAACAGGAAAAGGATAGCCGGTTTCGACAAAAAAGGATTTATATATGAACAAGCGAGTGCTCGTAGGGCTGTCCGGAGGTGTGGACAGTGCCGTTGCAGCATATCTGCTGCAGAGAGATGGATATGAAGTATGCGGCGTGACGCTCCGCACCTGGGATGCCGGTGACGGCACGGAGAGCCGCTGCTGTGAGATCGATGACGCAAGGGCCGTGGCCTGGAAGCTGGGGATTCGCTACTACACCCTGAACTGCATCGAGGATTTTTCCAGGGAAGTCGTCGATCCTTTTGTGGATGATTATCTGCATGGCCTGACGCCGAATCCATGTGTCATCTGCAATCGCACGATGAAGTGGGAAAAAATGCTCTATGCTGCAAAAGTCATGGAGGCAGACTGGATCGCGACCGGCCACTATGCACATGTGGTACAGCTGCCGAACGGTCGATATACAGCTAAAAAGGCTCTTCATGCCGCCAAAGACCAGACCTATATGCTCTACCGGCTCACACAGGAGCAGCTGGCACGGACCCTCATGCCGCTGGGAGACCTGACAAAAGAGGAGGTCCGCAGGATCGCCGCCGAGGCCGGCCTTCCTGTAGCCGGAAAAGCGGATTCACAGGAGATCTGTTTTGTGACTGACGGACACTATGCCGACTTTATAGCAGCTTATGTGCGACAAAAAGGCAGAAGGGACTGGACAGTGCCCGGTTCCGGCTTTTTTGTTGATGAAGCCGGGAACCGCCTCGGCCGCCACAAGGGCATCACGCACTACACAGTGGGGCAGCGCAAAGGCCTGGGGATCGCCCTCGGGCATCCGGTCTATGTCAAGGAGATTCGTGCCGGCTCCAATGAAGTCGTTCTCTCCGATGAGCCCGCTCTGTTTACAGACACGGTCGAGTGCCGGGATGTCAATTTCCTCTCCGTTCCCGGCATGGAGCCGGGACAGACTCTCCGGGCCAGATCAAAAATCCGCTACCATCACGCGGCAGCGGATTCTGTGCTTTGTATGCTGGAGGACGGGCGTGTCCGCATCCTCTTTGACAGCCCTGTCCGGGCGGCAGCCCCGGGGCAGTCTGCCGTTTTCTATGATGACGACGGATGTGTCATCGGCGGCGGGATCATCAGCAGAACATAGCTGTTCGGCACAAGTGATCCGCTGCGGTTATTCCACTTTCAGCAAAGCCTGTCGGACTGCTTCGATCAGAGCCTGCTGCTGGTCCACCTCCAAATATCTGGATGCACGGATCACACAGGTCCCCTCCACGGCGTGGGCGCCGGGATCCATCACGCTCCCGGAAAAGAAGGCAAGATATTTGTCGCGCGCGTCCGCCTCCTCCTTCGTGGCGTAGACCTCCACAGCACCGCCCCCGTCTGTTCCTGCCGCGACGACATCGTAGCGTCCCTCCTCTTCCGGAGAAGGCTCTGCGGAAGCCGCCGCTGCAGTCGCCGATGTGGCAGCTGTTCCGGCGGAGACTCCTGCGGGAGCCGTAGTTGTGGTTGTCACTTCTGCTTCGGAAGCCGTTTCTGAAGAGGCTGCTGCATCCCTTTCTCCCGGCGCAGACGCAGCGGCAGTTTTCCCGGTACCGGCGGAGTCAGCTTCTTCAGCAGCAACGGAAGCAGATTCTCCGGAGCTGCCGCCAGATCCTGCCCCTTCATCTGCTTCTTCAGGAGCACTTTCCGACTCTGCCGGCCCGTCATCGCTGCCCTCTTCCTCCGGCATGACCTCTGCCGGGAGCAGGTTCAGATCGATCCGCTCATCCAGAAAATAGACACACCCCAGATAGCCTCCCGTTTTCCCGAGAAGGCCGTTCGGGTCGTTTTTTTCGGATACAGCCGCTGTCTGCATGACCGTCTCCAGTCCCCTGACCCGCTCGCGCACAAAAGCGTCGGCAGGAGCCGTGACATTGGCCAGCCTGCGCACACTGTCCTCATACACCTTTTGTGCCTTCTGCACAGCATCGATCCTGTCTGTAAAATCCGGGACCTCCGGAAGCGGGGGAATCTTTTCCATAGCTTCCCCGACTGCTGCTTCCGCCGCTTCCGCTTCCAGCTTTTCCGCCTCCAGCTCCTTCCTGTTAAAGCTGCCGGACATCTCCATTTCAGCAAACGGATCCAGCCGGGCGGGCACATCGGCCAGGGCCTTCTCCGCCTTTTTCATCTCCTCCTGCAGCATGTCCAGCGTATCCGGCTCATAAGCCTCTTTCCCCTGTGCGATGACCGAACCTGCCTGATCCAGCACTTCCTGCAGCCGTGCATTCTCCGCAGCGATTCCTGCAGCCGCCTCATTGTAGGGGCCTATTTTTTCGCTGTACTCCTGCACCGCGGCATTATAGGCGGAAACGGCCTCTGCGGCAGCACTCCTTGCGCTCCAGACCATAAACCCGAAAACAGCCAGCACTGCGGCAGCCGCCACAGCCAGCGCCCCGACGATCTTTTTTTTCATAGGAATCGAACCCCCCTGAAAATCTGCAGATCCCATACCTGCAGCAGGTTATTGTATTTTCTATACCCGGTCTGCGACCTTGTCTGTTTCTAAGATTATCCGTTATAATAAGTCGATGCCCGCTCCTGTATCCATCATGTGAGCCCATACACGGAGGTTATGAAACACAGCTTATGAAATATAAGATGAAGAATAAGAGCAAAACACGTATCGGTTTCCCCCGCAGGTGCCGGAAGCCTGTTCAAAAGGCCACTCTGTCCCTGTGCCTTTTTCTGCTCATGGCAATAGTTTCCGCCGCCCCGGGGACACAGGATGCGCAGGGATTCCCCGGCGCTTCTCCCTTCTCCATCCGGGCACATGCTTCCGTTCCCTGGCATCATGAGTACCGTCTGCGGGGAGATGAAGCATTTCAGGAACATGCCCGGCAGATCATCGAGACCGGCATCACAGCACCCTGTCCACAGGGCGAGGTATATTATGCCGGACCATCGGACGATGTACAGGGAATCATCAACAGTCTGGCTCCCGGCGATACGCTGTATCTGCGCGGCGGCGTCTACAGCCGCAAGATCCGCCTGTACGGCGGCGTGCAGGGCCGGCCGGACGCCTATATCACCATAGCGGCCATGCCGGGAGAGGACGTTATTTTTGACGGTTCCGGAATGAACGGGCATGACCAGGACCAGGACGGTCCCTCCATGTTCTGGCTCTACGGCTGCGGGTATGTACAGCTGTCCGGTTTTGAGGTCCGCGACGCCCACGGCCGCGATGCGAGCGCGATCCTGCTCGAGCCGGGCACGCACCATGTGGTTGTGAGCGACCTTTATATTCACAATATCACAACGCCCAGCCCCAAAAGCGACGGGCACTGTGCCAACGCGATCCTGGTCATGGGCCGCAGCGGCAGTACGATCTCGAACGTACTGCTCTTCCGCAACTCCATCGAGAACTGCGAGACAGGCTGGTCCGAGGCCATCTCCGTCGCCGCAAACGCAACGGACGTCAATATCGTAGGCAACCGTCTCCATGACACCGGCAATATCGCGATCTGCTTCGCCGGAAATTACGGGAGTGCGCCCTCCGGTGTCGATTACCCCCGCGGCGGCCTTGTCTTCGGCAATATCGTGACCGACTGCCATTGTGTCTATGACACGGGCTTTGCCCTGTACGCCGACGGCGCCCAGGATGTGGATTTTGTCAGCAACTACGTCAAAAGCTGTGACGGCGGTGTCGAAGCCGGCGCCGAACAGGGCGGCCACGGCACCAGGGATATACTGATCGCGAACAATCTCCTCACGGACTGTGCGGAGGCAGCTGTCGGGATCGGCACTCCCGGCGGGGGAGGCCATGTCAGCGATGTCACTGTATACGGAAACCGATACCGGCATGTCGGATGGCTGAGCGGCGGAGCCTCCATCCTGCGGTTCGGTTCAAGCGGCGTTAACACCTACGACAACAGTTATCTTGACGACGACGGCGGGATGAGCCTTCCCTATTTCCCGAGAATCGAGAATCCAGGACTGCACTGAGGAGAAAAGAGCAATGATTATCAAGCGAGAAGTACACTTCACCCCGGCGAACCAGACGCGCCGGCTTCATATCTATCTGCCCGAGAGTTATTCCAGCGGTCATGAGCTCTATCCTGTCATGTACTTTTTCGACGGCCACAACCTGTTTGAAGATGAGGAAGCGACTTTCGGCAAGAGCTGGGGGCTGAAGGAATATCTGGACAACTGGCGCAAGGATATGATCATCGTCGGGATCGAGTGCGGCCACGAAGGGAATGAACGCCTGGTGGAATATTGTCCCTATACGATCCAGGGCAGGTTCTGGGGCGGCACCCTGAACGGGAGCGGCCATAAGACGCTGCAGTGGATGGTCTCAGAGCTGAAGCCCAGGATCGACACAGAATACCGCACCTGGCCCCATCGGGAGGCCACCGGGATCGGAGGCTCCAGCATGGGAGGTCTGATGGCTCTGTGCGGGGCAGTCTGTTACAACGACTGGTTTTCGAAGGCTGCGTGTGTATCCAGTGCCATCTTTCCCTGTATGGCTGCAATCCGCCGGGATATCCGCAAAAGCAATATCCAGGAGGATACGAGGATCTACCTCTCTTTCGGAACAGAGGAGGCCTTCCATCCGCATCCCACTGATCCCATGCAGAGCCGCACAGCACTGCAGAACCTGACTGTACAGGAGGATCTGCGAAAGCGGCATGTCATGACAGACCTCTGCTGCCAGATCGGCGGACACCACAGCGAAGCCAGCTGGGAAAAACAGATTCCCCGTTTCATGGAATTTCTGTGGTTCTGAAGTATGCCGGCTATTCCCGCAGGGAACCACTCACGCCAGCAAAAGGCTCCAGAGAAAAATCGTCGGGATCGAACACAAGGTGGAAAGAATGACCATGCGCGTCGCGAAATCCGGCGCGCATTCATATTTGGAGGAAAGCATGCTGGTCGTCGCTGCCGCCGGCATAGCCGCAAGCAGGACGGAGAGCCGCGGGGGAAGCCCGGAGACGATTCCTGCCCTGAACAAAAGGTACAGAACCGCTCCGATCACGCCCGGCAGAAGAAGGAGCCGCTCGATGGTGTAACGAAGAACCGTCGCATCCACGAGCGTCGCCAGATCGATCTCCGCGAGAATCATCCCTATGACCATCATGGAGAGTGCGGTATTGCACCTGCCCACCGTCTGCAGCAGGGACAGAACAGGAGCCGGCACGATCGAGACCCCGCCGAAAATCTCTGCAAGCATGATAACTACGCCAGCCATGCAGGCTATGACGCAGGGATGTGTCGCCACCTTTTTCAGCGTCGTCTTCAGGTCAGACTGTCCGCTGAAGATCGCGATCCCGGTCGACCACATCATCATGCGGACAGGGAGCAGATAAACGCTGGCCAGCATCAGTCCCATCGGTCCGTATACACCCTCCGCAATGGGATTTCCCAGGAATCCGGCATTGGAGACCAGGATTCCGTATGTCAGGCATTTCTTTTTCTTTTCCTCTGTATTTCTGTAAGCCAGCGCCGCATAGAGCAGATAGAAGGCTTCGATCACAGCAGAGATCAGGAAGGTCTGGATACAATCGTGGAGCGCTGTCTCCGGAAGGTCCTGCACAAAAGACGTGACGATATTGCAGGGGAGCACCACATTGATCACCAGGTCCGTAATATTTTTCTGCCCCTCCCTGCTGACCATGCCCTTCCGGCGGGTAAATACCCCCAGACCGATCAGGGCAAAAATAATGAACTGCAGCTGCAACATAGCAAGCATATCTCAGACCTCTACATCACGCATATACCCCGGAACAAGGTCCCATACCCCTACATACTGCAGTACATTAACCGAAATACTCGTCATACCACACCAGGAAGGTATAGATCGTCCAGATCTTTCTCCACAGGTCGGAGTTGCCGCCTGTATACTCTTCGTAGATCGCCTGCAGCTCCTCCAGCCGGAAAAATTTTGCCGCGCTGTCTCCGGCCAGACGCCGGCGTACATCGCCATTATAGCGCTCATCCGCCAGCCAGATCCGGATCGGTACGATAAACCCGAGCTTTTTCCGGAAGGCGATCTCCTCCGGAAGCACCTTCGCCGCAGCCGTGCGGAACGCCACCTTGTTCTGCTCTTCATCCACTTTGAAGCGGGACGGCATCCTGGAAGCGATATCAAAGATCCTGCGGTCCGTCAGGGGCATGCGGATCTCCAGCCCGGCGGCAGTACTCATCTTATCCACGTTCAGATAGATGTCCCCTTCCAGCCAGATCTGAATGTCCACGTCGGACATCTTTGCCAGCGGGTCCAAACCCTCGGTCTCTTCATAGATTCCCTTTACGAGGTTGATCGGCAGGTTTGCGGGGTCGTAGCGAAGAAGGATCTTCTCCTTCTCGTCCTCCTTCATGATATTTGTATTGCCGACATAGAAGTTTTTCAGGTTCTCTCCGTAGCGGGGCGCATTGCGGTACATATTATATCCGCCGAAAAATTCATCGGCCCCCTCTCCGGAATAGCACAGCTTCGTGTGCTTTGCCGTTTCCCTGCAGGCAATGGCAAAGGCGATCGCCGAGGCATCGCCGAGCGGCTGCTCCATATTCTTCATGACATAGGGAACGATGGCAAAATACTCCTCCGGTGTGATCCTGCAGCGGCTGTTTCCCCGCCCCAGGATCTGTGCCGTTTCCTTCGCCAGCCCGGACTCATCAAACCGCGCCTCATCGTAGCCGCAGGAATCCGTCATCTGCACATCCGACACAGCCAGCACGTAGGAGGAATCCACGCCTCCGGAAAGGAAGGAATCCGCCTCCTCTCCGTCTTCCTTCACCTCCGGCATGATCGCCAGAAGCGTGTCGTGGATCTCATCCGCCCAGTCCTCGAGCGTGCGGCTCTCATCAGGTGAAAAGGAAGGTGTAAAATAGCGGTGGATGGAAACATCCCCTGCGCCCTTCCCGGTCCCTGCCGGCTTCCAGACCAGCCACCTGCCGGGCATCAGCTTTTTGATTCCCCGAAAGAAGGTGTCTTCCCCGGCCGCATAGGTGAGGCTCAGATAGATCTGGAGCATATCCTCATTCAGCTCCTTTTTATATCCCGGCTGCTCCAGGATGTCCCGGATCATCGTCCCGTACAGGAACTTCCCCTCCTGCGTCAGACAATAATAAAAAGGTTTTGTCCCGAACGGATCCCGCAGGCAGAAAAGCTCCTGCCGCTCTTCATCCCACAATGCGAAGGCAAACATCCCATGCAGATGCAGCCCCATATCGCGGCCCCACATCGCATAGGCGCGCTGCAAAAGGAGCGGCTCACGCTCCTCCCTGCTCATGCGCACGTCCACATCCAGCTCATTGCAGAGCGCCCGCCAGTTTCTGATATGTCCACGATAGGTACGTATTTCTGTCATAGTTTCCTTTCCAAACAGCTTTTCCGCATGACCGGCCGGGTCCGTTTCTCCGGATGCTCCTCGACCGGTCTGTTCTGCTTAGCCTTTTCTTCTCTCAGCGCAGTGTCTCCGCGACCGCATCCAGCTCCTGGTCCGAAGCCTTTCCGGGCTTCCACAGGATGTGCTGTCCGTCGCCTTTGTACCGGGGGATCACATGGAGATGAAAGTGGGAAACTGTCTGCCCGGCTGCTTCCCCGTTGTTCTGCACAAGGTTCGCACCATCCGTATGCAGCCTCTCACGCATACGCACTGCCATCTGCTGCCCGATCTCAAAAGCGCCTGCCGCCAGGTCCGCGGGGATCTCATAAATATCCGCAAAGTGCTCCTTCGGCAGTACCAGGGCATGCCCCTTTGTCGCAGGCCCCAGATCCAGGATCACACGGAATTTTTCATCCTCGTACAATGTTCTGGACGGAATCTCTCCGTTGGCGATTTTACAGAAAATGCAATTCGGGTCTTTCATGTTCATACCTCCACATAATACTTAACAGCGCCTGATTGGAAGCCGGTTTTCACACCTTCTCACACATAATCCGCGATGCGGATCCCGAAACCGGGATAGATTGCCGCAGGTATCTTCTCCTCAAAAAAATAATCCCTGGTCTCATCCCCGTTCATAAAATCATAGACGCGCACGACGCGTTTTGCCGGGTCAACGATCCAGTAGGAGCGTACGCCCGTTTCCCTGTATTTCATGAGCTTGATAAAATAGTCCCGCTCAATGCTGCTTCCGGAAACGACTTCGATCACCCAATCCGGTGCGCCCTCGCACCCTCTGTCCGAAAGCTTTTCCGGGTCACAGATGACAGAGATATCCGGTTCCACATACGTATCGCCGCTGTTCGTCATGTCCGCGCCAGTGTCTTCCGTTTTCTTTCCTGCTCCCGGAAAAACAGCAAACGGGGCAACATATACCTCACACCTTCCTCCAGCCGTCTCGATATACTGATTAATAAAGGACGAAATCTGTGTAACGATCCGCTGGTGGATCCTGGAAGGCGGAGCCATGTCATAGATCACCCCGTTGATCAGTTCTGCCCGTTTACCGTCCGGAAGCGCATAGATTTCCTCAATCGTATGTCGATTCTCATTCTTTTCATTAGGCAAGGGCATATTCCACCTTTCTTTCCTGGTAACGGGAGCCATCACTGTCATCACAGTATACAGATCTGATTTTCGTAAAGTGAAGGACAGGATACCGCCTCCCGCATAACCATCATCTTACCATCGGCATAAAACCGCGTCAACCGCGGCAGGACACCTGAAAAGGCTTTGTCTGACAGCACATTCCGGTTCAGGCCTGCCTGAACCGGAACGCGGCGCGCGCCGTTCAACTCCGGTTTTCAGCGAAAAACAAATTCCATGCTCCCCAGCCGCAGATGGTCGCCCTGCTGCAGGATACGGGTCTCATTGGGCTGCAGACGCTCTCCGTTCAGCCAGGTCCCATTGGTGCTGTTGAGGTCCCGCACAGTTATCCTTCCCTCCCTGTCTGTGGAGAACTTTGCGTGCATGCGGCTGATGCTCGCATCTTCCAGCACCTGGTCCACGTAGTCTTGCATTTTCCCTACGACACAGGGCAGCCTGCTCAACCTGATCTGTTCCCCCCTGCAGGCACCAAGGCCATACAGGGCAGCCTGCCGCCCCGGATCTGCTCCGAGAAGGGTCGTCTCCCCCAGTCTGTCCGACCACCCTCCGGATCCGCTGATCGCATCCGCCTGCATAAAGCCGGACCATCCCGGTTCTTTCAGGAAGGATCCGTCTGCCGGATCTTCATATCCGCCCCACAGCTCCGGCACGGTCTCCGGCCCGCTGTATTCATACTTGTCCGTTCCATCCTCCTGCCCGGATCTCTGACCGCGCCTGCGCACCAGATACACGACAAGCAGGAGTATCCCGCATACAGAAACAACAGCCCCGATCGCTCTGCTCAGGATAACAGCTGTCTCATCCAGGTCCAGCAAAAAGCCGCCCGTAAGCAGGGCGGCGCCTCCTGCCGCCATCACGATTGCAGCCGGCAGGGCGCTTCGCCCCGTTCTCCTGTCTGTTCCGTTCCCGTCCTCTTTCCCGCCGCCGGGAAGCTGCCGGGGCGCCTCGCCGGAGCCTTCCTCTTTCCCGCTCCTGTACAGCCGGGATCCCGTGCCGGCCTCTTTGTTCCGATTCTTGAAAACGTTCCCATCCATGTGCAAGTCCGCCCGGCTGGCCAAAATCTCCCCTGTCCCCCCTGCACCGGGATACGTGTCCCTTTCCAGGCTGCTGCCGGTCAGTCTGTGTTCAGGCAGGTTCCAGTCCCCCGGCTGCCCGGCAGAGCGGACGAAAGAAGGTTCTGCCTTTTTCCGCAAATGTTCCATCCCCGGCTCCTCCAGCATTTGGATCTGCAGTCGAAATCCGGGTTTTTCCGCCATCATGCAGAGTCTGTATACGAGAGCTGCCGCGCTCTTATCCTTTCCATCCACCCGGTCCGCCAGGAACAGGAACAGAGACGCCCAGTCCGCCTCCCTCTCCTCTCCCGGATAATAGGCAAAGCTGTACTCCTGCTCCCGGAAATCCGCATAGATACAGGCAGGATCCAGGATCAGACGGTTAACATCCAGCAGATACTCCGTGAGGATATCCTCCATCCGCAGCAGGTCTCTGAGGAGTTTCTCCAGGTCTGTCCCGCGGACCTGCCGACGGTCAAACAGATCCGCCAGGCTCTGCCGGGATGTGATGTCATAGTACAGGTATTCCTGATTGTCAATGCTCCGGCGGCTGCAGGTCAAAAGGCCATGGATCTGGTTTGCCGCCAGCATCCTGTACTGATAATTCTCCCCGCAGGCAGGCGGACATTGCAGAACCATATAATTGCAGACCCCGTCCCTGTAAAAAGTGATCCCCTTGTTTTCTTCCATCTCTGTCTCCCCTTTTCAAGATTCGCTCGCGAGTCTTGCGCGCCAGATGCGGGCTGCCCCTAAGGGCAACACCCTCCGCACATGTGAAGCATGTGCTGCCGCTTCCGTGCGCATCCGGCATACCTTCGGTTTGCTTCGGAGCGTTTATTCTCCGGAACAGGGCACCCGGGTCCTGCTCTGCATGCTGCTCTGTCTGCTCCCCTGCATGCTGCTCTGCATGCTCCCCTGCATGCTACTCTGCCTGCTCTCCTGCAGCCGACACCCTGGCTGCCAGATACAGAAGCCGTCTTACCCTGCGAAAATCCTTTGGAGGATCGGTTTTTTTCGCCCTTTCCTCCACAGCTAGATTCCATCTGCGCTGTCCGTCAAAAAAATCAAGGCCGAAGACCGGCACTGTCATAAATGCATTCCCACTCACCCGGACGCTCGAGCCTGCGGAAGCCTCTGTCTCCAGACCTGCAAGCATAAAGAGCCTGCCGCCGATCTGCCCGTATACCGCACTGCTCCCCGCCCTTTCGGCACTGCCCTTTTCTATGCTCTGGCGGTAGCTCAAAAGATAGAGGTCCTGCGCCAATATACATCTGTCATACAGGTAAAAAGACAGATAGATGATCATCACGATCATGCACAGGACGACCGGCATGACGAGTGCGGCCTCCACTGTGAAATAGGCTTCAGGTCCCGGTCGTTTTCTCCTTCCGCTTTGCTTCATGTCTGCACCTCACGCACCTGCATCACTCCCGATAGATCCGGCTTTTTTCGGGCTGCTTTCAGCTTCCCGGAACACCCGCACCACTCACAAAAAAGCCCGCCCAAACCACGGCCGCGAAGGCCAGAAAGGGCAGCCTGGTCTTTCTGGTGACCTTCCGTACTGCCAGCAGGATCATGCTGCAGGCGGAAGCCAGAAGCAAAGCCCCCATCATGACCAGCAGCGTCCCCCTGCCTCCCAGCACGGCGCCCAGTATCATAAAACAGATCCCGTCTCCCGTCCCTGCCCACTCTTTTGCGGCACATGCCAGGACCAGCAAAAGGGCTCCCGGCACGACGGCTGCCAGGCATCGCAGGGGATCAGAAAGACCGCGTATGCATAGACAGAGATCAATCCCCAGCGCAATACTGCCTGAAACCAGCAGGAAGACGATACTGATCTTCCTGCTTCGGAGATCCTGCAGTCCGCATGCCCCCAGAAAAAGGCCTGAGAGCAGCTGACGAAGTGTATCCGTTTCCGTAAGTGTCAGGATCAGTCTGTTCATCATCCTCCTCCGTACTCATCCGTATTCTTTCTTCTGCATCCTTTGGAAGGGGTTCTCAACATGCGAACTATGCACTTTATCCACAGAGTTATCCACAAAACACAGGGAGATTGTCCAAAAATGCTTCTCTCTATTCATGTGTATGGCGCAGTCCGCATTTCGGGCAGGGCCGCAGATGTGCGGAGGCGTCCTCTACAGTCTCTTCATGGGTAGTGCGCAAAAGCCTGGAACAGGACCGCGTGCTGTGGTATCTGTTCCCGTCCGGAGTGATATAGACCGTCCCGTCTGGTGACGGGTGGCAATACTCGCAGGGGTGATAGATCGATCCGTCATTGGCCCGCAGGTGCCCCAGCGCGGATGCATCCGTCTCCCGGATATCCGGACGCAGGTAGACGCAGTCCGGATCTGTGTGGTAGACGACACCGTTCTCTGCGACGATCACTCTGTCATCGGAAGGGTCCCCGGAACTGCTGCCCGACTCCGTCCCTGTGCCGCTCCCGATCTCATATCCGGTCCATGCATGTCCATAGTAGGTGCTCCGCATGGAGAAGTCCGGCCCGTTCAAAACGGGAATAAAAGGCCTGGTCCTGTAATCCGCGTGGATCTCCACGATGTCATCCCCGGAGAGGATCTTTGACTGCAGATAGGAGATCCCGCCGCTGCCCCCGCGCAGACAGGTGCTGTTCATATAGTCACTGCCCAGGTGATTTCTCACCTCCCCCGACACAAAAGCCAGAGACAGGATGTCTCCTGCAGCCTGCGGTATTTCTATCCCTCCTGTCTCTGCTCCGTCCCCGCTGCCCACAGCCCCGCCTGCCGCATACTCCCGGTACCATGCATATTCACAGATCCTGTCCCCGGTCTGCTGAAGCGCCGCCGTGATACGGCTCTGCAGCCGTATCACATCCAGAAGAAAGAGGACATTCATGAGAAAAAAAAGGAATAAAGGCAGGACGAGAGCCGCTTCTACAGTCATGCTGGCTTCCAGTGCGCGGTCTCTGTTTAATTCCCCTCCGTTCAATCCCTTTCCGTTCAATCCCCTTCTGTCCATGCCCTCTCCCTCTCCTCTTTGATGTTCCGCAGACCGGAACTAGTACGGTAAAAACGATGCCTTCCCGGGCCCCGCACACTTTGGACGATCACTCCACAGCCTGCAGAGATGATCATCCTGTATATGTTTGCAGAGGCCTTGCAGTATCCGGAGACCTTCTGCCCGGAGAGACTGGTTTTGGTTTTCCCCGGCTCATGCGGATCGATAAAACGATCGATCCGGAAAGGCATCGTTTCTTCCTGTCTTCAGTCATATCCTTCGGATTTCGTAAGCGTAAACGAATATCCGTACCTGCTCTTTACAGTGGCCGTCATGGAAAAAGCGTCCAGGCACCAGTCCATGCGAAACTGTGCATTTCCCTCTGTGAGCCGGATATCCATCTCCATCACGTCCATCGTACGCAGGCTCTTGACAGAACTTCCTTCCAGATACAGAAGTGCCTGCAGGTAGTCCGTGTACAGAAGCCCTCTGCCGCTGCTGCCCGCCCGGATCGACGTTCCGGGTGTCAGGATCCCTAAAAGAGGTGTACGCCAGGTATCAGAGGTCTTCCATAAGGGGACCCTGCCTCCGTCGAAGAGCGTCCGCAGATCCTGTACAGACTCCAGATACGCCCAGGCAAATAAGAGTACTGTCTTGAAAACATCCTTCAGTTCAGGGTTGAGCAGCACCAGAGACAATAGTGCAGCCAGGGCTTCTGCCTGCCCCGCACGAGCGGAATCCGTAAACAGATAGGCACAGTTTGCCGCTTCCCTGATCAGCAGAAGCTTTTGGGCGACTTTCTCCAGATTCCCGGAATCTGTCTCTTTCCCGGACAGAATATACTCAAGCTGGTAGCGCAGCTTTCCTTTTTCCAGAGGTTTTGTATAACAGCCGCACTTTTCACCCAGATAGAGGTCAAACAGAACCTCATCCGCCCGGGGATAGCCGTGGGAATTTGCAGGCTGCAGAGAGGAACCGTAATGGATCCCCCGTTCTGAGAGAACGTTGTTCCCCCTGGATGCCCCCGAGATCCCGGACAGGTCTCCGAAAACCTGCCGCAGGATCGGCAGGCGCCGGAAGCGGTCCATCTCCTCGATCGCTTTCTGCGCTGTGTCATCTCCTTCCTCTTCCGCCGCCTGCCTCTCCTGAGGAGTATGCTCTTCCCGGGCCTCTTCCTTTGCCCGCCGAATCTCTTCACGCAGCGTCTCCCTGGCTTCCTGCCGCTGCTCCTCCCATACCGAGCCATCCTCCAGAAGGCCCTGCCAGGTATCTATATCCGTGAGAAGATCCGCGACGATATTTCCTGCAGGATCCGCCGCCATATAGGCATAGACCTGCTCCCGCAGGGCACGGGCGCCCCCGTCCGCGGCAAACCGTGTCCCGTCTACAGACAGACTTTCCAGTCCTGCACCCGTAAAATCTCCGTTCAGCCCGAACGCACCGGCAGACTGTGTGACAAGATTTTTCTGCATATACGTCTGCAGGTGCTGCTGTAAATGATCCACAGATGCGCTGCCGGTTCCGTAGGAGGCATCGATAAAGTACAGGTCATACTGGCGCAGCAGTTCCCGATGGAACTCTCCCAACACCGAGCGGACAGCGATATTGCAGGCACATTCTGTCTTCATCCGGATCGCGTTGATCCTGGCTCCCTCCACGAGCATCAGGATCAGAGACAGGAGGATAGTGACAGACAAAGTCAGAAAGACCGTCAGGTACCCGTCCATGCCGCAATGTCCCGACCCGGAGAGCAGGGCACCCGCATTTTTATATACCGCCTCTGTCCGGCTCCTCCTTTTTCCTGTCTTCCTGACCTTCTCTGCCATACTATCTTCTCCGAATATCCCGATCATTGAATGCCCCGACCATTGACGCTTCTCACACATGTTCACACGCCGCGGCGTGTGAACATGTGCTTAGGATCTGTTCTCCCGCCGGCAGTCCTGCCCCTTAAATGTCCATCAGAGACACAAGATCTTCCTGCAGACGCAGGCGATGCCTTGTCCATCTGCTGCAGAACCGATGATCTTATTGCTGTCTGTTGTGATCTTTTTGAAAATCTTCGTCACCAGGTCATTGATCTGTTTTTTAAAGACGATGACCAGCCCGATCAGGACCACAATGATCAGGATGATCTCCACAGTCCCCATACCTGATTCATCCCGCCAGAACTGTTTTACAGCTTCCCTCATATAACCCTCCTTTTACTTTTTATCTTCGCGGGGAAGATCCCCGCTTCCATTTGCTTTGTCTTCTCGACCCTTTGCTGACTCTTTCCCTCCTTTCACCGGTCTTCCTCGTCCTGCAGCCGGCTCTCCCGATCTTGCTGCCGATTCTCCTCGCCGCTGCGTCAGATCTCCCGGCCCTGCCGCCGTTCACATCGAAAAACTGAAATATGCCGGAACGATAATGATGAGCATCGTGATCCCGAGCATGATCATCATAGGCAGCAGGAGCTTTGTACCGGCTTCTTCTCCCAGTTCCCGCGCCAGATTCTTGCGCTCCTCAAAAGAACTCTGTGCCTCCTCCTGCAGCACCTGCAGCAGGGTGTCATTTCCTCTGCGGAGGTTCTGGACCAGCAGGCTGCAAAGCTTCGTATACTGCCTCGCGTGGCAGCGCCTGCCAAACCGCATATAGGCCTCCGCCTCAGGCACCCCGCTGTCCATCTCGTTGCAGACAAGCAGGATCTCCTCATACAGGTACCGCATGCCTGTACCGGCCCGGCGCTTTTTCCGGCGCGTCCCTTTCTCTTCTCGTTTTTTCCGATAGTCTGCGGCACATTTGTAAAAAACATTGCGGACGCTCATCCCCGCCCCCATATAGAGGACGATCCTGCTGATAAACTGCGGATAGTCGATCGCCATCTGCCTGCTGCGCCGGCGGATCCTCTCGTGCAGCCGATAATCCATCACATACCACAGCAGAACAGCTGCCACGGCGCCGAGGACGAGGACTCCGGCGCTGACATCCTCTGTCTGCTCACTCCATCTGAGTTCTCTTCCGGCTGCAGTCCGGGGAAGCCTGAACAGGTTTTCTTCCGCACTGTCCCTTTCCGCCGCCGTAAGTGCCTCCCCGATCTCCCCGTGAAGTCTGTCTTCTTCGCTCAGGACCGGGGCCCGGACCGTAAAGGCCATTTTTTTCCGGAATTGATATTCACCGTATTCCAGGACCGCTGTCAGTTCCACCTCTTCCGCCTGCGTCTGCGTATATGTATTGTTGAAGATACTGCCGTCCGTATCCAGGACCGCATAGCGGCTGCTCTCCCAGCTCAGGGAGAAGGGTTTTGCGTCTGCAGAGGAAGGCATGGACAGCGGCGTGCGGATCTGATCCGGCGCAGGGTTCTCCCCGAGCAGCGCTTCCGGAAACTGCCGCAGGATCTCCTTTGCGCGTGCATCTGCCTCCGCGCGGGTATACTGTCTCGCGTGAACAGTGATCCCGTAGGTCCCGTATTCTTTTTCCCGTTCCGTGTCAGAAGCCGTACCCTCCGGATCCGTTGCGGGGAGCGCCTTCACGGATAATTGCCGGTCAGGGCCTCCCGCAGCAGCCCGTTCGACCGTTTCTCCCTCCTGCAGGATCCCTGCGCAAAAGGAATGGATATGCAGTCCTCCCGCAAGCAACACCCCGGAAAAGAGCAGAAGCAGAAGCTTCTCGATCTTGAAGATCTGATAGCAGACTTCCTGGCGCCGTGCTTTCAGGGACGGGTACAGAATGGAAAGGTCATTGCGTACCCCCTCCTCACCGGGTATAAAAAGATCCTTCCCCGCTCTGCGCCGCATCTGCCGCCTCTTCCGGATCTGCCGGTACAGGAAAACCGCCATCCTGCGCAGAGGCTTCAGGCCGGGAGGATCCCTTGCAAAGGCCGGGATCTCTTCACCGGCAGACAGTACCGCCAGGAGAAAGATTCCGCTGCACAGTCCTATGTAGAGTCCTGTATACGCATACGCCATACATGTATCCAAATCGATTCCCTCCTTTGCTCCGGTCTCTGCCGTCCTCTCTCAAAGTTCGATCGACATGATCCTGTCTGCGAGCAGCACCGCCGCCAGATAGGCTGCAAGGCAGGCCGTCATGAAAGCAGCACCCCCCATATTGTGATAGAGTACGTCGAAGAAGCCTTCCGTGGACAAGCCCAGATAAAAGATGATGAAAAACGGGACGCCTCCCATGATCCTCTGCTCAAACCGCCTGCTGCTGAGCAGGATATCGATCTCCGTATCGATCTCCATCCTGTCCCGGATGAGTGAAGCTGTCCTTTCGAGGATCTCCGGGAGGTTTCCCCCGCTTTTGCGCGCGATCGCAAAAACTTCGGCAAATTCACTGATCTCCTCGATCTGCCATCTGCCGGCGAATTCCAGAAGCAGCTTTTCCAGGGGAAGCCGGTTTTCAAGACCCTTTTCAATGCGCTCCATCTCCCCTGTGATCATTGCTTTTTCTCCAAACTGAAACTGCATCTCTTTTCTGCACTGGGCCAATGCGTTCTCCGGTGAATACCCCGCCTTCAGGGCGGTGATCATCGCCGCGAGCATCTCCCGGAACTGGGCGGACAGTTCCTTCTTTTCCCGCTCCCGCTTCTCCCGGACACGTCTTTTGTAATACGGGATCAGAAGGGGCAGCAGGATCACCGCAGCCGCGGGAGAATCATAAAAGAGCCAGGCTGTGATCCCCAGCAGCAGCACGCCTTCCAGAATAAACAGCGGCTCTCCGGGGAGGCGGATCCTTTTGCCGCCTTTTCCCCTGCCGTCTGCGCCCTTTTTCTTCCCGTCTGTGTTTTTCTTTTTTCCGATCGCCATAGTCTTCCTGTCCGCCCCGTATATTCTTTCAGGCCCACGGGCACTCCACACCCGCCCGGGCAAGCTTCTCCCGATCCTGCAGTTCTCCCGTCCTGTCCCACACGCCCCGGATCCTCCCGTCCTTCTCTCCGATCTCCCGGAAGCGGAAAAGGGGTGCCGTGACGATTTTCCCGTCTCCCATGCCTGTGATCTCACAGATCTCCATAAGCCTTCGGCTGCGGTCTCGCAGACGTCCCAGATGGACGATCAGGTCGATGGCCGAGGCAAGCTGGCCCCGGATGGCAGGCAGGGGCAGGTCCATCCCCATCAGGATCATGGTCTCCAGACGTGAGAGCATGTCCTGCGCGCTGTTTGCGTGCCCGGTCGACATGGACCCGTCGTGTCCGGTATTCATAGCCTGGACCATATCGATCGCCTCGCTTCCGCGGACCTCTCCCACGATGATCCGGTCGGGGCGCATGCGCAGCGCGGAGCGGATCAGGTCCCGGATGCTGATCGGGCGGCACCCCTCCACGTTGGCATTGCGGGCCTCGAGGCGCACCAGATTTTCTATGTGACGGATCTGCAGCTCTGCATTGTCTTCAATCGTGATGATACGCTCGTCCGGGGGAATATAGGCGGAAAGCGCGTTCAGAAAAGTCGTCTTTCCGGATCCTGTCCCGCCGCTGATAAAAATGTTGTACCCCGCGCGGACCACGCATTCCAGAAATGCGGCGACCTCCTCCGGGACTGATCCGAACTGGAGCAGGTCTTCCATACGGATCGGTTTGTCCGGAAAGCGCCGGATCGTGACGATCGGACCGTTCAGGGCGACCGGCGGAAGCACTACGTTGACCCGGTCGCCGTTCTCCAGCCGTGCGTCCACGATAGGCGTCGACTCATTCACGACACGGTTGCAGGCGGATACGATCTGCCGCACCACGTCCTCCAGCTTTTCCATGGACACAAATGCGCGGTCCGTACGCACCACCTTCCCGTCGCGCTCAATAAAAATATCCTCCGGGCCATTGATCATGATCTCCGTGACTGTCGGATCCTCGATCAGTTCCTGCAGGATATCCAGCCTCCGGATCGCATTGAACAGCTCCTGCCGCATGCGCTTCATCTCATCCAGATTCAGGTTTCCGGCCCGCTTTGCACGGATGATCCCCTGATCGATCAGTTCAAGGACTTCCTCATCTTCCACACTACGGGAAAAGTCGATCTCCCGCATGACCGACTCATGGATCCCGTCCCGGACCTGCCCGTATTCCTGCGTCTGCATTCTCCGCCCTCTTTCCTCTCTGCTTCCCTGCCGCTTCCCGTGCTTCCTGCCGCTTCCCTGTGCTTTACTGCCGCTTCCTGCCGCTTCCTGTGCTTCCGCCCTCCTCCGTTTTGCGGGTTATGCTCCCCTGTTCGTAAACATACGAAAAAAAACTGCGCGTGCTGCCCGGCTGACGCACTCTCAATCCGGCCCCTCCAGCAGATGTTCCCGTATATAGGCAGCCAGCTCCCCCCTGGTGAGATCCTCTATTCCCCGGGGAAGTTCCCGAAAAAGCGGAAACCGCCAGTGCTGTGTCCGCATGCGGACATCTTCATAGTCCATCCTCCTGAGAATGTCTTCATACTGCAGGTAACGGGCACGGGAAAAAGTATCGTCCCGCACGATCGTATAGACCCTGTCGCAATTGCGCAGGATATCCAGAAGTCCGTCTGTATGCTCCGTCAGATCCAGCAGGAGAAACTCATATTCCGTCACTTTTTCGATCGTCCGCAACAGGCTGCTCCACTGCTCCTTCCGGATCGACCGCAGCTCGACAAAGGACTTCAGAGGAGGCAGGAAATGGAGCCCTCCCACTTCCTCTGTCATCATCTCCAGCTGCCCCGCCAGTTTTTCCCTGGCACACTCGTTGTAGTAGATCAGATCGCTCACACTTCCCTGAAACTCTCTCTGCAGCATCCGCTCAAATCCTGAAAAGGCTTCAAAATTCATATACAAAACCTTGTGCTGCCGGGCGAGGATCTGTCCAAGCGTCAGCGTAAAGGTCGTCTGCAGACATCTCGTGACGGGTGTGTAGACCCCGATCCGCACCATAGGTTTTCCATGCCGCATGGAAACAACGGATTCCTCCCCCGCCGCGCACCTGCTCCGGATGCAGATGACGATATTGGAGATGGACTGGTACTTGCTGATATTTTCAGGCTCTTCCCCCTGCCACACATCATCTTCACTGAGGAGCAGCAGTTCCGGAAACCCCGCTTCCGCCACGGCCTCACTGTACTGCGACTGGGCGATCACCAGGAGAGCTGCCTTTCTCGCCGCCGGATCCTCCAGCAGCTTTTCCGCGCTGGTATATAAACGGATCCCGGCAGGTATCCCCGTCTCCATGCGCAGATATTCCATCAGACGCGATGCATAGGACAGATCACTGTCACAGATCGCGATCATCTTTCCCGTAGCTGCCGCCGACATTCTGATTCCCTCCCTTTTTATTCTTCATCGCGCTATACCCGTGACTTCAGTCATGGGATACGCACGCCAAAAAGGAAACCCGCTTCATCGTGGGTACAATCCCGTGCTTTCAATACCATTCCGGCGCTTTCAACAGACATCTCCCGCAGATCAGCAGACACCTGCCGCAGATCAAGATCAATCTGCCGCAGATCAATAGACACCTGCAAAATGCAGGAGCACGCTCACAGCGACAGGCACGGCAAAATGCACCGTATGCATCCGCCCCCGCGAGTGCAGAAGCTGCAGCAGACCGATCCCTGCTCCGAATACAAAGGCCAATCCGAAGCAGCGCAGGAAAATTTCCGGCTTCAAAAAGGCAGATACTGCAGCAAGAAGCTTGATGTCTCCAGCTCCCAGCCCCCCTGCCCGGAAAAACGGGTAGAGGAAGACGATCGTAAAGGCCGCGCTGCACATGATGTTCAGGATCCCCTCTGCACCACAGGTCCACGCACAGCTCAGGATCCCGAGAACGAACCCCGGTACTGTCACAACATTGAAGACCTTCCCGCAATACAGATCTGTCCCCGCACAGACGACCGCCATGCATCCGAGAGCTGCGTTCCTGAAAAGATCTGCACTCATATCTACTATCCTCCCTTGCCGACAATTATAATGATCCGCTTATCTGTTTTCAATACGGTTTTGCGATATTTGTCACTTTCGTCGTTTTGACGAAAAATGTCGTATTACTTATCCACAAAACCCTGTTTTCCTGATTTACAGGCCCCCTGCACCTGTCAAAACCGGGACTTATCCACAGAGTTATGCACATTTCCTGCCGCCAAAGCAGAAATCCTTTGACACGGTATAACTCATTTGATAATGTACAAACAGGTGATTTTTTCCACTTCAGCAATCTATCTTTTTCATTTACTTTTGGAGGTTTTACAATGGCAAAATTTGTATGTGACGTATGCGGCTATGTTTATGACGAAGATCTCGGCGATCCCGATGCAGGCATCGCTCCCGGCACAAAATTTGCGGATCTTCCGGATGATTTCGAGTGTCCGATGTGCAGCGTCGGAAAGGATGAGTTCTCGCTCGAAGAGGAATAATAAAACGGCATGCAAAAAACCGGCATCTTCTGTCCGATGGCAGAAGATGCCGGTTTTTTTCTTCATCACGTAATACCCGTGACTTCAGTCGCAGGATACGCGCGCAGGACTCGCGGGCGAGTCCTGCATCTTTATCATACAGTCCCTGTGCCGGTCACCGCCGGCGCGGACAGGGCGGTCTCATCGATATCAAAGGCAGTGGGGAGGACCCTCAGCGAGTCTTCACTTTTTGAGATTAAAAGCACCGAAACCGGGATAGACGGCACTTGCCCCCAGGGCCTCCTCGATCCGGAGAAGCTGGTTGTACTTCGCGACGCGTTCCGACCTGGAGGGCGCACCGGTCTTGATCTGGCAGGTGTTCAGGGCCACTGCGAGGTCCGCGATCGTGGTGTCCTCGGTCTCCCCGGACCGGTGGGAGGTCACGGCAGTCATCCCTGCCTTGTGCGCCATTTTGATGGCCTCCAGCGTCTCCGAGACGGACCCGATCTGGTTCAGCTTGATAAGGATGGAATTGCCCGCGCCGAGCTCGATGCCCTTTTGCAGTCTCCCGGTGTTGGTGACGAAGAGGTCGTCGCCGACGAGCTGGCACCTGCCGCCAAGCTTTTCGGTCATCTTTACCCAGCCGTCCCAGTCCTCCTCATCCAGACCGTCTTCAATGGAATAGATAGGATATTTGTCGATCAGCTCCGCCCAGTGGGCGATCAGTTCGTCGCTGGTAAAATCCTTCCCGGACTTGGGCTGGTGATAGAAACCGATCCCCTTTTCGCTCTTCCACTCGGAGGAAGCGGCATCCAGGGCGAGGACGAAGTCCTTGCCGGGCTCATACCCTGCCGCTTTGACCGCCTCCAGGATGAGCTCGATCGCGGCTTCATCTCCCTTGGGTTTGTTGGGGGCAAACCCGCCTTCATCCCCCACCGCCGTGACGTCGCCGGCATCCTTGAGGATCTTCTGCAGTGCATGGAACACCTCTGTGCACCAGCGCAGGCCTTCCCGGAAGGAGGCAGCACCCGCCGGCATGATCATGAACTCCTGCGTGTCGACGGAGCTGTCAGCATGTGCACCGCCGTTCAGGATATTCATCATGGGCACAGGCAGCCTGTTCGCCTGCAGTCCACCGAAAAAGCGGTAGAGCGGAATGCCCAGCGCCGCCGCAGCCGCTCTGGAGGCCGCGATGGAGACCGCCAGGATCGCATTTGCACCGAGGTTGGACTTATCCTTTGTGCCGTCGAGGTCCAGCATGACTCTGTCCACCGCATAGATGTCGGAGGCGTCTGTTCCGATGAGCGCCGGCGCGATCTTTTCATTGATGTTGTCGACCGCCTTGCGGACCCCTTTGCCGCCATAGCGGAAGCTGTCCCCGTCACGCAGCTCATGTGCTTCAAACTCCCCGGTGGAGGCACCGCTGGGCGCCGCCCCTCTGCCGATTGTGCCGTCCGCCAGCGTGACCTCCGCCTCGACCGTCGGATTGCCGCGGGAATCGATGATTTCACGTCCGATCACTTTTTCTATCTGCAAATAGTCCATAGTTCTCCTTTCTTTCGGTCAAAGCCTCAGCCGGGTCACCCGGGGCCCTGCCGCCTCTATGCAGACCGGCAGGCGCCTGCGGCTCTGTCCTTCCTCATGGGGTAACTGACACACACCTGCTTCCTGCCGCCTCTGCACTTTTATAAAGCCTTAACTGGAAAGCCGGTCCGCCCATGACTGCTGTCATGAGAACAGACCGGTTTTCTCTTTCACAATATTGTTCTCATAGATCTCAGGCAGATGCCAGGCCAAGCTCGACGTTGAGATACTTGACGACTTCCTCTGCCTCCAGGCCGTGTACCATGCAGGCCTCGGTCAGGGATTCCATCTGGGATGAAGGGCAGCCGATGCAGCCCATGCCGCAGTTCATGAGAAGATAGGCAGAATCGGGATGCTTGCGAAGGATCTCACCGATGAGCATATCGCCGCTGACAACTTCTTTTTCCATTGTGTTTTCCATAATAATTCCTCCTGGATCGCAACGCTTTACAAACAAAAGCTACACTGTACTTTGTACTTTGCCTTTTCAACCTGATCCGGCAGGCAGCGTCCCGCTATTCCGGGTGCTCTGTACGTCAGCTGCCCTGCAGCATCTGTCTGCCTGATCCGACAGGCGGCAGCCTGTCTTCCGGTACCTTCCCGGTAAAAAAACATTTTAGCAGTCTCTGTGCGGCTCTGTCAAGAAGCTCCTTTCTCAGATCCCGTTCCCCAGCACGATCAGATAATACAGGTAATAGATTCCTGACACAAGGTGCGCCAGAAGCAGGATCCCGCAAAGGATCCATGCGAGGATGGAGAGGACTCTCCCGGCGCCCTGACCTCCTCCCGAAAGCGGATTCTTTTCCCTGCCTGTGCCGGACCCCCGAAGAGATCCGAGCCAGCTGCTGAAATCCCGGATCCCGATGAACCAGACAAAGTACACGGCGAGGATATACCCCCAGTTGAAGTTCCCGTGCCAGAGCCGGGATCCGTTCTCGGCGAGGAGAAATTTTTCCGCCATACCGGCTGCAAGCATGATCCACGCGAACAGGGCTGTCCAGTCAAAAGCCCGCCGCACCAGCGTGCAGAGCGCGACGAGAAGCGGAAAAACGAGGACCAGAAGCGTGGAGAAGGCAATGTTGTCGGTATACAGGCCGGCAACCTTAAAGGGAGCGATCGTGATCCCGGCGGAATCACTGTTGCTGCTGCCATAGAAGGCCGATAAAAACTGTGCGCCCATCAGACCGACAGAGGGCAGACAGCACAAAAGAAGCTGCAGGGCAAAGAAAAAATTCCGGAACCGGTACACGATCAGCCACAGGACCATCAGCACAAAGATCGCGGGATAAAAGACCTGCACGAAGCTGGGTTTGGACAGATTCGAGAGCAGGAGCAGGACAGCGAGCAGGATCCCCTTCCAGATCCGGAGCCCCTGCCCCCTTCGGAAACCGGCCCTCCGGACCCGGATGCACTCTCCCATCACGAGAATAAAGATCACGAGGCCGATCGGGCGCACCATAAGGGTCGTCGGGTTGTGCCAGGGGTTCGGCGACCCCTGCCCCAGATAGGGCTTATCATTAAACCAGGGGACATAGACCGCACTCACCAGGCTCAGCACCAGGGCCGCCAGGGCAGCGCCCGGCACAGAGAGACCGCCGGATGGGAATACTGCGCCCCCTGCCGCGCCGGTCCCCGCAGTGCCGCGTCCGGAAAAGGACGCAGGCCTGTACAGGAAATGCGCTGCCAGCAGGTATGTGAGCGCGCACAGGCCGCCCGAGACCAGCCCCGCAGCCCTCTCTGCAGAAAAACCGCCGACAGACATGGCTGCCCGCACGAGAAGATGCCAGACAGGTTCCGGATGCTCCCGCAGCATCTGAACGGGATCCGACCAGTCCAGTTCCTTGACGATATCCACATGGATCCCGTAATCGACCGAGACATAGCTGACCTTGTACGCCGCGTAAAAAACCGCGGCGGCGCCCGCCAGCAACAGGCAGATCCCTGCGATGACCGCCAGAGCGCCTTCACTCCTTTTTTCTACTTGTCCCCGCATTGTTTTCTTTTCCTTTCCTCAAAGAGCCTTCCGGCTGCTTGCAGGAAGACGCGCCTGCAGAATCCCGAAAAAGCCCTGTCAGCCCGTCTATCTCAGTGGGGAAGACCCCCTTTTCAAAAAAGCGGCGGTATAAAAACTGCGAGCGAATCCTGCATATGCAGACCGCTCAATCCAGCCCTCTCACCTTCGCGATGACCGCATAGAGGAAAAACGCCGCCATATTGCACAGGACGATGCTGGCCCCTGTAGGCGTCGCGTACAGATAAGAGATCACCAGTCCCAAAACCAGGCAGACCACAGAGACTGCGGCGGAACTGACCATCACGCCGCGGAAAGTCCTGCACAGGCGCATGGAGGTCATGGCCGGAAACACGACGAGACTGGAGATCAGAAGCGACCCCATCATCCGCATACCGATCACGATGATCAGCGCCGTCAGAAGCGCGATCAGAGAATTGTAGGTCCCCGACCGGATCCCGGTCGCCCGGGTGAAGCTCTCATCAAAGGTCACCGCAAAGATCCTGTGGTAAAAGAAGATGAAGAGCAGCAGAACGACAACAGATACAATGACCGTGATCCACACATCGTCCCCGGTCATGCTCAGTATACTCCCGAATAAATAATTGTATACATCTGTATTCATACCGGTCGTCATGGAGACGACGGTCACACCCAGCGCCAGCGCCCCCGTGGAGATGAGGGCGATCGCGGAATCCCCCTTGACATGGCTGGTCTCCCGCAGGCGCAGCAGCATAAAGGCCGCCAGCACGACCACGGGGATCGCCACGGCAAGCGGCGCCGCGTTCATGGCCGACGCGACCGCCAGGGCGCCGAACCCCACATGGGAGAGCCCGTCCCCGATCATGGAGTAGCGCTTGAGCACCAGCGTGACACCCAGAAGCGCTGCACACAGGGCGATCAGAGATCCCACCACCAGGGCCCGCACCATAAAGGGGTAGGAAAACATTTCAATAATCAGGTAAAACAAGACAGACTCCTCTTCCGGTTTTTATCCGGTCTTTATTCCGGTTTTTTCACAGCAGCATCCACCTCAGAATCTCCGGATCCGGACCTTTCCCTGTCCGTCCCCCGCCCGGAGCGGATGCCGCCGATCCGGCCGTTTTCTTCCCGGCGGTCCCGCCCGGAGCAGGGGCCCCCTGTCCGCGCATTCTCCTTCCGGCAGTCCCGCCGGACACAGATGCCTCCATTTTGGATCTTTTCCCGGTACTGACCCGCACCCGGCTCTCTGTCTCCGTAGGCTCCACACTCTCGCGCGGGGCCGCGCGCCCGATGCGGTTGGGAAACTCATGTTTCCACATCGGCACAGCCCGCTCACCCAGAAAATCGTGATAGACGGCGCTGCGGCGGTATTCGTCGCGCGTGCCGAAAAACAGCTGGCCCTCCTGTCCCAGGTGCAGTATATGGGTGGCATTTTTCAGTGAAGCATCGATATCGTGAGAGACCATGATGACCGTGATCCCGGTCTTTTCATTGATGTGGGCGATCTGCGCATAGAGGCTCCGCGTGGCGACCGGATCCAGGCCGGACACCGGCTCGTCCAAAAGGATCAGCTTCTGCGCTGCGCACATGGCCCTCGCCAGCAGTACACGCTGCTGCTGCCCGCCGGACAGGTCCCGGTAGCACGTATCCTGCAGATCCAGGATCTCCAGCGCCTCCATATTCTCCCTGGCACGGTCTTTTTCCGCACGGGAGTAAAACGGGCGCAGTCCCATCCGGTTGAGGCAGCCGGAGAGGACGACCTCCTTTACACTGGCCGGAAAATCCTTCTGGATCTGGGTCTGCTGGGGGAGGTAGCCGATCTCCGTCGCCCGAAGTCCCTCTCCCATTTCCACATTCCCGGCAGATGGTTTTTTGAGTCTCAAAAGTCCCTTGATCAGGGTGCTTTTTCCTGCGCCGTTCTCCCCGACGATACACAGATAATCGCCTTCCTCCACCGAAAAATTCAGGTTGCTGACTACCGTCACCCCGTCGTAGGCAAAGGAGAGGTTTTCACATTTCAATAAACTCATTGCTATGGTAACATCCAATCTTTTTACAGGTGTACGCTCTTTCCACGCATCTGTCCGGTCTATGCGCGGACGAATCAAAATCTGCTGTTTCCGGCGCATGGAACACGGTAAAGGTCCGGTCTATGCCCCCAGTGCGGTCCGCAGCGCCTCCAGGTTCTTCCGCATCAGCGACAGGCAGGTCTCCCCGGACGAGAATTCGTCCCTGGTCACGTTGTGACAGGAGTGCAGCTGCAGGACCTGCATCTGCGGCACCTGCGTGCCGGCAGTGCCATCGGAATCTTTGGCCGCATTTTTCTTCATTCGCAGCTGCGCCGCCTCACAGACAGCCTGTGCGATCATTCCATTGGAAAACTCGATCTTAAAAACGACCGGCAGCTTCTCCCCGGCAGCCTTGTCGATCAGAAATGCCACCGTCGCGGCACTCGGCTCCGATTCGGACGAACACCCGGAAAAAGCCGCGTAACAGGTAAGCCCGAGCTCCTCGGCCAGATAACGAAAAGGAAAGCGGTCTCCGAAGAGGATCGTTTTCCGGGATGCCGAAGCGGCCATCCTGCGGTATTCTTCATCCAGCTGCACAAACCCGTTCCGATACTCTCCGCCGTTTTCTCTGTACGCCGCCGCGTGAGAAGGATCCGCCAGGCAGAACTCCTCTGTCAGCTTCTCCAGAAGGGTCACGCAGTTCTCCGGGGAAGTCCAGACATGTTCATCCGGCTCCTCTCCATGCACATGGCCTCCCTCGCCTCTGTGTCCGTGCTCTTCGTCCTCTTGTGCAGGGCCGTCTTCTTCGGCGCTGTTTTCCTCCTCGTGCACATGGTCTGCATCCCCGCTGTCTTCGTCCTCTTGTCCGTGTTCCTCCTCTTCGTGCGCATGGCCGTCGCCATCCGCATCAGGATCCGGCTCCCCGTGACCGTGATCGTGGTCATGATCCCCTTTTTCAGGCATCATTTCCTCGAGATCCTCCTCGGCAACAGTGGTCACCAGATCCAGCATCCGCACAGTCCGGGGTCCGTTTTCTCCGAGAGATTCCAGGATACTTTCCACCCAGACATCATTTTCTCCGCCTGTATAAATAAACAGATCGCTGTTCTGGATCATCTTGACGTCCTGCGGCGTGGGTTCATAGGAGTGCACCTCCTCGCCCGGTTTCAGGAGCATGGATACATCCGCATTTTCTCCCGCGATATGCCTTGCAAAATCATACTGCGGAAAGATCGTCGTCACGACCTTCAGGCGGCCCCCCTGCAATGATCCTGCTCCCGTCCCGTCGCGGGAGGATCCTGCTGTTTCTTCCCCGGCTCCGCCCGACAGGCCCCGGGCGGAATCCGACCGGCCGGTCTTCCCCGCGCAGCCCGCCAGCAGCAGGACCAGGAGGAACAGGAGGAACAGGAGCGGAAACCGCACCCAGGCGATCCCTCGTTTTTCAAAGCCCATTCTCATATGTTTCCCGCTCATTTCATTTCGATGTTCTCATTCCATTCCAATATTCTCAGTCCATTTTAACATTCTCATTCCATTTCAACATTCTTCCCGTCCGGCACTCTGCAGTCCCCGCACACACCGTAGAGAACTGTCTGCACATTATCCATGCGGAAGCCGCTCCTCTCCTCCAGGAGCCGCGCCATCTCCTCGATCTCGCTCCGGTCGATATGCAGGATCCGCCCGCATTTTTCACATTTGCAGTGGACAAAACGGGCATGCCCCTCCTGTGCGCCGATGTATTCAAAACAGGCTGCACTGCTGCTGTCCACCAGATATTTGCGCATCTGCCCGTCCGCCACCAGCTGCTCCAGCTGCCGGTAGATCGTTGCGACACCCATTGAGCTCCCTGACTGCCGGAAATGATCATGGATCTCGTTGACCGTCACATGGTCCCCTTCCCTGTCCCGAAGGTAGGAGATCAGCGCGTCTCTGTTCTTCGACCGGTAATGCATTCCACCTTTTACAGCCATTTTTCCTCCATATGTTGTCCCCAGCCGCAGGACAACGGATTTTTGTTTTTTGAAAATGATTCTCATTTTCCTGCCAGTTGGATTATACAGATTTCCTCTTACTTGTCAATGTCCTATGATGAAAAAAAAGCCGCATCCTCGCGGATCGTTTATGCTTCATCGCGAAATTGTACCCACGATGAAGCAGGTTCCCTGTTTTGCGCGCATATCTCACGACTGAGGTCACAGACATAGCGCGATGATAAACAAAAAAAGAGACAGAGAAGCGTCCCTGTCCCCCTGTCCGCGGATATCTCCTCCGGTCCCGGTCCGCCGGAGCACTGCAGTTCTAAGATAAGTCAGACTCATCCTCCCCTTCTGCAGGCTCAGCCATTCTGTCGTGATACATGCTGATCCGGCTTCGCAGCGTCTCCTCCTCCCGGTCAAAGCGTTTTTTGCGCAAAAACCATGAGACCGCCAGCGCCGCAAGTGCCGCTAACGGAACTATGTCCAGAAAAATACTGTTAAACGCGATCCATAGATCTTCTGCTGTGTGCATGCCTTTCTCCGCGCCCTCCTGCTCAATGGTCTCCGCCGCTTTCTCCGGCACTCTTTCCGGCAGGCGTATCCTCGTCCTCGGAAAATTCCCGGATCAAATCGCTGCGATACTCCCGGCGCCGGCGTCCGCGCCGCCGCTCCGCAGCGATCAGCAGGATGACTGACGCGGCTGCAAATATCCACGCCACTAAATCCCCGATCATCTCTTTCTTCCTCTTTCTGATTTGTTACAGCCCGATCCTCTGTGTCCTGTGATCCCGTCCGCTCAGAGGATCTCCTTTTGCGCGAGGGCTGCCTCCCGCAGGAGCACGAACAGTCTTTTCTCCCGCCGGTCAAAATAGATCGTGTACCCTGCTTCAGCCAAAAGTACGATCCCCATCATGGCAGCGTGGCGGGGTCCCGCCTTCGCAGGCGCCTCAGAGAAATTCGCGAGCGGTATCTCTCCGTCCTCAATGATGATCTGGTCGTCGATCGAAAGCTCCTCCACCACTTCAATGGTGAGCCCTCCCTGCGGCGTATCCGCCCCGTCTGCTCCTTCGCTGTCAGCTTCCATCACGTTGTCTGTGCCGGCAGCCTCCGGGCCGGAAGCCGCTGCGGCCGGCAGCAGAAAACAAGTGCCGGCTGCCCTGTCCGCACAGGTTTCCGGGATCCCCGCGAGGGACAGCAGGACCACACAGAGCCCGGCTGCCATGCGAAGCAGCCGCCTGCACCCTTTTTTATCTGCACTCCACACGGCTGTTCCTCCTTTCACGTGCAAATGCCCTATCAGGCAATAAAATCTTTCAGTAAGAAGTTCCATTATTAAGAAAATCCGTATCTGTTCAGCCCCCCGCGCCTCTGTCAGCCCGGGATTGCAGGTGCATAACACCTGCAATATGGGGGTGCTGAACAGTTACGAAGATCCTCTATATAAAAAGACGGTGCGAACTGAGAAAAAGGGTCATCTGTTTTCTCCGACTCTGAGCGCCAGGTGCAGAATATTGCCGATATGGTCAGGGATATAGACATCCATGGTCCGTGACGGATAGGCAAAGACGATCAGTCCGGTCTCCGGATCTGTGCGGACCGGCTCTATCTTCTTTTCCGGATCCGCCCCGATTCCGGTAAGAACCGCAGGATCGTCCTCTTCCCCGTCAGATGCACCTGCAGAAGCCGGTCCCTCCGGTACCAGTATCCCGTAAGCCCTGTTCAGGTGGACGCCGGTACCCGCATCCTCCACATAGAGATGCACCTCACTGCCGGTGACCTCACTTCCGGTCAGCACCGGGCACTTGTGATCAACATCCGTGACCTCCACTTTCATAGCCGTATTCTGGCGGTTCATCAGGGCCACTTCGACAGTCATCTCGCCGTTTCGGGTCGGCTCGACTGTAAAAGTCCTTGCATCTGCCTCATAGACCGGAAGGCTTTGTCCCTCTACATTTGCGGTCACACGATGCACCGGAAGGAGCGACTGCACCTCGATCACATAGACAGGGAGCCTTCGTTCTCCGGCGGCTTCCACGCGCACGGAAAAGTCCGAGTCGATAAAGAGGAAGGGAAGCAGAAAAAACAGCACCAGCAGCGAGACCAGGATCCCCCGCTGCAGACCGAAGCGCTCCTTCCGGTAGATCGTATATGCGGATAAGGCCTCCATCGGCACACTGTTCGGCTTCCGGCCGCATTCTTTAAACACGGCGTTCAAAATATCTGTCGCCCGGTCCATGCCCAGTTCGGGAACCGTGTTTTTATTTTCTTTCATGACTGTGGTGCTCCTTTGAACGTTACAGTTCAGGTGGGTCTGTACTGCAGCCTTTGGTCTCTTACGTCCGGCAGTTTGGGAGAAATCCAGTTTGGAAGAAATCCGGTTTGGGAAAAATCAATTTGTAAGAAATTCAGAAGATCGTCTTCTGCAGATGCTTTTTCCCCGCCCGCAGATATCGTTTCACGGTGCTTCTGCTGATATTCAGCGTATCTCCGATCTCATCCAGTGTCATGCTCTGGTAATACTTCATCAGGATCACCTGCGACTCCACCAGCGGCAGATTCATAACCTGCCGGAGGATATATTTCCTGTTGTCCACCGCCAGCACCTCGTCCTCGGGAAGCCCGTATCCGGAATGTGCTTCTGCTCCGGGCAGGTCCTGCGGCGCCCCGCTGCTGATCTCACGAAGGCGCTTCTCCTGCATCTCGTAACAGACGCGGAAGTTGATCTGGCCCAGCCAGGCGATGAAAAGATCCGGGTTCTGCAGCCTTCCGAGCCCCCTGAGGGCACGGATAAAAGATTCCTGGAGCGCGTCCTGCGCCAGATGAACATCCTTCAGATATCTGCAGGAATAGGCATACTGTCGCTGATAGGTCGCAGCATAAAGCTCAGCGAAAGCATTGCTGCTGCCCCGCTGCGCTTTTACGACCAGGTCATTCAGATATGCATAGTCCAGGATTTCCACGCCGCCCCTCTTTTCTCCGGTCCCCGGATCTGCTTCGTCTTTTTTCTGCATGGCGCTGTCAGGATCCCGGTTGAGACCTCCGGACAGGTGCCTTGTGACAGCCTTCTAACATGGGAATGTTTTTGCGTCCATCACTCTTCTGTCCGTTTGTGGACCTCGTCCTGCGACGCCCTGTGGTCCGAGAGAGCCACCAGCTCCACCAGACTTTTTACGCTGCTCTCCTCATCGAACGCAACGCCGACCGCGTAGACGAGGGGGACTTTTCCATCTGTCTCGCGGCGGCCTTCGAGCTGCTCCACTTCCAGAAGAAAATCGGAGATGATCTCGTGGCTGCAGGAACGGAAGATGGCCAGGAACTTATTTCCGCCGTTGCGGCCGATGAAGCAGTTGGTCGCGCCCTCCGGGGCCCCCTTGATCCGTGCAGCTTCCGTGAGGATCTCCGAGAACTCCCGGATCGCTTCGTCCCCGCCCTCATGACCGTACTGCTGGTTGATCTGCGTCAGATTGATGAGGTCCAGCGTGATGCATCCCATCTCCTTGGGCATGCGCCTGTGCAGATACTGGGAGATATAGGCATCACAGCTGTAACGGTTTGCGACACCGGTCAGCGTATCCGAATAGATTGCCTGGTCCAGGGCCAGATTCTCCCGCTTCAGATCCGTATAGGAACCGAAATCCAGGAACATAAAGACAAAGGACAGGCCCATGAGGAGCCAGAGGATTCCGCTGAGCAGGCGCACATGCGGGTCGGATGCGATCGTCTGGTACAGTGCGTCATCCCGGAAGATCGTGACCAATGCGATCACTGTCAACAAAATATAAAGCACCAGCTGTATGGTTTTGATCCACTCAAATCGTTTCATAGCTCGCTGTTTCTCCGGCCATCAGATATTCCACCATCAGATAATCCATCCGATATGGTTCAACATTTCTCAGGTACTGTTCACGAATCGTCCTTTACTGTTCACGCTCTCCCGTTACTCCACCAGCCGGATCCGGCCGCCGCCGATCCGCAACAGAAGCCTTCCCTTGATCTGCCGCAGATTCACTTCACCGAATCTGCGCGAATCCATGGAGACCATACGGTTATCTCCCAGGACGAACACATTTCCCCGGCGCACTTTATAGGGATAGATCACGGCCCCGCTCTCCTCGAGCGTCTCGCCCTGCGCCCATTTGTCGATCAGTTCTTCCCCGTTGACGTATACTCTTCCGTCCCGCAGGTCCACTTCGTCGCCGCCGACTGCCGCAACTCTTTTTACATAGTAGTCGCCTGAGGGCACCCGGATCGAGATCACGTCCCCGGGCACATATTCCCTCTCCATCCGGAAATAGACGACCAGGTCCCCGTTCTTCAGATGAGGCTCCATGGAATCTCCGCCGACGACAGACAGCCCGATGACAAACCGGAATATGACAAACAGAACTGCAATGAGAACGATAAAATGGATCGAGTCATGCAGCCAGCCCAGCTTGTATGCATTATATTTTTCCAGCACCCGTCCTTCCGGGCTCAAACCGCTGCTCCAGCCTCTTTCCATGTCCATTTCCTGCATTTTCAGCTCTCCGGGCCGCGGTCCGCAAGCGCCGCTATTTCATACCGGGGATCCTCCGTCACGTCCCGGAGCGCCCTGACAAAAGGAGGGATCTGCACGGGCTCCCCCTCTTCCCGGAGCGATACCTCCAGGAGAGCCAGCCCCTTCCGGAAGGGGTACAGGTCGATCGCAAAATACTGTCCTTCCCGGGCCAGGCAGTAGCGTGTCTTCCGGATCAGGCGCTTTTGGGGATCCGCATTGGAGAGGAACTGCCCATACTCTCGCTCCGTCAGGCGCCCCTCTGCCTCGAGGCGTTTTTTTCCGCCCGCCAGCCTCTTTCTCGTGAGATAGAACATCTCACCGCTCTCGCTCACGCGTCTGCGGATCCGGATCTCCTCCTCCGGCGCGGACCGCAGATAGACCTGCTCGATCTCTTCGCGGTGGCAGCCCGGAATGTTCTCCAGAACGGCGGGATCCGGATACTCCAGCAGATACCGGCGCCGGATCTCATAGGGCACAGGCTCTCCCAGAAAGGCCGCGATCTCCGCGACCAGATGGTCCATCTTATCCTCGAATCCGTTGAGGTTCTCGATGATCCTGAAATACGGATGCTTCGACCAGGCAGCGATCACACGGTCATCCAATGCCGCCGCCTGGGCCGGATCCTCATCCCGGACGGCATTTGTCTCCGCTCCGTAGTAGATCAGGGCGTTTTTGGCCGTCGTCTCGAGATGGAAGACTGCGTCATAGCCTGCAAGCAGCTCCTCCTCCGTCACGCCGAGCACCCTGAGTGCCTGGTCAAACTCCTCGTCTGTCATATAGGCGCGGTTGTCCAGAAAGCCTCTGTCGCAGACGATCAGGACCTTTGCCTCTGCAGCTTCGATATCCCTCGCAGCGCTCTCGAAGATCTTCTCCTTTTCAAACTGGAGCTTCATCTGGAAAATCTGGTAGGCCAGGGACGAGGAACAGCGCGCGGGGGTGATCCCGGCTGTCTTCATCTCCGTCGCGGGCTCCGTCAGAAAAAGAAGGAGGTAGCCCATCGCTTCAAACGCCTTCTGGATCCAGCTCATACCGGTCGTCTTGCCCGCACATGGACCGCCTGTAATAACGATTTTCCTGATCACCCGTCTCCTCCTGTTTCCTCACACGCCCCTGCCATCCCGGAAACCATATATAGGAAATTGTATCATTTCATCCCTGCTGCGTAAACCGTCACGGAGGGGATTTCCCCCTCCGGGTACCGGTTAAGGGGTACCGGCTGCCGCTCGGGCCGGTTCGAAACCGGAGATGAGAGGAGGGTCTGCGCAGCAGCACGGTCAACTCGCTTCCTGCCGGAACATAAAAGATAAAAAGGATGGTTTGCTGATCCATCGGCGGATCAGCAAACCATCCTTCCTGTTTCATCCTCTATGCCTGCACACGGTTTCCCGTCTGCCCTCCCCGTGCCCCGCAGGCCGGGTTTATTCTCCAAACAGCGGTGTGGAGAAATATCTCTCCGCCGTGTCGGGCAGGACTGTCACGACCGTCTTCCCCTCCCCGAGTTTTGCAGCCAGCTTCAGCGCGGCCGCCACATTCGTACCGGAGGAGATCCCGACCATCAGGCCCTCCTCTCTGGCGAGGCGTTTGGATGTCTCGATCGCCTCGGAATCCGTCGTGATGCAGATCTCATCATATATCTCGCGGTTCAGGATATCCGGAAGGATACCGTCCCCGATACCCATCTGCAGGTGCGTCCCGATCGTACCGCCCGCCAGGATCGCCGCATTTTCAGGCTCCACCGCCCAGATCTCGATGTCCGGATTGTGGTCCTTCAGGACCTCTCCGATGCCTGTCAGGGTGCCTCCGGTCCCGATGCCGCTGCAGAAACCATGGATCGGTCCGCCCACCTGGTCCAGGATCTCCTGCGCCGTGAAATTCTTCTGGGCCATCGTGTTGTTGGGATTAGAGAACTGCTGCGGGACGAAGACCTTGGGATTCTTTTTCTGCAGCCGCAGCGCTGTCTGCAGGCACTCGTCTATGCAGGCACCGATATCGCCCGCGTCATGGATCAGCTGCACCTCTGCACCGTAGTGGCGCACGAACTTTGCGCGCTCCTCGCTGACGGAATCCGGCATGATGATGATCGTCCGGTATCCCTTGACAGCCCCAACCAGTGCAAGGCCGATCCCCTGGTTGCCGCTTGTCGGCTCGACGATGATCGAGTCCGGGCCGATCAGACCGTCCTTCTCCGCCTGTTCGATCATGTTAAGTGCTGTTCTCGTCTTGATGGATCCGCCTACGTTCAGGCCTTCCACCTTGACTAGGATCCTCGCGCTTCCAGGCGCCGGCATGCGCCTGAGCTCCACCATGGGTGTGTTGCCGACTGCTTCCAGAATATTATGATAAATCACTGTGTTTCCCTTTCTAAATGATAATCAGCCCTTTTCGTTCATTGTGCCGGACTGCCTTCCGGCACGCATACTTTACAAGAATATCATTTAGAAGGGACTTGTGCAAGCAGGACATTCTGCCTATCTGACTGCTAGGTGTTTTGCCGTTACAGTACAGACCCGCCTGAAGCCTCGAGGTGTTTTTCGCGGCTTTTTCGCGAAAAACCCGAGTGGAACGGCAGGAGCACATTTGCCCTCACCTTTACCCGGTCCGGGATTCACAGATTCGCATCCACAAGCCCGATCCTGCTCTCCTGGATCTTTCTGTAGAGGGTGGACCGGTTGATGCCCAGGACCTCCGCCGCCTTTTTGACAGACCCCATCTGCCGGATCGTCTTTTCGATCAGTATATGGTCGACCATCTTATAGGCTTCGTCCAGCGTGACAAATCCGTCAAACTCCAGGCTTGTCTTCCGCAGGCTGCTCTGCACGGCGTCGATACTTGTCGCCAGCCGGAAATCCTCCGCGGTCAGCTCCTCCCTGTCCGCGGAGATCACGAGCCTCTCCATGATATTGCGGAGCTCGCGCACGTTTCCCGGCCATGTGCCGGTGCGGATCATCTCGCGCACTTCCTTCGTCAGGACCGTATACTTCATATAGCGCTTATTGAAGTAGTCAATAAAGGACTCTGCGAGGAGCTCCGCATCCTCCCCCCGCTGGCGCAGGGGCGGGATCTGGATCGGAAAAACGCAGAGCCGGTAATACAGATCCTGCCTGAAATAATTCTCATCGTGCAGCTGCGCAAGCGTCAGGTTGGTGGCGGAGATATACCGCACATCCAGATCGATCTCCCGGACGCCTCCCACCCGCATCAGCTTGTTTTCCTGGATGACGCGCAGCAGCTTCGTCTGCAGGTATTTGGGCATCGTCCCGATCTCGTCCAGAAAGACCGTTCCGCCGTTCGCCGCCTCCAGCAGTCCCTTTTTGCCGCCCTTGCGCGCGCCGGTAAAGGCGCCGTCCTCGTAACCGAAAAGCTCCGTCTCCATAAGTTCGCCCGGGATCGCGCCGCAGTTGATAGCGATGCAGGGCTTATCCGCCCGCCTGCTGTTTTTATAGATCGCCCGTGCCACGACCTCCTTTCCCGTGCCCGATTCCCCGGTGATCATGACCGGCACCTCCGTGCCCGCCGCCTGCAGGATCTGCCTGCGGATCCGCCTGACCGCCTCACTTCTGCCGATCAGTTCTTCATCCGCCGTCCTCTCCAGATGTTCCACATGGCCGTTGTACATCCGGATGAGATAGCTCATATCCCGCCCCGTGAGGACCCCGCCCGTGAAATTCCCCTGTTCGTCATACGTGGGCTTTCCCGTATACGAGATCAGTCTGCCGTTGGTATACAGCACATTGTTGAAGACCGTCTCACGCCGCTGGATCATCTCTTCGATCGTCAGGATCCCCTCCGTATAGTTCTCCTGCTTCAGGAACCTGACATTTTTCCCTATCATCTCTTCTCTGGAGACAGGCAGCCAGTCATCGATCTTCGCATTTCCCATCGTGATGGTTCCCGATGCGTCAAAAACCAGCACGATCTCATCCACCATATCTATCAGATTCTGGATATCCATATTCCTGTCCTCGACTTAAAGTGATCCATTCCAAGGTTCCGTTAAAATTCAAGACCCGCTTCCGGATCCCCTGACGGGGGACCGTGACGATCCCCCGCTGCAGCACATACGGGGCCTATGACGATCTCCCCTGCTGCCGCACATATGCGGATCCCGTGTCCGTCATACCGGAAAGTGCACGGCGCAATGCAGCATCCTTTCCCCCTGAAAAATCCCCGAAGGATCTGCATGCGCCGGCACCACCCTGCCCGCCGTCTCCGGACCAATGCCCGGCAGTTTTCCCGTCATATCCGCCCTGTCCGGACAGCCGCCTGTTCCAGAGCGCCCCGGGCCGGTCTTTTCCACCGGCCGGGACGCCCCCGGCAGCCTCAGCCGACCTCTTCCACCAGTGCGCCGGATGCCTTCAGCGCATCGATCTTCCAGTCAGCATACCCGAGACTTCTCAGGATCTCCCTGGTATCCTCTCCCTTCATGGGAGCCCGGCCCCTGCCGCTCTCCTCAGGAATAGAGGGGCGCTCCGTAAAGAAGATCGGCGTGCGGACATAGTAGAGGTTTTTCCCGTCCCGCTGCTGTTTTTTGAAAATATAGTCGTTTGCCCATGCCTGCTCATCCCGGACGACTTCCTCCGCTGTCTGGACGATCTCGAAGGGGATGTCCGCCTCGGTCAGGCGCTCATTCCACTCCTCCAGTCCTCTGGCCGCAAAAACGGGTTCAAGCTCCGCGACCATGACCTCGATGTTCCGGAGCATCGCCTCATAGGTATTGAACCGCTCGTCCGTCAGCAGAAAGTCCGCGTCGAGCGCCTTTGCCAGGCGGGGGAGCTGAGTATAATCCAGCATAGCCAGCTGCAGGAACCTGCCTTCTTTAGTCCTGTAGGTCGTCGCGACGGCGCTGTTTGTGTGCTTTCTGGAGGCCGGCAGTTCATTGCCGTACTCGACGGCGCCCATCATCCAGCTGATCCCGTAGATCGCGGTGTCGTACAGACTCACTGTCACCCGTTCGCCCTCCCCGGTCCTGCTCTGGTTGTACAGCGCCGCCAGGATGCCTGCCGTCAGCGCCAGGCCGGCATAATTGTCGCCGAACCCCGAGACGGGGACGGCCGGAGAGGTCCCCTTCTCCATCACGGAACTGGCGACCCCGCCCCTGGAGAAAAATGCCGTGTAGTCGAAGCCGGGCTTATCCTTCAGCGGTCCCTTCTCCCCGTAGCCCAGGATCGAGGCATGGATCAGCCTCGGGAATTCCTTATGCAGGGTCTCGTAGTCCAGTCCCATTTTTTTCAGGGCCTGGACCCGGTTGTTCGTCAGGAAAATATCCGCTGTAGCCAGAAGTTTTTTCAGGATCTCCATTGCCTCGGGATTCTTCAGGTTGAGGCAGAGTCCCTTTTTCAGAAAGTTCATCACATCATAGCCTGTGTAATATCCCTCCTCCTCATAGGCAGGATAATTACAGCTGACGGAAAAGGGCTTGAACCCGTCGCCTCTCGGCGGCTCGATCTTGATGACCTCCGCCCCCATCCCGGCCAGGATCCGCCCGGCGGAGGGTGCCGCGATAAATGTGGTCAGGTCTACTACTCTTACTCCTTCCAGTTGTGCCATATCGTTCATCTCCTTTTCAACTTTTTGCTGTCCCGGCGTATACCGCCCGGAACAGAACCACCTGTAACAAACGCACAGCTGATTTAACAGCAACTTTCGTGCCAAACTGTCGAAAAGGAAAAAATGCCGTATTTATGCCCCCTTCCGGGCCGGACTTCCTCCGCGGGCGTCCCGAAAATGCATCCGGTGTCGCATTTACAGGACAGAGGCGGCCGGGCATGCAGCAACCCACTCCATCCTCATGTTGGAGCAGGTCCCAGGCCCTTTCACCCACGGCAAGCATGCTTGCCGTGGGTGAAAGGGCTTTTGACCCTGCTATCTATTCATATAAAATCATATAAAAAAGCCTCGTCAGTGCCGAAAAACTGGACAATATACACAAGAATACTCTATAATTATCTTTACATGTTTTTCATGCGGTAAACATTTTGATGTTTTATCGTCATGATCAGCGGCAGGACCTGATCATAAAATCATTAATCATTTCACACCCTTATAGATAAAGGAGGATTTTCAGAATGATCGACTGGAAAAACCTTGACAAACTGGCTGCCTATGACAAATTTCTCGCTCTGAAAGGCAGAGTGAATCTCGCGGAAGCCATGAGCGGCGAAAACGGCGCTGTCCGCGTCGCAAAATACAGTGTTCCCATGGCCTGCGGAATGAAATACAATTTCGCGGCAAAGGCTGTCGACGACGACGTGCTCTCTGTCCTGGCGGACCTGGCAAAGGAGCAGCAGCTGATCGCCAAGTATCAGGAACTGCTGGACGGTGCCATGGTCAACACCGGTGAGAAGCGCCTGGTTCTCCATCAACTCTGCCGCGGTCAGCTGGGCAAAGATGTCCTGGCGGACGGCGTGAACAAGCGCGATTTCTATGTGTCCCAGCAGAATAAGGTCGCAGCCTTCGCGAACAAAGTGCACGCGGGCGAGATCACAAACGCGGACGGTGAGAAATTCACCACGGTCGTCCAGATCGGCATCGGCGGCAGTGACCTGGGTCCCCGCGCGGTCTACATCGCGCTCGAAAACTGGGCGAGACAGAACGATACGCTGAAGATGGAGGCGCGTTTTATCAGCAACGTCGACCCCGACGATGCGGCGGCGGTCCTGAAGTCCGTCGATATCCCCCACTCCCTCTTCATCGTCGTCTCCAAGTCCGGGACGACCCTGGAGACCCTGACCAACGAGTCCTTCGTCAGGAACGCGCTCCGCGAAGCCGGCGTGGATCCCTCCAAGCACATGCTGGCCGTTACCAGCGAGACCTCCCCCATGGCATCCAGTACCGATTACCTGGCAGCCTTCTTCATGGATGATTACATCGGCGGCCGCTACTCCGCCTCCTCCTGCGTGGGCGGCGCGGTCCTCTCCCTCGCCTTCGGGCCGGATATCTTCGCGCGCTTCCTCAACGGCGCCGCAGAAACCGACAAGGCATCCCTGAACCCCGACATCATGCAGAACGCCGCTCTGCTCGACGCCCTGATCGGCGTCTACGAGCGCAACGTCCTGGGCTATATGTGCACCGCTGTCCTGCCCTATTCACAGGCACTCAGCCGCTTCCCGGCCCACCTGCAGCAGCTCGACATGGAGTCCAACGGCAAGACCGTCAACCGCTTCGGCGAACCCGTCAGCTACCTGACCGGACCCGTCCTCTTCGGTGAGCCTGGCACCAACGGCCAGCACTCCTTCTACCAGCTCCTGCACCAGGGTGCAAACATCGTCCCCATGCAGTTCATAGGTTTCAAGAACAGCCAGATCGGCATGGACATCGACATCCAGGGCAGCACCAGCCAGAAAAAGCTCTGCGCGAACGTCGTCGCCCAGATCATGGCTTTTGCCTGCGGCAAAGAAGACGAAGATCCCAACAAGGCTTTCGCCGGCAGCCGTCCCTCCAGTATCATCATCGCCGACCAGCTCAACCCCGAGAGCCTGGGCGCCCTGCTCGCCCACTTCGAGAACAAGGTCATGTTCCAGGGCTTTCTCTGGAACGTTAACAGCTTCGATCAGGAAGGCGTCCAGCTCGGCAAGCTTCTCGCCAAACGGGTCCTGGCCCACGAGACGGACGGCGGCCTGAAGGCACTCGCCGACCTCTTTGAAATCTGATCGATCCGGGATATCTGAATGATCCGGGCCTGCCCCCGGGGGACACCCCCGGCGACATGCAGGACGAAACGGCAGACTGTGTCTGAAAACCCTGCACCGGGGGACAGTCCCCGGTGCAGCACATAAGACAAAAACCCGCAGGGTCTGTATACGATCCTGCGGGCTTTTTGTCTCATCCTGTATCCTGTATCGCTGTCCTCGCGATCTTATTTCACGATCTTGGAGATCGCCCGGAATTTCGGGTTTTTGGAATCGAGAGTAAGCTCAAAGAGGAGTGCCTCTGCCGTCGTGAGGAGGATTCCCTCCTGCATGGCGCGCTTGAGTGCCATCTTCAGATCGGATTTTTTGCGGGAAGCGATGGCATCCGTCACAAGCACAGGCTGGAAGCCCAGCTCCTTGAGGTCGATGCAGGTCTGAAGCACACAGACATGTGCCTCGGTGCCGCACACGATCACGTTCTTATATCCTTTTTCCTTATTCTCCGTCAGGGCGCCGAGAATGCCTTCATCCTTTGCGCAGCTGAACGTGCTCTTGTCATAGTATTTATCCGTCCCTGCCGCCTCGAAGACTGCCGGTACGCTCATGCCGAGCCCCTTCGTATACTGCTGGGAGATCACCATAGGGATCTCCAGTTCACGGAGACCGTTGATCATCATCAGCGCACGCTCCTCGCAGTCCCTGCGGTTAAACATGGCGGGAAGCAGCTTCTCCTGCAGGTCGACGATCATGCACTGTGTATTTTCGGGTAAAAGTCGCATCTGTATTCTCCTTTCCGAATCCTGATGAAAATTGAATTCTGTCATATCCGTCGCTCTTTATTATCATAGGGTATTGTCTAATTTCTGTCAATTGATTCAAAATGCCGCATTGCCTGTTTTTCCATGCCTTTTCCTGCATCCGGGGCTTCGCCGTTCCTTTTTCATGTCCCCCTGTGCATCAGGACTGGTGACTGTTTCCCTTCTCCCTTTGACACCACGTCCCCTCAGGCATCACTCTTCCCTGCCGCCTCCCGGGCGCCGATCAGGCTCTCAAGGGTCTCATACAGGTTCTCCGGCTCGACGGGCTTTGACAGGTGGGCATTGAGCCCCGCCTGGAGGCTGCGCTGGACATCCTCATCGAAGGCGTTGGCCGTCAGCGCGATGATGGGGATCTCCTTTGCGTCTGCGTGGTCCTCCATCGCGCGGATGGCCCCGGCGGCTGTCAGACCGTCCATCTCCGGCATGCGCATGTCCATGAGAACCGCGTCATAGTATCCTGCGGGATGCGCGGCGAACATGTCAACTGCGATCCTGCCGTTTATGGCGTGTTCCACTTCTGTCTCCCGCACATTCAACAGCATGATGATGATCTCGGCATTGATCTGGACGTCCTCTGCCAGCAGGATCCTGCGTCCCTTCAGATCCGCCCTGGGAGCCGGGCCCTCCGATGACGCCCGTCTGCGCTTCAGTGCCCTGTGGAATTCCTCCAGGACGCTCGCCGCAAACAGAGGTTTGGCGATAAAGCTGTCGACGCCGGCCTGTGCCGCCTCCTCCTGGATCTCATCCCATCGGTAAGCCGTCAGGATAATGATCGCGGATTCGTCGCCTGTGACCTCCCGGATCCTGCGTGTCGTCTCGATCCCGTCCATCTGCGGCATCTGCCAGTCGACGAGGACCAGGTTGTAGGGTGTTCTCCGCGCATGATGCAGCTGCACCATTTCAACAGCTTCTTCACCGGATGCGGCGGTCTCCGCATTGATCCCGACCTTCCCCAGGACCAGCTTCGCATGCTCACAGGCGATCGGATCATCGTCTACGACCAGTACATTCATCTCGTGGGGCGGGATCTCCAGTCCATCGTCATCCGCATCCTGTACATCGCAGTCCAGGAGCGTAACGGTCACGGTAAAAGTCGAGCCTTTCCCCTTTTCGCTCTCCACTTCGATCTTCCCATTCATCAGATCGACGATATTCTTTGTGATCGCCATCCCGAGGCCTGTGCTCCCGTACTTGTTGGTCGAGGACGAATCCTCCTGGCTGAAGGCATCGAAAATCCGCGGCAAAAAGTCCCTGTCCATCCCGATGCCGGTATCCCGGATCCGGAAGCGGAGCGTGGAACGGTTGTCAAACCTCGCTGTACATTCCACAGTAAATTCGACCTCTCCGCCCTCCGGCGTGAATTTCACTGCGTTGCTGAGGATGTTGATCATGATCTGCCGCAGCTTCATGTCGTCCCCGATATAGTGATCGTCCACATGCCCGATGATCCGGCACTTATACTCCAGCCCCTTGTCGCGACACTGCCCGCTGACCATGGTGTTCACATGCTCCAGGAGGCCTGCGAGGGAAAACTCCTCGTTCTTGATCGTCATCCGTCCGGACTCGATCCGGCTCATATCCAGGATATCATTGATGATATTCAAAAGGTGCTGCGCACTGCTGCCGATCTTCCGCAGATGCTCCCGCGTATTGTCGGAAAGTCCCGGATCGTTCAGAGCTATGCTGTCCAGACCGATGATGGCGTTCATCGGCGTGCGGATCTCATGGCTCATATTGGACAAAAAGGCGGTTTTTGCCCGGTTTGCCTCATTCGCAGCCGTCAATGCGTCACTGAGGGCCTGGTTCTTTGCCAGCGCCTCGTGCATCTCCTCATCGATGTCCGTAAATCCGACCCCCACCTGATGCACGGTATAATCCTCCCGGTCTTCCGCCATCCGCACGCCCGCCATGCGTAGCATCTCATAGGACTCCTGCCCCGCGCGCCGAACCAGATACCGGATCGTAAGGATCTTTTCCTTTCCCAGGCCTGCACGCACGGAAGCCGGCTCTACGAACTGCAGGAAAGCATCCCGGTAATTGTCCGCGACGTACCGCTGTGCATAGTCCCGGAATGCCGCAAGGTAGGCAAAGCGCTCTCCCTCCCGGCGGGCGCTCTCGATCCTTCCGTCCGCCCGTATGCATTCCGCCTCATCCGTGTCGAGATTGACGTAATAGACGCTTCGGTAATCGGACGCCATCGCCGTGATCATGTTGTCCAGCTGGGTCCTCTTCCTTTCCTGCTCCAGAAGCCGCTCCTGCAGTGCGAGCCGCTGCTCCATCTCCTGCTGTCTGGCACGGTTCTCCGCATCCGCCGTCTCCTTTTCCAGCTGCAGCCGGGATGACCTGCGCATCTGCGAAAACAGGATGAGGAACATCCCGGACAGGACTGCGACCGTCAGGATCAGCTGCAGGATGCTCCGCCGCATGATCCCGACGGAAATAGAACTGATCTGCCCATCGATGACGCTCTCCCGGATCAGATAGGTGAGCATCCAGTCCACCCCCTCCACCGGGACATAGAAGAGGTTCTCCTGGATCCCGTTGTAAGTGAAGGAGACAAGCCCCTCCCTGCCCCGGGCAAAGTCCGAAGTGATCTGCTCTACTGTGAACCCGTCCTCCATATCCGCATGCCGCAGGGCCTCCAGCAGGTTGTCCTCACTGGCCAGGCCGCCAAGGACCAGGTTGGTCAGCGCGACACCGTCGCTGGTATAAATATTACAGAAAGTGGACCCGTTGACATCCGACTGCATGGAGACGCCTTCCAGCATCCTGTCCATACCGATCTCCACAAAGCATACCGTAAAGGTCTTCTCCTCAAACCGGACCGGTTCCTCCAGCGGCACGGCAATGACCACCTTCTTCTCTGCGCCGGAAGGATCCCGGACGGAGATCTGCGGCTCCGTGAGACTGTTGTAATCGATCCGGTAGGCCCCGGTATCCTCCTCTACCCCCGTGGAGGTGTAGATCCTTCCCTTTGTATCCACAAAAGCGAACTTCTCCAGACCGAAGAGCTGCTTCATCCGCGCCTGATACGCCTGCAGATGTGCCGGATCCTGCAGTTCCTCCACATCCATCAGTCCGACCGCCGTGTAGATGTTGTTGATCGTGCTCCTGAGATTATAGGCTACGACCTGCTCCCGCCGGCCTGCCAGCTCATCCAGATAGAACAGACTGACCGAATGGACCGCTTCCTGTGTTGAAGTGCGCGCACTCTGCCCCGACCAGATCGTACCCAGAATCAGGATCGACGCGATCAGCACACTGCCGATCGCAATCAGCCATCTCAGATCGCCCTTTCTGTACAGTTCCATTTCCAGCCCTCCGTTAAGTCCTTTCCGAATCAGTTTTCAGACTTATGATACTGAAGAACCGCCTTTCCATTCAAAGCACAGCATCGTCAGATCGTCAAACTGCGGCGCGTCGCCGACAAATGCATTCACGCTCCTGTGAATGCTGTCCAGGATCTCCGCAGGTGTTTTCTCCCGGTTCTCATTCAGGGCATCCACCATTCTGCCCAGTGTGTACATTTTCTCGTTATTATCCGTCGCTTCAGGGACGCCGTCCGTATACAGGAACAGCTTGTCCCCTTTTTCCAGTTCTATCTCAAAGTCCCGGTACTGTATCCCCTCCATGACGCCGACGACAAAGCCGTGCTTCGTCTTAAACAACTCAAAGCCTCCGCCTGCGCGGCAGACCGCGGCATCCTCGTGCCCGGCGTTCGCCGCCCTGATCCTTCCTGTGGACAGTTCGATGATCCCCAGCCAGAGGGTGACAAACATATCCGCTTCGTTGTGTTCGCAGATCCTGCTGTTGACAAACGTCAGGATCTCCCCGGGCGTCCCGCCCATAAGGGTCCTGTCGCTGATCAGGATATTGGTCACCATCATGAAAAGTGCCGCGGGCACGCCCTTGCCGGAGACATCACCGATGACGACCGCCAGATGATCTTCGTCGAGCAGATAGAAATTGTAGAAATCGCCGCCGACCTCTCTGGCAGGCGTCATGGACGCATAGATGTCAAAATCCCTTCTCTCCGGAAAGGCAGGGAAATGGTTGGGAAGAGAGTTGTCCTGGATCGTCCTTGCAAAGGACAGCTCCGCGCCGATCCGCTCCTTTTCTGCCGTGACCGTCGTCAGGTTTTCCATATAATCCACCATTTCTGTCTCCATGGTGTCGATGGAACCGGCGAGGCTGGAGATCTCGACGAACTGACTGATCCTCCCCAGCGGTTCCCCCTTCGTGTTCTCCCTCGAAAAACGGGTCGCCTCATCAGAGGCTCTGCGGATCGGTTCGACAAATTGTCTCTTTATGTAGGAGGCAGCCGCCAGGGCCGCAAACAGACACAGAAAAACAGTAGAGACACAGACATTGACCAGATACGGCCGTCTCGCGTCATAGAGTTCCCGGATCGGTCTCTGTACACAGAGGATCGCCGCCACGTCCCCTGCACTGTTCATGACCGGAACCATTGTCGTGATATGGGGGTGAATGCCGTCTCCCGGATTCGTGCGGTACACTGTGGCGTAGGGAACCTCTTTTTCGTACAGCATCTCATACTTCTGCCGGTATTCGTCATTCGTCGTATCCCGCCTGTGTCCGATCTCCCACTCCCTGTAGCTTGTATTGTCCACCGCATTGTTGACCAGATTGAAGATGGAGACAAATCTCCCGTAATCACTCCTGTCGACCTGTATGACATAGACCAGAGATACGTGGATCCTCTTGCAGTAGCCCTCCAGATACCCTTTGGACAGCTGGTACTCCTCCTGCTCCTTCCCCGCAAGATACGCATCCAGATGATCGCCGTTGATCAGGGTCGTCGCCGTATCCGCGATATGCCAGGTAGTCGTGGAATATTCTTTTTTAAACGCATCTGTAAAACTCATAAATCCAAGTACGCTGACGATCACGCTCAATATAACCAGCAGAAAAATAATGGCGCCTATTATATTGACAGCCATACTGGATTTCAGTCTGTTCAGAAACTTCATGAAGTATATCCCTTCAAGTATATCCCTTCGTGCCTCCCCCCGGAAAACAGAAGCCGTTCAAAAGACCGCTGCGAGGATCCTTTCTGACTTTGATTGTACCATTGATCCGCCCTTCTGTCTGTATGGAACCTGTAACCATTTTACAGACAGGCGCGCAGGCGGGAGTCCGGGATTCCCATCTGCTGACGGTATTTTGCGACCGTGCGCCGGGAAATACGCATCCCTTCCTCCTTGAGGATCTTCGCGATCCTGTCGTCGCTCAGCGGCCTGGCGCGGTCCTCCTCCCTGACGATCTCTCCGATCCTCTTTCTCACGACATCCGCGGAAGCATCCGTCTTTTCAGACGCGGCGCCGGAAAAAAGATCCCGCAGCAGGACCGGCTGCCTGTACTGCAGATACTTGTTCCTGACCGCCCGGCTGACCGTGGAGGTACTGATCTCCAGCTCCTCCGCGACTTTGTCCATCGTCATCGGCCGCAGTTCTTTTCCGTTCAGAAAATAGTCCGCCTGTTCGTCGAGGATCGTCTCGACGATCCTGATGATCGTCGAGCGCCTGCGCTCGACTGAATTCACGATGAGGCGGGCCCGCTCCAGCTTCCCCCTGAAGTACTCCCGCAGTTCGGGATCGGAAGCAGTCTGCATCATGTGGATATAGTAATCGTTGAATTTATACTCCCCCATCCAGCTGTCATTGAGCGTGACGACCCATTTGTCATTTTCACGCCGGGCCAGAATGTCCGGTACTATGTACTCCGTCCCCTCCTTCTGTGTATTCATGAGGGGGCGCGGGTTCAGCGCAGCGATCTTCCGGATGCAGGAGCGGCATTTTGCCGTCGAGATCCCGAGGGCGCGGGTGACTGTGCTCAGATTACCGCGGAGAAGATCCGGCAGATAGTCCCTTATGACGCTTCGAAGGACGTCGTCCTCCTCGCCCGCCGTCTCCAGCTGCCTGAGGAGGCACTCGGAAATATCCTCTGAAAAAACACCTGCCGGCTCGAGCTTTCGCAGGTCTGACAGGCATTTCCGTACCATTTCCTCCGGACAGCCATAGGCCCCGGCGATCTCCGCAGGTTCGTAAGGAAAAAATCCCCTGTCGTCCAGACACTCGATCAGATAGTCGATCAGGTCCCACTCCTGCTGCGTATAGCTCCGGATATTCAGCTGCCCTTTGATCTGCTCACGAAGCGGGGACGGCTCTCTGGCCCGGATATCTCCCCTGCGGTCCGCATCCTCATCCTCCCATTGGATATAGTGATCCCTGTAGGAGCTGGCATTCTCATAATGCCCTTCCAGCGAATCCACGATCTCCGACTGGCGATCCCTCCGGCACTCCAGAAGGGGATTCTGCATATATTCCTCGCTCAGGAATTCATCCAGTTCCTGATTGGTAAATGCCAGGATCTGCAGGGACTGCCGCTGGTCGACGGACAGAATCTGCTGCTGGCTCTGGGAGATATTCTGCTGCAGCATAGGGACCTCTCTACTTGGTCTTCACTCTCATAAAACAGTTTTTCCGCATCTGCCTGCATTTTCGGCAACACTCTGTTTGACCCGTTGCATTCATTTTTGCGGAAAGTTGAATCTTCCATTCATTTTATCACTGCCCTGCTCTTTTGTACAATGCCCGTTACTGTAAAGCCCCGCCGGAAACCTCGAGGCGGTTTTCGCGGTTTTTCTCGAAAAACCCAAGTGGAACGGCGATGACAAACCTGCAGCGCAGGTTTATTCCACCTGTCGCCTCCGCAGCCCCCGGGATTGCTGCGGAGCGTTTATTCTTCATCGCAAGATCATACCCGCGATAAAGCCGGTTTCCCTTTTACGCGCGAATCCCGCGAGCGTTATGAAGTTACGGATACTGCGCGGTGAATAGGGTAGAGGGGAGCCGAACGGCTCCGCCCCTCCCATTGCACCGGACGTACGGTTCGCGTATCCGGCGCTACATCAACTGTAAATCAATATCGGATTTTATTGAGATAGTATGCAAGGGGGTCAACAAGTCCCGGATA
>JAFWDM010000125.1 GCA_017513005.1 Lachnospiraceae bacterium
AGATGTTCCGCCAGGACGATGACCACACCTTCGTCATGGAGAGCCAGATCGAAGACGAGATCAAGGACGTCCTCGCGATCGCGGATGAGATCTACCAGACCTTCGGTCTGTCCTACCGCGCAGAGCTCTCCACCCGCCCCGAGGACTTCATGGGCGACATCGAGCTCTGGAACGAAGCGGAGGCCTCTCTGAAAAAGATCCTCGACGGCATGTACGGCGAGGGCAATTATGAGATCAACGAGGGCGACGGCGCTTTCTACGGCCCCAAGATCGACCTGCAGATCAAGGATGCCCTGGGCCGCGAATGGCAGTGCGGGACCGTCCAGCTCGACTTCCAGCTGCCCCGCAATTTCGGCCTGACCTACACGGCCAGTGACGGCTCCGAGAGGACGCCTGTCGTCATCCACCGCGCCCTGTTCGGTTCCCTCGAGCGCTTCATCGGGATCCTGATCGAGCACTTCAAGGGTGCCTTCCCCTTCTGGCTCTCTCCCTATCAGGTGGGGATCGTTCCCATCCGCGTGGAGCACAACGAGTACGCGAAGAAGGTCGCCGGCAGGCTGGCCGCCAACCGCATCCGCTTTGAAGCGGACTACTCCGACAAGAACATGAAGGAGAAGATCAAATACTACAAGAACTTCAAGACCCCCTATGTCCTCATCCTCGGCGACAAGGAGGCGGAGGAGGGCACGGTTTCCCTGAACCTGCGCGGCTCCAACCGTCAGCTCAACAACATCCCGCTGGATGATTTCATCGAGATGTGCCGGAAGATGAATACAGAGCATAGCCTGGACCTGATCGATACGGTCTGAACCGGTACGGCGTCAATCCATACAGCTCTGATCGATACGGTCTTAACCGGTACGGCGTCGATCCATACAGCTCTGATCGATACGGTGTGAGCCGGTACAGCCCGTTTTCATACGGCTTGAGCCGGTACAGCCAGTCCCGAAGTGGTCCCGGGGGACGATGTCTGATCGTATTAAAAATGCTTTTGTGCGAATATTCGCACAAAAGCATTTTTTTGTGGTACAGACAGAATTTATATCGTATACTAAATTTGTATGCGCATTTATCCTATGGAGGACAATTTATTCATGACACCGGAGAGAATCAAAGAACTGAAACTGTTTGCGAATACCGGACGGAGACACATCATCGAAGAGACACATGCGGCAAAATCGGGGCATCCGGGCGGAAGCCTCGGCGCGATGGAATACATGACATATCTCTACAACGAAGAGATGCGGATCGACCCGAAAAACCCGCAGGATCCGGACCGTGACCGCTTCGTGCTGTCCAAGGGACACTGCGCGCCGGCGCTCTACTCTGTGCTGGCCCAGCTCGGCTATTTTCCGGTGGAGGACCTCGTCACGATCCGGAAAGTCGGCTCCTACCTGCAGGGACATCCGAACATGAATTCCACGCCCGGGGTCGATTTTTCCACGGGTTCCCTGGGACAGGGCTATTCAGCCGCCTGCGGCATGGCGAATGCCGCGAAGCTGATGAAAAAGGATCTCAATGTCTATGCGCTTCTGGGAGACGGGGAGATCGAGGAGGGCCTGGTCTGGGAAGCCTCCGAGTACGCGGCCCACTACCGTCTGGACAATCTCTGCATTGCCGTGGACGTGAACGGACTGCAGATCGACGGCGCCACGAAGGACGTCATGAACATGGAGCCCATCGATGAGAAATTCCTCGCGTTCGGTTTCCATGTCGTCAAGATCAACGGCAACGATTTCGGAGAGCTGGAAAAGGCCTTTGCCGCCTTCCATGCCGCAAAGGGCAGCGGAAAGCCCACGGTGATCCTGATGACGACGGTCAAGGGGCTGGGCGTCTCCTACATGGAAAACCAGGCCGGCTGGCACGGGAAGGGTCCCAACGACGAAGAGTGCGCACAGGCACTCGCGGAGATCGCGGCTGCGCGCAAGAAGATCGAGGAGGAATGAGGGCATGGCAGAAGTGAAGAAGATCGCAACCAGAGAAAGCTACGGACAGGCCCTCGTGGAGCTCGGCGCTATGGACGAACGGGTCGTGGCCATTGATGCGGACCTGGCCGGATCCACCAAGACCGGCGTTTTCGGCAAGGCCTTCCCGGAACGGCATTTTAACTGCGGCATCGCCGAGTGCAACGTGATGGGCACGGCTGCCGGCATGGCGGCGATGGGCCTCATCCCCTTTGCCTCCAGCTTCGCGATGTTCGCGACCGGACGCGCCTGGGAGATCATCCGCAACTCCATCGGCTATACCAGGCTCAACGTCAAGATCTGCGCCTCCCACGGCGGGATCTCCGTCGGTGAGGACGGCGCCTCCCACCAGTGCTGCGAGGACTTCGCCCTGATGCGCGCCATCCCCGGCATGCTTGTCATGTCTCCCGCGGATGACGTCGAGGCCCGCAAGATGGTCCGCGCCGCCTACGAGTACAACGGCCCGGTCTACATCCGGCTCGGCCGCGCGGCGATCCCCGTCTTCCATGACGAGGACTACGAGTTCTCCATAGGGAAGGGAGAGGTCCTGCACGAGGGTACGGATATAGCGATCATCTCCAACGGGGTCCTGACCTACGAAGCCCTCAAGGCGGCGGAGAGGCTGGAGACAGAGGGCATCCACGCCCGCGTCATCAATATGGGGACGATCAAGCCCATCGACGCCGACATCGTAGTCGCGGCAGCGAAGGAATGCGGCGGCAGGATCATCACCGCCGAAGAGCACAGCGTGGTCGGCGGCCTCGGCGAGGCGGTCGCTGCCGTTCTCGCGGAGAAGTATCCGGCACGTCTGCGCAGGATCGGCCTGCAGGATGTTTTCGGCTTCTCCGGCCCCATGGCAGAACTCATGGTGGCCTTCGGCCTCGATGCGGACAACATCGTGAAGACCGCGAAGGAATTTCTTTCGGAATAAAACGGTGCAGGGGGACATTCCGGTAAAGGGATTCCCGGCCCGGTCAGAAGAAAAACACCGAAAATAGAAGGCAATTGAAAAGCCATCTCTCAACCCTGAAAGACAGGGGGGAGAGATGGCTTTTTTTCGCTTTTCAGACTGCCTCGGAATCAGACCGCTTCAGGACCAGACTGCCTCGGAATCAGACTGCCTCGGAATCAGACAGGCTCGATATTCGAGGCAGTTCTGCGCGCTGTTCTGCGGAAAACCCCGGGGCTGAACCGCGGCCTGTGACGGAGAAAAAAGAACCCTTACAGCTTCAGGCCGGTGAGCAGGGTGTAGGCCTCTTCATACTTGGCGATGGTCTTGTCGATGACTTCCTGGGGAAGCTTGTAGCCGCTGTCGGGATTGGCTTTGAGCCAGTCGCGGACGAACTGCTTGTCGAAAGAAGGCTGGCCGTGGCCGGGCGCATAGCCCTCTGCGGGCCAGAAACGGCTGCTGTCGGGAGTGAGCATCTCGTCGCCCAGGACGACGTTGCCCTTTTCATCGAGGCCGAATTCAAACTTGGTGTCGGCGATGATGATGCCGCGGGTCCTGGCGTACTCGGCACACTTTTTATACAGGGCGATGGTGCAGTCGCGGATCTTCTCCGCGTACTCCTGCCCCTTGCCCGGGAAGGCTTTTTCCAGGACCTCGACGCTCTGTTCGAAGCTGATGTTCTCGTCGTGGTCGCCGATCTCGGCCTTGGTGCTGGGCGTATAGATGGGCTCGGGCAGCTGTGCGCACTCCTGCAGGCCCTCGGGGAGCTGAATGCCGCAGACAGTCCCGTTTTTCTGATAGCTCTCCCAGCCGCTGCCGGTGATGTAGCCGCGGACGATGCATTCGATCGGGAGCATGGTCAGCTTTTTGCACATCATGCTGTTTCCGTCAAACCGGTCCTGCCGGAAAAACTCGGGCATATCGCTGACATCCGTGCTGATCATGTGATTGGGCAGGATATCCTTCGTAAAGTTGAACCAGAAGCGGGACATCTGTGTCAGGACCGTCCCTTTCTTTGTGATCTTGTTTTTCAGGATCACATCGAAAGCGGAGATGCGGTCGGTCGCCACCATGATGAGACTGTCGCCGACGTCGTAGATCTCCCGGACCTTGCCCTCTTTAACGGGTGTATATGTTTTCATCGTTTTTACTGCTCCTTTCAAAAAAGTGATCGCCGGCCGGCTGTGCGGAGTGAGCCGGATGCAGGATTGTGCACAGTATCATCGGGCCCTTCTCCCGAAGAACCGGGACAGAATGGTACTGTGAAAGAAATATAGCTATTGTAGCACACTCTGTATCCGATGAAAAGAAAGGGATTTTCGTCGAACGCTTTTGTTACAGTACAGGCCTGCCTGAAGCCTCTAGGTGTTTTTCGCGGCTTTTTCGCGAAAAACCCGAGTGAAACAGCGCGAACACGCTTTTTACATGCAGCCCGGGTCTTCAGGTCGTCTGAGTCGCAGCTTCGAGCCGGCAGCAGATCCGGCCGCTGTGTCAGGGCTGAGTCAGCAGGACTGCGCCGGTTCCTTTTTCCTTCCGAGAAAGGCATCGTAGACGGCGATGGCGGCAGCGGCCTCGACACAGGGCACGGCGCGCGGCACGATGCAGGGATCGTGGCGGCCGGGGACGACGAGGGTAGTCTCCCTGCCGGTGACCAGGTCAACGCTCTGCTGCGGTTTTGCGATCGAGGGGGTGGGCTTGACGGCCACCCGGAAGACGAGGGGCATGCCGTTGGTGATGCCGCCCAGGATCCCGCCGCTGTTGTTGGTCATGGTGCGGACGCGGGAGAGGACCGCAGAAGCATCTGGAGAGCGGAGGGCATCTCCGCCGGCAGGGGCGGATGTTTCTTTGGCAGGGGCCAGAGAAAAGGCATCGTTGTTTTCACTGCCGGTCATCCGGGCGGCGGCAAAGCCGGCTCCGAATTCGATGCCCTTGACCGCGGGGATGCCGAAGGTGATCTGCGCGATGCGGTTTTCCATTCCGTCAAACATGGGGTCGCCCAGTCCCGCGGGGAGGCCCGTGACGATGCATTCGATGACGCCGCCGACAGAATCGCCCTCTGCCTTTTTCTCTGCGATCAGCGCCCGCATTTTTTCTCCCTGCGCGTCACTCACGACCGGAAAGAGCTTTTGTGCCGTGGGGGAGGTGAGAGGGCCGCGGTCCTCGATATTCCCGATCGAGAGGATGCGGGAGAGGATGCGGATCCCCTGCCGCTGCAGGAGCTGGGCGCAGATCCCGCCCGCGACGCACAGGGGCGCCGTCATGCGGCCGGAAAAATGTCCGCCGCCGGCATAGTCCTGGAAGCCGCCGTATTTGACCTCCGCGGTGAAGTCGGCGTGGCCCGGACGGGGAACTCTTTTGAGGGCGGCATAATCCTTTGAGCGGGTATCGGTGTTCGGGATCACGGCGGTGAGCGGCGTGCCGCAGGTGATATCGCCGCGAAGACCGGACAGAAAAGAGGGCAGGTCCGCCTCCCTGCGCGGCGTCGACCAGTCATTTTGTCCCGGAGCCCTGCGGGCGAGAAAGGCGCGGAGGGCCTCCATGTCGATCGCTTCTCCCGCGGGGATCCCCTCCAGTGTCATGCCGATCGCGGGGGAATGGGACTGTCCGAAGATCGTCAGATGGATATTTTCACCGTAGCGGCTGCTCATAGTGCACCTCCTGCGCGTAGCCATTGTGTCAGATCCTCCCGACTGACTTTTTCGATCAGGCAGCGCCCGATCTCTGCCGGGACGATCAGGCGGATGGACCCGCCCTTCGCCTTTTTGTCCGAGAGCGCCGCGTCCGCCAGCGCCTGTGCCCTGTAAGGAAGCTCCGTCGGCAGACCGTATGCGTCCAGGATCTTTCCGACGGTCTCAGGGACATCGCCGGTGCAGAATCCGAAACGGCAGGCGGCCCTTGCGATGGACGCCATGCCGATGGCGACGGCCTGCCCGTGCGGGACGCTGTAGGCGCTGCAGGCCTCTACGGCATGCCCGAAGGTGTGGCCGAAGTTCAGCAGCATCCGGAGCCCCGTATCAAATTCATCCTGTTCGACGACGTCGCGTTTCATCGCCACACAGCGGGCGATGACATCCTCGTAGTGCTCCCGGACGGGACTTTTCAGAAGCGTAAAGAAAAAATCCCGGTCTCCGATCATCCCGTATTTGATGATCTCGGCGCAGCCGTTTTTGTACTCCTCCTCCGGGAGCGTATCCAGCGTATTCGTGTCGCACAGGACCAGGGAAGGCTGGTAGAAGCAGCCCGCCTGGTTTTTTCCCTCGGGCAGGTCCACAGCGGTCTTTCCGCCGACCGAGGAGTCCACCGCCGCCAGGAGCGAAGTGGGGATCTGGACAAAACCGGTGCCCCTCTGGTAGGTCGCTGCGGCAAAGCCCGCCAGATCACCGGTCACCCCTCCGCCGAGCGCGGCGACGACATCGGTCCGGGACATATGTCCCGCACACATCCGGCCCAGAAGGGCCCCGTAGGTCTGCAGGTTTTTGCTGGCCTCCCCGTGCGGGAAGACAAAATCCAGGACCCGGAAACCGGCATTTTCTAGGCTGGTCCGGACAGTCTCCCCATACAGGGCATAGACCCGGTCGTCCGAAACCAGCATGGCGGTCTTGCCCCGGGCGGGCTCCTGCAGCCCCGCGGCCTTCGGACCGGGTTTCCTGCCTTCCCCTTTAAGGTCAGCACCGGTACCCGGCCCCGCAGTCTCCGGAATCATGTCATCAGGCACCGCACAGCCGATCGCTGCGGCGATCCGCCGTCCCGCCTGCTGCAGGAGCCCCTGCCCGATCACAACATCATACTGCCTGCTGGCGTGCACAGTTACTGTCTGCATACTTCTCCTTATTTCGTATCTGTTTAGCACCCCGCGCCTCTGTCAGCCCGGGATTGCAGGTGCATAGCACCTGCAATATGGGGGTGCTGAACAGTTATCTTATTTCATCTTATTATTTCTTATTTTTTCCTGCGCCGTCGACTTCTTCCTTGATGTCCCTGCCCTCCGCCAGGAGGCGGATCAGTTCCCCGCGGTCGCCGCGGTCGATGGCTGCGCGGTACTGCTCCAGGTTCGCAATGATCGTATCCAGCTCCCGCAGCAGGTATTTTTTGTTGTCCAGGAACAGCTGTGTCCACATCTCCGGATTGAGCCAGGCGACGCGGGTCATGTCCTTGTAGCTGCCTGCGGACAGTCCGGTATGTCTGCGGGCTGTGGGACTCTTGATGTAGGCGTTCGAGACAACGTGGGCCAGCTGGGAGGTAAAGGCGATGACCTCATCGTGGATCTCCGCGTCCGAGACGGTGATGCTGCCGAATCCTGCGGGCATCAGCATGGCCTTGATGCCGGCCAGGAAGGCGGGATCATCGTAACGGGGAGGCACGATGACCATGGGAGCCCCCTGGTAGAGGTTCTCCCTGGCATATTTGTAGCCGGAATACTGGGTCCCGGCCATGGGATGGCCGCCCACATAGGTGAAGCCGTACCGGGCGCCGAGCTCGCGGCCCCGCTTTACCACGGCCCCCTTGGTGCCGCAGCAGTCCATGACCAGGGGATGGGGGCCGAAAAGCGGGCCTTTTTCCTCCATGTAGCGGATCGCGGCCTCCGGGTAGACGCAGATCAGGACCAGGTCGCACTGCGGGAGCAGGTCATCCGTGAGCTCGCGGGAGGCGCCGCCGTCCAGAAGGGCGAATTTGGTGACAGAAGGGTCCCTGTCATAAGCGGCGACCTCATGCCCTGCCTTCGTGTAGGCTTTTGCAAAGGAGCCGCCGATGAGCCCGAGCCCGACGATGCCGACCAGCATGTGGCCCTTTCCTTCTCTGCTGCCGGGCACGCGGTTCATTGGATCCGGGCCGGCAGACGCCCTGCTGCCGGCTTCCGCGCTGCCGGGCATGCGGTTTTCGGGATTTGTCCTGTTCAGCATACGGCCACCTCCCTGACTGCCCGGACTTTTGCGGCCAGTTTTTCATATTCCTCCGGGCGGATGGACTGGGCCCCGTCGCAGAGCGCGTGCGGCGGATCGTTATGGACCTCGATGAGAAGCCCGTCCGCGCCGGCAGCCGTCGCGGCGACTGCCATGGGCGCCACCATTCTGGCGATGCCGGTCGCATGGCTGGGGTCGACGACGACCGGCAGATGGGAGAGCTCGTGCAGCATCGGGACCGCGGACAGGTCGAGCGTATTGCGGAAGTAGTCCCCGAAGGTCCGGATGCCCCGCTCGCACAGGATCACATTTTCATTGCCGTTGGACATGATGTACTCCGCGCTCATGAGGAGTTCCCGGAGGGTGTTCGCCAGGCCCCGCTTGAGCAGGATGGGCTTTTTCGTGGTGCCCAGCTCCTTGAGCAGGTCAAAATTCTGCATATTCCTGGCCCCGACCTGGAGAACATCGATATCCTCAAAGAGGGGCAGGTCGGCGGCGTTCATGATCTCCGAAACGATCGGCAGGCCTGTTTCCTGCCTGGCGATCCGCAGCAGTTCGAGCCCGTCGGCCTTGAGACCCTGAAAATCGTAGGGGGAGGTGCGGGGCTTGAAGGCGCCCCCGCGGAGCATATTGGCGCCGGCCGCCTTGACGGCTTTTGCGATCGCGACGATCTGGTCTTCGGATTCGACGGAGCAGGGACCGGCGATCATGCAGAAATGGCCGCTGCCGACCCGGACGTCGCCGACCTCCACGACGGTGTCCTCCGGATGAAACTTGCGGTTTGCCCGCTTGAAGGGCTCCGAGACCCTCTTTACGGTCTCCACGATATCCAGGCTGTCGATCAGGTCCATATCCACGCCGGCGGTATCGCCGATCAGGCCCAGGACGGTCTGGTACTCACCGACAGAGGTGTGCACACCCACGCCCAGCGTCCCCAGCCAGTCGATCAGCTGCTCGCGCTTGTTCTGTTCCACATCCGGTTTTAATACGATGATCATAGTCTTTTGTATCCTTTCTGCTTTTTGCATCTGTGAAGGAGAAGAAAAAGAAAAATGCGGCACAGGTCAATCTGTGCCGCATGAAGTCATGAATCCGCTTCCTTCATAAATCACTGCATCGCAAACCAACCTTACCTTTTTATGGAGTAAAGTAAAGGTAGTAATAATAAAGGTCCGCGATGGTGAACTGCTGTCTCATGGTACTTGCCTCTTTTTTGTCTTGGTTTAACTGTTCAACGTATTAAAGGATAGCATTTTGGAGGAGACAAGTCAATACAGGAATGCATCCCGGTCACTAAGCGGTTTCTCACATAAGTTCGGTCTGCCGAGTGCAGCGCACCCGTGCAGTGGCAGCAGAGGGGGTGAGGGTGGTATAATAGCAGAGAATCAGGGCAGACAGCAGGGCGAAGCCGGCTGGAATCAGCGCTGAGACAGAATCAATTCATGCAAAGAATCGAATCATACAAAGAAGCAATTCATACAAAGAAGCAATTCATACAAAGAATCAACGAAGACACAGAATGCGCGCAGGCAGGGGATCGATCCTTCTGCGTGCCGGAAGGAAATAGGCTACTATGGGATCTCAGTCCAACGATCATCAGAACCTGGAAAAAGAATATATGAGCATCGGGCTGCTCGCGCATGTGGACGCCGGCAAGACGACGCTCTCGGAGGCGGTCCTGCACCGGACAGGCGCGATCCGCAGTGCCGGGCGGGTGGACCACGGGGATGCTTTTCTGGATACGGATGCCATGGAGCGGGACCGCGGGATCACGATTTTTTCCAAGCAGGCTTCCTTTACCACATTTCCAGAGGGCCTTCGGGAACGGGTCTGGACCCTGGTCGATACGCCCGGGCACGCGGATTTTTCCACGGAGATGGAGCGGGTACTGCAGGTCCTGGACTGTGCGGTCCTGATCATCAGCGCGGCGGACGGCGTGACCGGGCAGGTGCGCACCCTGTGGCGGCTCCTGGACCATTATCAGGTCCCCTCCTTCCTCTTTGTGAACAAGATGGACCAGCCCGGCGCGGACCGGGCTGCCGTCTATGCGCAGATCCGGGAGGAGCTAGGGACTGCCTGTGTGGACCTGCAGGGGGAGACAGCCTTCAAGGACTCCGGGACAGGCGGAAGCGGCGGCTCGCCCCGGGATGCCAAAAAAGACGGCCGGACCGGAGAAAAGGCGGGGACGAACGGTGCAGGGAGCGATGCAGACAGCCCCCTGCGCGGAAGCTTTTCGCAGCAGATCCAGGAGGAGATCGCGGTCTGTGACGAAGACCTGATGGAGCGCTTTTTCGAGGGCGGTGAGATCAGGACGGCGGATGCCGCAGACCTTGTCATGCGGCGCAGGCTCTTTCCGGTCTGCTTCGGGTCGGCCCTCCGCGAAGAGGGGGTGGAGGATCTCCTGGCCATGCTGGATGCGCTGGCGCCCGTCCCGGTCCGGGGGGAGAACTTCGGGGCCCGGGTCTTTAAGATCACGCACGATGCAGGCGGGGCCCGGCTGACCTGGATGAAGATCACCGGCGGCAGGCTCCTGCCGCGGCAGCAGATCCCGGAGAGCCCGGATGAGAAGGGACTGCCGGAAAAGGCGTCGCAGCTCCGCTTTTACAAGGGCAGCCGGTTTGAGGCCCTGCAGGAGGCGCCCGCCGGCATCATCGTCGCGGTGCCGGGGCTCTCGGCGACCCGCGCCGGTATGGGACTGGGCGCGGAGGCCGGGCAGGAGGAGAAGGAGCAACTGCTGCAGCCGGTCATGCAGAGCCGGCTTCTGCTGCCGCCGGGCCAGGATCTCTACGCAGCCTTCAGGATGCTCAGGACGCTGGAGGAAGAGGATCCCATGCTGCATCTCTCCTATGATGAGGAAAAAAGGGAGATCACCGTGCAGATCATGGGACAGGTGCAGCGGGAGATCCTGCAGCGCCGGATCCTGGAGCGGTTCGGGATGAAGGTGTCGTTCGGGGAGCCCGGGATCGTGTACCGGGAGACCATCGCGGAGGCGGCGGAGGGCGTCGGACACTTCGAGCCGCTGCGCCACTACGCCGAGGTCCACCTGCTCCTGGAGCCGGGAGAACCCGGGTCCGGCCTGGTCTTTGAGAGCCGCTGCAGTGTCAATGATCTGGCTCTGAACTGGCAGCGCCTGATCCTGACCCACCTGGAGGAGCGCCGCCACCGCGGCGTCCTGACTGGCGCGGAGATCACGGATATGAAGATCAGTATCATCGGCGGCCGTGCCCACGCCAAACACACTGAGGGCGGGGATTTCCGCAAGGCGACTTACAGGGCTGTGCGCCAGGGTCTGATGATGGCAAAGTCCGTCCTTCTGGAGCCGGACTACGATTTCCGCCTGGAGGTCCCGCAGGAGAGCGTCGGGCGCGCGATGGCGGACCTGCAGCAGATGGGAGCCGGGTTCGGGCAGCCGGAGTTTCAGGAAAAGACCGGCATGGCAGTTCTGCGGGGCACGGTGACGGTCGCCGCCCTGGGCAGCTATGCGGAGGAAGTCGCCGCCTACACCCGCGGGGCGGGAACCCTGCAGTGTACGCTCCGGGGATATATCCCCTGCAAAAACGCGGAGGCGGTCATCGCCGCTTCCGGGTATGATCCGGAACTGGATCCGCGCAATCCCTCGTCCTCTGTTTTCTGTTCCCACGGGGCGGGCACGATCATTCCCTGGTATGAAGTGCGGAGCTTCATGCATGTTGACACCGGATGGAGATTTCCCGGCGAAGCCGCTTCCATGACGCAGGACGAGGCGCTGGATCTGGCCGCGGAGCGCGCACGTCAGGCAGCGCTGGAACGCGAAAAAAAGCGGCGGTTTCTGGAGGGAATGGAGGATGGACCGGGACAGGCCGGGACAGCTTTCGATCCAACAGACACAGGAAAAGAAGGAGGAATCGGAAGGAGACCGGCTTCGGGAGAAGGCGGTGCGGGACGGGGAGCCTTACCGGGACGCGGGAGCGCTCCGCGCGACGATGCCTTCAAGCGCCGACAGCAGGCGGTCTTTGCGCAGGAAAAGGAGCTCATGCAGATCTTCGAGCGCACCTACGGGCCCATGAAGCCCCGGGCCGGTGCCGGCGGGGGACTCTTTGAAGATCCTGCTTTTTCCGGTGCCTCCGGGAAGGCGGGGGAAAAGAAGGGGGCGGGCGGAAGCCATGCAGGCCCCGCAGAATCCGGAGGGACCGGACGGGGGAAAAAGCCTCAGGTTCCGTCGGACCACTACCTGCTGGTCGACGGCTACAATATCATTTTTGCATGGGAGGACCTGCGCAGCCTCGCCCTGCGCGACATCAAGGCGGCCCGCGACAGCCTTATGGACATTCTCTCCAATTTTGCAGGCTACAGACCGGAGAAGATCATCCTGGTCTTTGACGCCTACAAAGTGGCGGGAGGCCCCGGCGAAGTCCTGCGCTGGCACAATATCGACGTCGTCTTCACGAAAGAAGCCGAGACGGCGGACCTCTATATCGAAAAGACAGCCCACGTCCTTGCGAAAAAATACAGGGTCACGGTCGCGACCTCCGATGCCGTGGAACAGATCATCATCTTCGGTTCGGGCGCCTACCGCATGTCCGCGCAGATGCTGCTCGAAGAGATCATCTTTACACAGCGGGAGATGCGGGAGCGCTACGGGATCGGCAGCGATGAAGAATGAACCAGCTTCCCCGGATCTTCACCGATATGCAAAATAAAGGCATGGGCCGGCCGGATGCCTCCGGTGCAGGAGTTTTTTACATGTTTCAAAAACACCCTGTATGCGTTATAATGGTCATGAGCCGGTACTTTCAACAGCATCGTTATGGATGAGCGTTACGGATACTCGTTATTGATGACGGCTGTAGGAAAACCGTAGTAAAAACCACCTTTATTCGTTTTTTCGCTGCGGAGAAAAGCTGCGGACCGCAGGCGCCCGGAAACTGTAAAAAGGAGGCCTGCAGCATGCTTTTACGGGTCTTTCGAAAAAAGGGTGTGACCGCAGGTTCCGCCGGAAAGAAAGGAGTTATCATGGCAACCCTGAAGGTTTTTAAATGTCAGAAGTGCGGCAGCATGGTCGTGAAGATCAACGAAGGCGGCTGCAGCCCCTCCTGCTGCGGAGAGCTCATGACCGAGCTGACTGCAAATACGACGGACGGCGCAAAGGAAAAGCATGTACCGGATGTGAAGATCGTCGACGGCGCGGTCCAGGTCCAGGTCGGATCTGTCGAGCATCCCATGGTGGAAAAACACTACATTCAGTTCATCGCCCTCGAGACGGAAAAAGGCGTCCAGGTCAAGTGGCTTAAACCCGATGATGCGCCGAAGGCTGTCTTTACCCTGATCGACGACAAGCCGGTCGCCGTCTACGAGTACTGCAACCTGCATGGACTCTGGAAGGCGGAGATCTGAGAGATTTTCAGATCATAATGAAAGGGCCTGTCACTGCGTCATGAGGACAGTCCTGTGAAGCCGTTTCATTCAGGACCGCCCGGAGAGATACTGTCTCCGGGCGGTTTTCAGAGTGTTCGGAGCAGTCCGACAGAGTGTTCAGGGCAGGCTGATGCGTATTCGGAGCAGTCCGACAGAGTGTCCGGAGAAAGCTTATAGGTGCGCAGGGCAGGCTGATACGTGTTCAGGGCGGGACACGGGACAACGTGGACGCCGGCAGTGGTCCGCCCGCAGCAAGGATAGTAAAGAAAAGAAAAGGGAAAAGATCGTGAAGAAGGGAAAATCGACCGGAAACAGAATAGTTTTTGACAAAAAGAATACATCCGGAAGCAGCGCTCCGCAGGGGGAAAGCGGGCAGGACGGCGGGAAGAAAAAAAAGAAGTCCCGCTGCCCGGTCTCGAAGCTCTGCGGCGGGTGCTCGATGATCGATATGCCCTATGAGGAACAGATCCGGGGCAAGATGGACATCCTGGAGGATCTGATCGGGGACTATGTCGTCCCGGAGCCCTTCATCCGCATGAAGGCTCCCGAGCACTACCGGCACAAGGTGACGCGTATCTTTGCGCCGGACAGGAAGGGAAAGCCCGCCAGCGGGATCTACCGCGAGGGGACCCACGAGGTGATCCCGGTGAAGTCCTGCCTGATCGAGCATATCCAGGCGGACCGGATCATACAGACGATCTTTGACCTGCTGCCCTCCTTCCGGATCCATGTCTACGACGAGGATATGGATATCGGACTTTTGCGCTATGTGCAGGTGCGGGCGGCCCGCGTGACAAAGGAGATCATGGTCACCCTGGTCATGACGGATCCGATCCTCCCTTCGCGCAACACCTTCGTCCGGGAGCTGACGAAAAGGCACCCCGAGATCACGACGATCGTCATCAATGTCAACGACCGCAATACGACCATGGTGCTCGGAAACAGGGAAAAGGTGATCTACGGGAAGGGGTATATCGAGGACGTCCTGTGCGGGAAGCGGTTCCGCATCTCCTCCCGGTCTTTTTACCAGGTCAATCCCCTGATGACCGAGAAGCTCTATAATATCGCGATCGACTGCGCCGCCCTCTCCGGAAAGGAAACCGTGCTGGACACCTACTGCGGCATCGGCACGATCGGGATCATAGCCGCCCCGCACGCCCGCCGCGTGGTCGGCGTCGAGCTCAATGCCGAGGCGGTCGCCGACGGCATGCACAATGTCCGTGCCAATCACCTGGACAACATCGAGATCGTCCAGGGGGATGCCACGGCGTTTATGGAGGAGATCGCGGAGCGCATGGCAGGCAGAGAGGGATCTGATCCTGCAGGGCAGGCCGGCCCTTTTACAGCTGGCAGAGGGGGAGACCCTGCCGAAAGCATAGACGTCATCTTTATGGATCCGCCCCGCAGCGGCGCCACGGAGGCCTTCATGCAGGCGGCCTGTGCCGTGCGGCCGAAGAAGATCGTCTACATTTCCTGCAGCCCCTGGTCCCTGCAGCGTGACCTGGCCTTTTTTGCGCAGAACGGATATGCGGCGAAAAAGGCGATCCCCGTGGACATGTTCCCGTATACGGGCGGGATCGAGACGGTGTGTCTGCTGAAACCGGAGGGATGATCAGAAAAACCGCCGGATCGACAGGATCGGCCGGTAGGCGGCATTGTTCCAGATGCAGATCCCGTACCGGTAATCCGCGGCGTGGACGATGCGCCCGCCTCCCATATAGATCGCGACGTGGCCGTCATAGCAGATGACGTCGCCCGGCTGCGCATTGGCAAGCCCGTTTACTGCCCGTCCGCACTTGCGGATCCAGGCGTCGTAGTGAGGGAGCTGCACGCCGAAATGCGCATAGACGGCCATGACAAAGCCGGAGCAGTCGGCGCCGTGGGTCAGGCTGCTGCCGCCCCATTTATAGGGGTTGCCCACGAACTGTACGGCGTAATCGACGACCTTCTGCCCCTTGCCGGAGCTGTATGTACCGAAGATTTTACTGCCGATGGAGTAAATGGACCCGCCCGGGTTGAAGACGACATAGCGGCCGTTCACGTACTGGTCTGAGGTCTGCTGGACGCCTTTTGCGTTGAAATAGTACATTTTGCCGCCGATATACTGGAACCCGGTCAGTCTGTTCAGGGTTTTTACACTCAGGTAGTAGCGCTTGCCGCCGATCTTCTGCCAGCTGGTCAGAAGCCGCCCGTTTTTATTCACGCTGCCGTAGTACCATTTCTTTTTGTACCTGATCCATCCTTTGCAGAGGGCGCCCCTGCTGTTGAAAATATAGGAATGGTTGCCGATCTTCTGAAGGCCGGTCACCGCATAGCTCTTCCTGTTGAAGTAATAGGTTTTTCCTCCGGCTGTGATCCAGGTGCTCTTTGCGTAGGTCCCGTTCGAGCGGCGGTAGCGAAGCCTGCTGCCGGACCTGACGAGGGTGCCTTCGCGGACGGCTTCTGTGAGGACGCCGCAGGATGCGTCTGCGCTGCACAGCCCGGAAGTGGTGCGGGTCCCTTTGGCAGAAAAAGCGGCCTCAGAGAAAGAAGCTGCAGATCCGGCGGCTTCGGATACAGCAGTTCCGGATACAGCGGCAGAGGACGGGAGGGACAGGGCCAGTACAAACAGGACTGCCAGGATGACCGACAGGGAACGGACAAACAGATTTCGCATAGAACCCCCTTTTGGAAAGCAGGACAGTTGTGGTGTTTTCCGGAGGACCGGATGTCAATCAGTATACATGAAGTTTACCTAAATGTTAAGCATTTGTTACAAAATAGGCAACTTCGGCCTTTCGCGGGGCATGGCCCTGGCCAATGCAGAGTTACTGTACACGCCCTTTCGAAGGCGTGAACAGCCAACCATTTATTCGCTGTAAAACCCTGCCGCGCGGTTTTTTAGTCTTGCGGGGGAGTAGACTGCCTGTTAAACTATAGGTGGGGGTCACAGTGAGGAACCGGTCGTGGACAAGCGCTTTCCCTGCGCAGTTTTTACAAAGCAGAGGCCGGATCCTCGTGACAATGCAACTGAAAACGGGGATTTATGAAAGGGTTCGGCATGATACACGATAGTAAAAAGATGCTGATGGAGATCGCGGAATTTCTGGAGATCGTTCTGGCTGTCCTTATGATCATCATTCTTGTTTTGATCATTCTCAGGACTGCGATCACGCAGACACCGCTGATCTTCACGGAGGGGGCATCGATCCACCATTATCTGGAGGAAGCCCTGATGCTGACGATCGCGATCGAGTTTGTGAAAATGCTCTGTATGCACACGCCCGGCACGATCATCGAAGTGCTCCTGTTTGCCATCGCAAGGCACATGATCGTGGAGTCGCTTCCGCCGGTCCAGAATCTGATCATCGTTCTGGCGATCGTTATCCTGTTTGCTGCACGCAAGTACCTGCTCACGGGTCATGACCAGAAGGGAATGACGGGGCATGAGGGTGAGGCCCACGAAAGAAAGCATGCAGCAGAGGAAGCAAAGGAAGCTAGGAACGAGCGCAGACAGCTGGAAAGGGCTGCAAGAGCACTCCGCGCGAAAGGTGAATAAATCATCGGAAGGTGAATAAACCATCGAAAGGTGAGTAAACCATCGAAAGATGAATACCTGAAACGATGAATACAGCACGGCTTTGTTCATCTGAAAATGAAAGAACGGCGCTGCCGGTCAGACCTGACCTGCAGCGCCGTTTTTTTCGTGCGGGAAACAAGCGTATTTGACAGAAATAACCGATGGTGATACTATATTATTTAAACAGCAGGAAGAGTGACTGCTCCTGATCATTACATTCTGCATTATGTCCCGTTCGGACACACGCATACATACCGCAGAAGCACCGTCCGGTGCCGGCGGACAGCTGCGCAGTTCGTGCATTTTCATGTTTGTACGCAGAAGGCATGTTTACTGCGACTGCCCGCAAAGCGTACTGACGATGCGCGGCCCTATTCTCGCGCGCGCAGCGTTACAGCAATGCGCAGCTTTGAGCAATGCGCAGCTTTGAGCAATGCGCAGCTTTGCTGCCGCCCTTCGAGGGGGCGCGGACAGTAACAGGCTGCCCGCATCGGACGGGAATGCCTGCGGGTAAAGGAGAATGTTTTGAAAAAGAGAGATAGAGCGTCCGGAGGGAGACGTCCTTCGGTCAGAAGAAAAAAGATCCTGCTGACAGGGTGTCTGAGCATCCTGCTGATCCTTATGCCGGTACAGTCTGCGCTGGGCAGTTCTTTGCCGCGAAAGACCGCGGCCGCATGGTCCGGTTCGGTCCTCTCTGCCGCAGAGGTGTCACAGTTTGCGCCCGCTGGGCCCCGGGGGATAAAGAGTCCGGCTGGTCCGGCCTGTACAGGCCCGGATCTGGCGGCTGCAGATCCGGCGGATACCGGGCGGACAGACCCGGCGAAGGCGGAGCCGGGCCGGAAGGATTCCGGCGGTACGGATCCGGCTCTGAAAGCGGCGGGACAGAAGGAAGAAAGCCGGAAAGATTCCGTTCGAGAGGGCTCCGAGGGTTCCGATCAGGAGGATTCCCAACAGGAGGATTCCCATCAGAAGGGCTCCGGTCAGGAGGGCTCCGATTACAGGGATTCCAGTCAGGGGGGCTCCGGTCAGGAGGGTCCCGGTCAGAAGGAAACCGGGGAGACAGACCCCGAACAGCCGGACCCCGGACAGAAGGATCCCGGACAGACGGGTACCGGCCGGGAGGATCCCGGACAGGATGATCCCGGGCAGTCGGATCCCGCGCAGAAGGATCCTGCGCCGAAAGAGCCGGAGCAGGACACTTCCGGCCTGGAAAAAGAGGGAGAAGATGGCGGGAAAGCCGGTCACGGGGATACCGCAGAGAAGGAGACGGCCGAGCAGACGGCGCGGCCGGAGACGAGGAACCGGGGAACGAACTGCGCCCGGAAGACCGGGGCAGGGAGCCGGAGACCACTGCGGATCCCGCAGAAGAGAGAGAGGGAAGAAACGAAACTGCGGGCAGGGCGGCAGGTGATGAAACCGCCGCCTCCCGGGAAGGGAGCGGGCGCACAGAACAGGCGGATACGGCCCGGGACACCGCTGCTGACCCGGGACAGAAAGAGGAAAAGAGCGGGGAACCGGCAGCCGGACGATCCGGGGCGGCACCCGCGGAGGCGGCCGCAGAAGCGGAGGAAAACGCTTTCCCGGCGGAAGAGCCGTGGATGACGGTCTCCGAGTTCAACCGCGCCTTCGAGAGCGTGACGAGCGGGGCCGCGAACGCGGGGGCCTCCACCCTCTCGAACGCGAAGATCGTCAGCAAGGAGAGCGAGATCAACTACGAGGACCTCGGCATCGGGACGCATGTCAGCGGACACCCGGGACATACGACGCCGATCAACGTGCGGGACGGAGACGGGAATGACTACACGGGGGTCTGTGTGGTGCCGGATGACCGGGGCTGGCCCAAGGGCACGGTCCTGCCCAACGTCACGAGGGTCACGGACGCCTCCATGATCAAGCTCTACTACTACACCATGCTGGACAGCTACGGCGAAGACCTTGCTAAGTCAAAGGGCTTTGGAAGCGATTCGAAAAAGGTAGCAGTCGCGGCCTGCCACGAGGCGATGAGCATGCGCTATGCCCAGCTCGCAGGCATCGAATATGACCGGCCCAATGTGAAAAGCAACCTCAGTTCCCTCATCAGTGCCTACCGGACCGGCGTCTCCTCTAAACCGACACCGGACGCGGACAAAGTATTTGTCTATATCAGCGCCCGCACCCAGAGCGGCGGCCACTGGATGCAGGCCTATGTATTCGGACGGGTCGAGGAGGATGAACCCTCCAGCATCGTCCTCAAAAAGGTGTCATCGGACCCGGATATGCGAAATGCCTACAGCCTCTATTACTGCCTCCATGAGACAGCCTCGGGCGGCACTGTGAATTTCCGCATGTACACGGACAAGGCCTGCACAAAGCGCGCCATTGTCTATACGGACGCCAATATGACGAAGGAGCTGGATCCGATCCCGGTGGGAATGAGCGGCAAGAGCGGTCTCTGGAACCAGGCAGTCTTCTACTGTGCGCCGGGGACCTACTACCTGAAGGAGCTGAATACCCCGCGGGGATACCAGCCCCACAGCGATCCCTTTGGTCCATACACCCTGCAGGAAGGGAAGGGAAAGACGATCAAAGTGGAAAACAGCCCCGTGTATGCGAAGGCGGGAGTCCTGAAAAAAGACGCGAAAACAGGAAAGGGCCTGCCGGACGCAAAGTTCGGCCTCTACGCCGATCTGGAGGATGCCAGAAATGAGGCGGAACCCATGGGAGTCTTTACGACGGGCGGCGACGGCAGGTCCAACCAGCTGGAGGTCCTGGCGGGCAGGACCTACTATGTCCGGGAGATCCAGGCTCCCCCGGGGTATAAGCTGATCAGCGGCGTGCGGGCTCTGAACGTGGCGAAAAGCTTCAGTGAAGTCGCCTGGACGGAGTTTACCAATGAACCGGATACGGGCACAGTGCAGGTCAGGAAAATATCTGCGGATCCGGCCGTCGACCTCCAGGCGGCAGGGTCGCCCTACAGCCTGGAAGGAGCGGAGTACACGCTCTATGATGCGAAGGGGGAGGTCGCCGGCACGATGACGACAGACGCCGCGGGCGTCTCCAATGTTCTGACTGTCCTGTGCGGGTCCTACACGGTAAAGGAGACGAAGCCGTCCCCCGGTTTTGATCCGGATCCCAATACCTATACAGTCACGGCGGAACCGGACGGGGAAGTGGTCGTGGAATCTGTGGAACCGGTACAGAAGACAAGGATCACCCTGCATAAATCCTCCTCCGAGGAAAAGGAGGAAAAGGCCCGGGACACGCTTCCGATCGCGGGTGCGGTCTACGGGATCTACGCATCCGAAGACGATGCCGGGGAGGAACAGGCAGCCCTGGGCACCTTCCTCGTCAAAGAGGATGGATCCGCGAATACCGTTGAAGTGCTGGCGGGGCGGACCTATTACGTAAAGGAGACGAAAACACCGGAGGGCTACCTTCCGGACGGGACGATCCACAAGGTGGAGGCAAAATCCCTGAAAGAGACCGTCACAGTGGAGAGTGAGGACCGGCTGATCTTCGGCGGTGTCAAGGTCTGCAAGCTGGATCTGGAGACCAGCGCCGGCACGCCCCTGGGCACAGCCTCACTCGAGGGAGCGGTCCTGAAGATCTACAACGATGACGAGCGGTCTGTCTATGCGGACGGGAAAAAGATCCTGCCCGGCGCCGAGGCCATGACGCTCACGACGGATGCGGGCGGCATCGCGCAGACGGGATCCGGAGCCCTTTCCTACGGGCGGTACAGGATCGAGGAAGTGACCGCGCCCGAAGGATATACGAAGAAGGGGGCGAAGCCGGTCCGGTTTTCCATCAGAGAGGACGGCCGGGTCGTGGATCTCACCGGATCTGCAGAGACCTCTGTGCAGGACCAGGTGATCCGCGGTGATTTTTCCATCCGCAAGATCAACAGCTATACGCAGAAGCGTATGGCCGGGGTGACCTTTGAGGTCACGGCCCTGGACCGGGAGGGGAAAGAACTGGAGAAGCACCGCTTTACGACAGATAAAAACGGCTGTTTTGAGAGTACAGCAGCCTTTGCGGCGGGACAGGCCGGGCCGGGCGCTGCCGGAACCGCGCAGGCTGGCAATGCAGCGGAGCAGACAGACACAGCCGCCCCGCCTGAAACAGAGGGGCCGGCAGAGGCGGACGGTCAGGCAGAAACTGCAGCCGGCGGAAGGCTCTGGTTCGGAGCCGGGACGGAGCCTGCCGATTCTCTCGGCGCGCTTCCCTTCGGAGACTATCACATCGAGGAGATCGAGGGGGAGAACAACCGGGGCATGAAGATGTTTGCGGATGATTTTTCCATCTACGCGGACGGACAGGTCCTGGAACTGGGCAACATTGAGAACACACGCAGGCCTGTGCTGGAAACAGAGCTGCTGGATGAAGACGGCGACCACTTTGCAGACCAGAAGGGGATCGTCACCCTCACGGATACAGTGACCTATGCCGGCATGGAGGACTATATCGGAAAGGAGGTCACCTTCCATGGAGTGATCCATGTCAGGGAGACCGGACAGCCTCTCGTGATCGACGGCAGGACCGTGGAGTGTGTGAAGACAAAAAAGATCCTGTCCCACACATCGACCGTGCAGCTGCGGTTTACTTTTGACGCCTCCAAAGCGCAGGGAATGGCTCTGGTCTGTTACGAATATGCATCGGAGGCAGTCAGGTCCGATCCGGACGGAGACGGCGGGACGGGGGATGCATCGGCCCCGGTTTCCGGTCCTGCCCCCGCGTATCGTGACAGCACGAACGGCGGAACAGACATAGCCTCCCACACCGATCCCGAAGATGAAGCCCAGAGTATCCATCTCGTCTCCATTGAGACCGATGCCCGCGATCAGCTGACCGGCATGCATGTCGGCGAGGCGCGGGACGGCGCGGTCACTGTGGACCATGTCACCTGCAGAGGCCTCACCCCCGGACAGAAGTATCTCGTGACCGGTATCCTGGTGGACAAATCCAACGGCAGGCCCCTGCAGACAGAGGAGGGAAAGCAGATCACGGCGAAGGCATCCTTTACGGCAGGATCCGCCACGGAGATCGTTGACCTGACTTTTACCTATGACGCATCCCTTCTGGAGGGAACCACTGTCGTCGCATTTGAATATCTTTACCTGGACGGCCCGGATCTGCCGCAGACGCCTGGGGAGGACGAACCGGGAGAAGGCGGCACACCGGGAGAGGACGGACCGAAACCCGGGGAACAGGGAGACCAGACACCCGGCGGCGGAGATCCTGATCCCGGAATCCCGGACAGAAACCCGCCCATCGCGGTGCACGAGGACCCCGACGACGAGGACCAGAGCATCCATTATCCCCTGATCCGGACCCATGCCACCGGCGCGGACGATGTCAGCAGGACACTCACAGCCGACGGGACACTCATCGTCCATGACAGAGTCACCTGGGAAAACCTCCTGCCGGGCAGGACCTACCGCCTGCAGGGAATCCTGATGCTAAAAGACACCGGAGAAGCCTTTCAGCCGGACGGCGAAGCCGTGACGGCATCCGCCTCCTTCACGGCTGAAACCCGGAAGGGGGAGACGACGCTGGCATTTTCATTTGACGCGGATCCGGTCCGGTCATCCATGGAACAGGGGACCCTGTCCATTGTTGCATTTGAAGACCTGTATGCCGAGGCGTATCTGATCGCCTCCCATAAGAACCTCACCGATCCGGACCAGACTGTGTATCTTTGCCGGGAAGAGAAGCAGAAGGAGAAGGAGTCGGACATTCCCGGAAATCCTGACACTCCGGAGAAACCGGATCAGCCTTCGGAACAGGGAAAGACTTCAGAACCGGAGAAACCTGATACGTCGGATCAGACGAAGGAAACAGAGAAGCGGAAAAAGACGACGACCCCGTCCTCTCCCGACACGATCCGGGAGGCAAAAAGCGCAAAGACCGGCGATTCAACAGACATTGTACTGTACCTGGTTCCGGCGCTGCTGGCAGCCGCAGGACTCGCAGTGGTTGTGATCATGAAATTTCAAAAAAAGAGATAAGAAGGGTTGTTGTGAAAATGACAGTTCTGTGAGACGATTATCAGGAGAATTAAGTGAAACAGAGAGAACTGGTTAAACTTTTTGTGGATGCAAAAGCGATGGCAAGAGATTACATCAGTCTTGCGTGCTCTGAATTGGCGATCGAGAATATTCCCAGGGCAAGCAGACAGGATGAGGTCGATGTTCATAAAAGCGTTTTTGGAAATGACAATGACAGCCTCATCATAATGATTGAACTTGATCTGAATGATTATGGCAAAAATTCAAAATGTTAAAGACAACAGAATGAGGGGAAAATGAGCGGCATCGCATTCGCGTGATGCCGGTACACTGGATGAGAGCAGGGGCAGTACAGAAGCCCCTGCTTTTTATAACCTTTGGATCCGGTTTGTGAGCAGCGCCTCACAATCTGTCTTTTCGAATAGCTGCAGGAAGTGGTATACTGTTGTAACAGACGACTGCAGCCTGTCCGATGCGGCAGGCGGATGCAGCATTTTACGAAAAAAAGGAAATGAAATGACATGTACAGGAAAAGAATCATGCGTGCCTGCAGCCTGCTCGCAGCCTGTCTGCTGCTTTTGACGTCCTGCGGCAGGGGTCCGCAGCCCGGGACCATTTACGGGAGGGCGGATCAGGAAGAAAATCTGTATGTAGACCTCACTGCCATGGAGGAGGAAGAGGAGGAGCGCAAAGAGAGGGGACTGCCGGAAGTGGAGATCACAGACAGCGGCTATACGGTCACACAGATCGATGAATCAGACGTCTATCCACCGAAAAAGACCGATGAGGACGGGAACCGTCTGCCTGCCTATCTGGTGGTCTTTGCCGTCCGGCTCTCGAACCGGGAAGGAGAAGCTGCGCTTGTGCGCCCCGAAGTGACGGCAGTGGCTGAGGACGCGTACGGGAACACCATTTCCAGCACTACAAAGACGGTATTGACCTATCTTCTTCCCGGGGATGAGATCGCCTTTGCCTCTGACTTTACCGTGCGGGGGGAGTACCCGGACCACATCACCTTTTCTGCGGAGGCGGAGGACCCGGAGGTGTTTTACCCGACAGAGGAGGAACTGCAGATGCCGCCTTCAGACAGCTATGAGGCCGGGGAGGTGAAAGTGCGCGTGCTCTCCGCCTTTGAGGAGAATCCGCCGTCTGCAGGCAGAAAAAATGCAAAGGGGCTTGCAAAAGGCTATTTCCGGCTCGGGGAGCTTCCGGAACTGTCGGGAGAGATCCGCTGTCATACCGGGGAGGAGCAGGAGGCCTACGTCACTGTCCTCTACAGAGATGACGACCGGATCCTCGGAGGGGAGACCGGAAGGGTCAGGATCCCGGCGGGGCAGACAGCCGGCTATGTTCTCACGGCGGCTGCGCCGATCCCCGAGGGAACGGACAGCTTCGATGTCTGTGCGTTTTCCATCGCAGAATATTAGGAGAAACCGCCGCGCGGTTTTTCTTCGGGATTATTTTTCTGCGGACATTTTTCTCTTCGGGAATTTTTTCTCCGGGAATTTTTCCCTTCGGATAATTTTCCCTTCGGATAATTATCTCTTCGGATATTTTTCTCTTCGGGTATTAGAAAGGAGGAAACATGGATCGTGAAAGGCCTCGCGGCAGAGACAAAAATGTGACCGGGCAGGGAACCGGCCTGGGACGCCGGGGGAACGGCCTGGGGACAGGCCCCGTCGGCTCGAAGGACGGATACAGCGGCCGGGGGAGCGGTGCGGGCACCGGGGGCGGCAGACGCATCACCCGCGGAGCAGGCCTCAGCCTTCCGGTGATCATCATAGCGATCATCGCCTACCTGTTCGGGGGCGGGAATCTCCTCGGCGGAGGCGGAGGGAGCACGGTCAGCTATGACTACGGCAGTGCCAACGAGACCTCCGGCGGAAGCTTCGGGGGCCTGCTCGGCGGATCATCCGGAACCTCCCAGACCAGTTCCTCCGGCGGCGGATCGGGCTCTTCCGGAAGTTCCTGGTCCGGCAGCGGGGCGGTCGGCACCCTGAATGAGCAGGTCGCCTCCGGGTCCAGGGAAAAGTACACGCAGATCCGGGGGGGCGGGAAAGACGTCGTCACGATCATGCTGTATATGTGCGGCACCGACCTTGAATCCCGCAGCAGGATGGCTACTTCAGACCTGCAGGAAATGGTCTCCGCGAACATCTCCGACAATGTCAACCTGATCGTTTACACCGGCGGCTGCAGCAAGTGGAACAACAATATCGTCAGCAGCAGGACGAACCAGATCTATCAGGTCAAAGAAGGGGGTCTCATCTCTCTCAATGACAATGTCGGGGCCCTGCCGATGACAGATCCCTCCACGCTGTCCTCCTTTATCAGGTTCTGCGCAAAGAATTTTCCCGCAGACCGCAACGAGCTGATCCTCTGGGACCACGGGTCCGGGTCGGTCAGCGGCTACGGGTATGATGAGAAGTTTAAAAACAGCGGATCCATGACGCTTTCCGGGATCAGCCGGGCCCTGAAGGACGGCGGCGTGACCTTTGACTTCGTGGGATTTGACGCCTGTCTGATGGCGACGGCGGAGACCGGCCTCATGCTGGACGATCACGCGGATTACATGATCGCTTCGGAGGAGACGGAGCCCGGCATCGGCTGGTACTACACCAACTGGCTGACGGCGCTGAGCAAAAATACGTCCATGTCCACGCTTGAGCTGGGGAAGCGCATCGTCGATGATTTTGTACAGACCTGTGAGAAACGAACGCCCGGCCAGGGAACGACCCTCTCTGTAGTCGACCTGGCGGAGCTCTCCTCGACGCTTCCGTCAAAGCTGGGCGCCTTTTCCAGAACGATCACAAAGAGTATTCAGGACAAGGACTTTAAGAAGATCTCTGCTGCCCGCAGCGGAACCCGTGAATTCGCGCGTTCCTCCCGGATCGACCAGGTGGACCTCGCCCACCTCGCCTACAATGTGGGCAATAAAGAGGGCGGAGACCTGGCAGAGACGATCCGCAGTGCGGTGAAATATAATCGCACGTCCAGAAATATGACAAATGCCTTTGGGCTGTCCATCTATTTCCCCTATCAGCGGGCCTCCTATGTGGACAAGGCGACGCAGGATTACGCGGAGATCGGCATGGATGCGGACTACGCGAAGGCGATCCGCGCCTTCGCCAGCATGGAGACCGGCGGTCAGGCGGTCATGGGCGGAAGCGCCGGCGCCTCTCCGATCTACTCCCTTTTCGGGGACATGCTCGGAGGCAGCTCCGGATACAGCGGCTCTTCCTACGGCAGCGGCTCCTCCTACGGCAGCGGCTCCTCCGCCTCCACGTACAGCGGCAGCAGCCCCTACGGGAGCAGCGACATCTCCGGAGAACTGATCGGACAGCTTCTCGGCTCCTTCCTCGGGGGTGAGTATGGTACGATCAGCGGCCTGACCGGCAGCAACACCGGGTTCCTCTCCGACCGCGCAATGACGGACGAGGACATGGTCCAGTACCTCACGGACAACCACATCGATACCAGTGCCCTCTACTGGACCCGAAATGATCAGGGGCAGGCTGTCCTGTCACTCCCGGAGCAGCAGTGGGATCTGGTGCAGTCCCTCGACCTCAACCTCTTCTATGATGACGGCGAGGGCTATATCGACCTCGGGCTCGACAATATCTACAGTTTTGACAAGGATGGGAACCTTGTGGCGGACGACGGCAGCACCTGGCTGGCGGTCAACGGGCAGATCGTCTCCTACTACCATCTCGACACGACGGAGGACGGCGACACCTGGTCCATCACCGGCCGCATTCCCGCTTTCCTGAACGGCGAACGCGTAAATCTCATTGTCGTCTTTGACAATGAGACACCGACCGGCTATATCGCGGGCGCACAGACCGACTATCAGGACGAGGCGATCGAAGTCGTCGCCAAAAACCTCACGGAGATCGGAGAGGGGGATACCCTGGACTTTATCTGTGATTTCTACGCCTACGACGGGACCTATCAGGACAGCTATCTGATGGGAAAACAGATGAAGGTGGATGGGCCTCTCACGGTCAGCGATGTGACCCTTCCGGCCGGCGGCGTCAGGCTCACCTACCGGCTCACGGATATTTATAACCAGGCATACTGGACGGAGAGCATCGGCCGATGATCAGAAAGACCATAGAGAAGGGCATAGAAAAGGGAAAACGCATCGGAAGGCATTCCGCGGTTTTTCATGCCGGAAAAGTGAATCAAAACAGGGGACAGGAGGGATCCGGAAGATGGATCCCTTTTGCCGCCTACTGTACGACCGGCCGGTTTATGAAGCTGGGATCCGGGTTCCGGAGACACTGCGGTCCGACGGCGGCTGTCAATCTCATCCTGACGCTGCGGCGGTATCATGAAAGCATAAAGCGCACAGCCGCCGGGGCGGAGAGAAAAGCGCCGCAGGGACATGAATCCCCCGAGGAGCTCTTCCTCCTGTGTACGGGGATCGGCAGACAGGCCCTTGCCTATTGGAATACGGATGTTCTGGGACGGTTCGGCGGTACATCGAATTTCCTGACGGGGATCTTTCTGCGCAGATGCCTGCGCGCGGCGGGGCTGGCAGGCGTTTCGGTGCGCTTCAACCCCTGGATCACCCCGGATGCCGTGGAAAAGGCCCTGGAAAGGGGCCAGATCGTCTATCTCGAAGTCTACCGGCACCCCAGATACAAAAACCATCACATGCTCTGCTATGCCTGCCGCGTGGAGAATGGCACGCGCAGATTCCTTCTGGCCGACGGCTGGTCCCCGGCTCCGGTCTGGACGGAGGAGAAGGGCCTGGGGCACGGACATTTCCTGACCGTCTCCTGCAGGTGATGCCAGCATGTCCGGGGGCGGCAGCATCTTCCCCGGGGCGGCACAGGATCCCATGCCTGCAGGAAGGCGGTGGACGCAGAGAAGTAATCTTTCCGGCCTGGCGCAGGACCAGATGCCGGGAGTCAACAGACAGGTCTGTGCGCGAAGGCTGCGGGATGCGCTCATAAAAATGCCGCTCATAAAAATGCATAAAAAAACCGGAGATCTGAGACAGATCTCCGGAAACAGAAGAGCTGGCAACGAGAATCGAACTCGTGACCTCCGCACTACCAATGCGACGCACTACCGACTGTGCTATGCCAGCATGAATTTGCTGCGCTGTTTTCCGCAACGAACGTATATTATCACATCAGGCGGACTCTTGTCAATCGGATTTTTAAAAAAAGAAGGAGAAATCGAAGGATGCTGTATACAGAGCTGACGAAAAGAGCGATGGTGATCTGTTTCGATGCACATAAAAACCAGAGAGATAAAGGCGGAGTACCCTATGTCTTCCATCCTTTTCATGTGGCGGAGCAGATGGAGACGGAAGAGGAGATCTGTACCGCGCTCCTCCACGATGTCGTGGAGGACACGGCATTGACATTGGACCGGCTGGCGGCGGAAGGTTTCCCGCCTTCCGTGATCGAGGCGCTGTCCCTGCTGACCCATAAAGACGGCACGCCCTATCTGGAATATGTCGAGCGCCTCAAGGACAATCCGATCGCGGCGGTGGTCAAGCTCGCAGATCTGGAGCACAACAGCATGCCGGGAAGGCTTTCGGAAATAAAGGAGCGGGACCGGGAGCGCCTGGAGAAATACCGCAGGGCACGGGAGATCCTCACGAAGAGATCCTGAATTATGTATTTTTTTTAGTTCTTTTGAAAAAAAAATATGTATTCCGTTGCGAATATCCAGTGAATGTGATACTTTTCACATGAGCATTATTCGACGGAAAATGCATCATTATTATTCTGCAAAATGAAGGCGGCTGCCGCACCGGATATCCGGGCTGTTGTGAATCAGTACCTCCGGAGATCGGTATTTTCAATCAGTACTTTCTATCAGTACTTTCTATCAGCACTACGTGCTGCGGCAGGCACCGGCCAGTTCCGGCAAAAAGGCTTTGCCCATATACGACTTTGAAGGAGCGTGTAATGGGAAGATCTGCGGGGGCGGTGGACCGGCGCGAAAACGGCTGTTCTTTGCGGAGGGGTTTTTGCGGTCTTTTGCAGGAACCTGCCTATATTCTGATGAGGGGCGTTCGCCCTGCTTTTTCCAAAATGCTTACTACAATTTCATATTTGTTCCACCCATGCTTTTTTGCGCAGGGCGTTTTTGTGTTTTGCGGCTGCGAAGATCCGCAATGCCGGAAGAGCCTGTCGGCGCACGGCGCGAAAAGCAAACTGTCACGGCGGGATTTTTTTAAATCCTGCAATCACACATTCCAAAAAGGGAGAAAAATGATGAAAAAGAGATTGGCAGCATTGGTTATGGGGGCGGTGATGACTGCCTCATTGATCGCAGGCTGCGGCGGCTCCTCCTCCGGGACCAGCTCCGCGGCTTCTGATGCGACTGCTTCCGCAGGGACTGAAGCAGCAGGTGAAATACTTGAAGGCGGAGACTTTATCAAGGGTGTCTCCACAGAGCCTCCGGGATTTGATCCTTTCACTGTGCAGACGGCGGATGCCAGAAGTATTTTCTTTAATATTTATGAAGGCCTCATGGGCACGGAGACGGACGGCAGCTTCAAGCCCGCCATCGCGGAGTCCTACGAGGTGGCTGATGACCTGCAGACCTATACTTTTACCCTTCGGGACGGCGTGAAGTTCCACAACGGAAACCTGCTCACCATGGACGATGTCCTGTATTCTGTGGAAAAGGCCATTGCCTCCTCCATCACCGGCTACGGCGAGATCGATGTCTACTATGCGGGCGGCAAGTCCTACACCCCTGTCTTCAAGACCGAAAAGGATGAGGAAGGCAATGACAAGCAGGTCTTTGACAAGGTCGATGTCGCTGATTCCGCGGATGCTCCTGCGGATGACAAGACCCTGGTTATCCATCTGAACACACCGGACAGCGGCTTCCCCGCTGTTGTCACCCACCCCATCGTCCCTAAGGATGCGGAAGATCTGGCTACGAATCCGATCGGTACAGGTCCCTTCATGATGTCCGAGTTCGTGGAGCAGGACTACACACTGCTCACAAAATTCGAGGATTACTGGGGCGAGCCGGCTCACCTGGATACAGTCACTCTCAAGTATTATGAAAATACGGCAGAGCTGGCGACCAACTATCTGGCCGGCGCGATCGACGGCTTCAACTCCAATGCGGGCGGCTGGAAAGAGCTCGAGGGCGTGGAGCATATCGAGAACACCCGCCACGCCAATGCAGTCCAGGTCCTGGCTCTCAACAATGAGTTCGGTCCCTTCCAGGATGTGCGTGTACGTCAAGCAGTGGCCTATGCGATCGATACCCAGGAGGTCATTGACACCGTGAGCTACGGCAGGGGCACGAAGGCAGGCACACCTGTCACGCCCGGTCTGGAGAAATATTTTAACGATGAACTGACCGACGTCTACGATGTCAATATCGACAAGGCGAAGGAGCTCCTCAAGGAAGCCGGTCAGGAGAACCTGAGCTTCACGATCCGCGTTCCCTCCAACTATCAGGTGCATGTGGACGCAGCCCAGAACATCCTCAACCAGCTCAAGAAGGCGGGCATCACGGTGGAGATCGAATCCGTTGACTGGCCCACCTGGCTGAACCGCGTCTACAAGGAGAGCGAGTATGAGGCAACGATCGTCTCGGTCGACGGCAACATCGCCTTCCCCACTGCTTTCCTGAGCAGATACGTTTCCACGGCTGACAACAACTTCATCCGCTTCAAGTCCGAGGCTTTTGATGATGTCTACGAGAAGGCGACCCTGGCGACGGATGATGCCGAGCAGGTCAAGCTCTTCAAGGAAGCGCAGAAGGTCCTCAGCGACGAGTGCGCAAGTGTCTATATCCAGGACATCGACGCGATCGTCATCAACAATATGAACTTCGACGGTTTCCGCGCATATCCGCTGTATGTGGATGACTATTCCGCCATCTACCGGGTGAAATGATGCAGGACCGCCGGACAGGCGCGCAGCGTTACATGTCAACGCCCTTCGAGGGGGCATGAAGTAACGTATATTCTTCTCTCCGGTCTGCAGAAAATGCGGGCCGGAGAGATTTGTGAGAGGCTGCGTCCTGTACACAGATACAGATGTCCTGTACACAGATACAGATGTCCTGTACACGGGCGTCTGTGTCCTTACCCGGACAGTCTTCCGGAATAAGACAGACGTACGAAAACCCGCTTCCGGCCTGCTGCCGCAGGGCGGGGGCTGAAAAAAAGGGAGAAAGCCATGCAGTATTTCGTCAGAAAAACCGGCATTCTGCTGCTGACGCTCTTTGTCATTTCTGTGGTGACCTTCTGGCTCTTTCACATAGTGCCGGGAGATCCTGCAGCCATGATGCTCGGGACGAGCGCATCTGAAAAACAGCTGAAAGACCTGCGGGAGGAGCTGGGACTCGACCGCCCCCTGACGGAACAGTATACGGACTGGATCGGGGGCGCCGTACACGGGGATCTCGGGACCTCCATCAATTATAAGAAACCGGTCGCGGAGCTTCTGAAAGGAAAGCTTTCCATCACCCTGATCCTCGGGGCCATGGCCCTGGCGCTCGTCATACTGATCGGAATCCCCCTGGGTGTTTTTACAGCCGGGCGAAGGCATGTATACTCGGAACAGCTCCTGAATATCCTCAATATTTTCGGGATCTCCATACCGGGCTTTTTCCTGAGTATTCTGCTGATCTGGATATTCGGCCTGCTCCTGCACTTTTTCACGCCGGGGAGATTTATCACCTGGGAGAGGGACCCGGTCGGCTTTTTCCGGTCTATGATCTTTCCTGCGATCGCGATCGCGATCCCGCAGACCTGCATCCTCTGTAAATACATCAGGACCGCCGTGGTCGATGAGGTGCGTGCCGATTACGTCCGGACAGCCAGGAGCAAGGGAAGCACAAAAAACCGCATCCTCTACGTGCATGTCCTGAAAAACGCGATTGTCTCGGTGGTTCCTCTGATCGGCATGATCGTGAGCGGAATCTTCTCCGGCTCGATCGTGATCGAGCAGGTTTTCGGCATCCCCGGGATCGGGCGCCTGCTCATTGCTTCCGTCACATCCAGAGACTACCCGACAGTCCAGACCCTTGTCATGTATATCGCGATCCTGATCCTGATCGTCAATTTTGTCGTGGATATTCTGATCCAGATCCTGGATCCCCGCATTCGCATCGCGAAATAAAAAGAGGTGTATTATGATGAATGCAGGCAATATGAACGCCGCGGAAGCGGGAGCCGCAGTCGGCGCCAAGACCGGTATTATAAAGAAAAAACCTTTCCGGATCAGCCGTAAAAAGGATAAGGGCGGAGCCCCCGTCTCTGTCGTGAGCGGCTGGACAACGGGAGATACGGAGCTGAAGGTCGGATTTGTACTGGTGGGCATCATCATCGCGCTCGGGATCCTGAGCATCTTCTATACGCCCTTTGATGTCTACGAGATGAATACGGCGGTGCGCTCCCAGCCTCCCTCACTGACCCACTTTTTCGGGACAGACAACTTCGGCCGGGATATCTTCAGCCGGGCCATGGTGGGCGCCCGTTTTACCCTTCTGGTATCCGGATCCACGGTAATTGCCGCCGCGGGCATCAGCATCGTTCTGGGCCTGGTCTGCGGCTACGCAGGAGGGCTGCTGGATGAGGTGGTCATGCGGGTCATCGACGCGATCAACTCTTTTCCGAGTATCCTGATCGCACTTGTCATGGTCAGCGTGCTCAATTACGGAAAACTGACCATCATCCCCGCCCTGATCATCATGTTTATTCCCAGCTTCACGCGAATCGTCCGCACTGGGACCCTCCAGTACAAAAACGCGGATTTTGTGCTCAGCAACAAGGTGTTCGGGGACTCGGACCTGCGCATTCTCTTTATCCATATCCTCCCGAATATCTATCCGCTGCTTCTGTCTTCGATCGTCATCGGGCTTTCCAATGCGATCCTGGCGGAATCCAGTATGAGTTATCTGGGACTGGGCATCCAGCCGCCGATCCCCAGCTGGGGACGTATGCTCAAAGAGGCGCAGGATATCCTCTTTTCGACACCCTGGGCAGCGCTTGCGCCCGGTCTGATGATCGTCCTGACGATCGTCGGCCTCAACTGCATCGGCGAGGGGATCCGCAAAAAGTATCTGAGTTAAAAAGGAAACAGGATATGTCTGAAAACATTCTGGAAGTACAGCACATGACGATTACCCTGTATGAGAACGGGACTTCCTACAAGATGGTCAACCGGATCAGCTTTACAGTGTGTAAGGGGGAGATCGTCGGGATCGTCGGGGAATCCGGGTGCGGTAAGAGCATGACGGCGCTCGCCCTCCAGGACCTGCTCAAAAACCATATCAAGGTGACAGAGGGCAGCATGATCTTCGACGGGAAGGACCTGCGCACGATCTCGGCGGCGGAGCGAAGGCAGATCAACGGCAGTGATATGACGATGATCTTCCAGGAACCCATGACGAGCCTGAATCCCCTGCACCGGATCGGCGACCAGGTCGGCGAAGTCCTGCTGCTGCACGGGCATCATTCGGAGGCGGAGATCAGGGAACGCACGCTGGAAGCCCTGCAGATGGTGGAACTGCCGGATCCCGAAAAGGCCATGCGCATGTACCCGCACGAGCTTTCCGGAGGCATGCGGCAGCGCGTGATGATCGCGATGGGGATCATCGCCCGGCCGAAGCTTCTGATCGCGGACGAACCGACGACGGCACTGGATGTCACGACCCAGGCGCATGTACTGGAGCTGCTGAAGAGGATCAATCAGCAGACCGGCACGGCGATCCTGCTGATCTCCCACGATCTGGGCGTCATCAACAAGATCTGCAGCCGTGTCCTGGTCATGTATGCGGGCAAGATCGTGGAACAGGGCCGTACCGAAGACATCCTGAAAAACCCTGTTCACCCCTATACGAAGGGTCTGATCGCCTCCATCCCCACCAGGCGGATGAAGGGGGCGCCGCTGGCCAGCATTCCGGGCCGCGTGCCGCCGGTCACGGAGGAAAAACCTCCCTGCCCCTTTGCCTCCCGCTGTGACAAGGGGACAAAGGAGTGTTTCACGGAATATCCTGCGCGCAGGACGATCTCGGGGGACCACATCCTCTGGTGCCATATGCCGTGACGGGGGCAGTACCCGGCACCGCCTATGGAGAAGTTGTTTTCAGCAGTTGTTTTCACACAGAAGAAAAAAAGCACCTTCCGGGGCCTGGACAGGAGCAGGGGGACATAGGACAAGATGGACAATAAAAAATGTGAAGAGATCCTGGAGATCTCCCACGTCACAAACCGCTACCGGGACAGCGGCGGCTTGTTTTCGAAAGCAAAGACGACCAGGGTACTCAATGATGTGAGCCTCACGATCCACCGCGACGAACTGTTCGGGCTGGTCGGGGAGAGCGGCTGCGGAAAGTCTACGCTGGGAAAGGCAGTCCTGGGCCTGATCCCCTATGAGGGAGAGATCCGCGTGGCGGGTCTGGAGCACGCCGGCAGCAGCCGCCGCGAGTTTACGAGCAATGTCCAGGCGGTTTTTCAGGATCCGCTGAGCTCGCTGAACCCGCGCAGGACCATCGCAAAGACCCTGGAGGAACCCCTGCTTGCGCACGGGATCGGGACAAAGGAGTCCCGCCGGCAGAAGGCGCTGGAAATGCTGGAGCTGGTCGGACTCGATGCCACCTATGCGGACCGGCTGCCCCGGGACCTGTCCGGCGGACAGCGCCAGCGTGTCTGTATCGGCGCGGCCCTGATGCTGGACCCGGATCTGGTGATCGCGGACGAGGCGACCTCCGCCCTGGACGTATCCGTAGGCGCGCAGATCCTGAATCTCTTTCAGGAGATCCACGAGCGCAAGGATTTCGCCATGCTCTTTATCTCCCACAACCTGAATGTCGTCTACTATCTGTGCGACCGGATCGCTGTCATGTACCGGGGCAGCATCGTGGAACAGGGAGACGCGGAGAGCCTCTACAACAACCCCCGCCACCCCTATACGAGGATGCTCCTCTCCGCCATCCCGGAGATCGAGGAGTCGGATGAGCTCAGTCAGTACAGCTTTGAGCAGACCAGACGCGAGGCAGTGCCGGAGGGATGTGATTTCTATCACCGCTGTCCGTATGCGACAGAGGCCTGCAAGACCCGCCCCGGGCTGGAGGACTGCCTGGATGCCGATCCGGATCCGGCAAAAGAAGCGGCCGGACAGGGGACTGCAGCGGGGCGTCCGGATGCCGGCAGGGACCCTGCAGCGGGCGGAAGCGGTCCGGAAACAACAGCTGCGGCACCTGTCGTCAGGGAACATCTCGTCCGCTGCTGGAACCCGGTAAAATAAAATTGAATAAAGGAAATTGAAGAATAAAAAAGCACCTGCGCAGACCGGGTGCTTTTTTGTTCCGCAGACTGCAGCAGAAGCTGCTTGATGATCCGTACGGAGTGGTTTGCTGCCGGGCGCTTACTGCAGCTGCGCAATGCGCCTTCGCAGCTCCCGCGGCGTCGTCCCGTAGATCTCCTTGAACATGCGGTTGAACAGCTTGTAATTGGAAAATCCGTGCCGGTCTGCGATCTCCATGATCGGAGTGTCAGAGGCGCACAGGTCGTGATAGATGTGGGAGAGCCGGACCTGGTTCAGGTGCTTTTTAAAGGGGATTCCGATCTTGCGGGTAAAAAACCTGCTGAAATACTCGCTGCTCAGACCGAACCGGGCGGAAATTTCGTCGAGAGAGATCGACTTGTCATAGTTCTCGGCGATATAGGTGACGATCTCCCTGATACGCCGCTGCTCCTTGGAAGGCTCGGGAAGGTCATCGCGGTACAGGGGGATGGAAAAATGCGAGATCAGTTCATACAGGATGCGGAGGACAAAGGACTCGCAGAGGATCCGGTATCCCTCCGGACGGGAGATCCAGTAGCGGGAAAGCTCCTCCAGAGATGCGCAGATCGCCAGATAGAGGTCCACCCGGTCTTCCGTGAGCTCTGTGCGGTCACACAGGATCTGGAAGTTGCGGCGGTTGTCCATGTAGGAAGAGATACAGGCATCATCGATATGGATGATGAGCTGGCGGAAATCGGAGGGACAGTGGTACTCATGGATCCGTCCCGTGTCAATGACAGCGAATTCCCCCTTGACCATGGTGAGCGTCGAGCCCTCCACGGTGATATCCGCCTGTCCGTCCAGCAGATAGATGATTTCCAGAGCCGAGTGCCAGTGGGCGGGGATATAGGCCTCGGAGGTGCGGAATTCGATGGCGAGCGTATTGTTGAGCAGATCGTATTTCGGAATGTAGGTATTGCCGGCAGGCATAGATTCTTGTCTCCCTTTCTTTCCTGTTTGCCTCATCGCAGGGAACAGACAGCCCCGCTGTGCCTTTTGTCAGCCTGCGCAGCAGGCTTCGTGTCATTATACTGGAACACAGCTTCTGCCGCAAGCAGAAAGTCAAAAAAGACTAAATCTTTGTCAAAAAATTATCTATACGCTGTGCGGAAAGTATGTTAATATATTAACAACACAGGAGAAATACAGATTTGAAGCAGCATGGAAGCAGGTCTGAAGCAGGTCTGAGGCAGTTAGGAAGCGGGTCCTGCAATCCGCACAGCTCCTGTTCAAAAGGATTAGCCGGAGTGCAATTTCGCACTTTGCTAATATATTACCCCCCTAAGCATCTTGTAACATCCCTTGAGGAACACCCGGCAGTTTATCCCGCTGCCGGGTGTTTCTCGTTATGTCCGTTCCTCTGCAGACCCGCATGAAACCTCGGGGTATTTTTACGTTTTTGCGGTATTTTCCAGATATTCACACGACTTTTCACGAAAAAGGCCGGACGCAAGGGCGCACTTCGCTATTACCATTTGATATATATGCTTCAAAACGATATAATGAAACGTGACGCTGATGAAAGCGGCAGTTACTGGACAAAAACGTGGAGGGGAGGACAGAAGAATGGCAGAGAACATCCGCTACTGTACATATTGCGGCGCAGAGCTGACGGATGATATTCCGGTCTGCCCCCGCTGCGGACGAGATAACAGTGTGCCCATGCTCGGCGGCAGAAAATGGGAAAATCCGGAGAGGCGCTCTTCCGGCAGCAGGCGAGCTGCACGTCCGGCTGATTCCGAACCGACGACGATCCCGCTCTCCGGGGAAGAAAGATATGGAGAGACTGTGGAGCTTAGGGAAGAGGAGGCCCGGAGGATGGAACCGGTTCCCCGGAGCAGGACTTCAGATACGGAGCAGGGTCCTGAGCGGGCAGAGTATGAAAAAAACGGCTTTGACAGAACGGATGTCGAAACAGGCGGCATGCCGGTGGAGGACCCGGAAGGATGGGAGGAACTCGATGAATCCTTTGAAGAGGAGGAGTATCCCCGGGAGCCCGTGAAAAAAAAGAAAGCAGGGAAGACAAAAAAGAGAAAGAACCGGGACTCTGACCGGGATTTTCAGGGAACCGGTGCGGACACCCGCAGAAGAAGGAAAAAGAAACAGGGCAGACTGATCGAGGACAGAGAGGAGAAGGAGAAAAAGCGTACCGGCCTTCTGCCGCTTCTGGCTCTGGCGGTGATCCCCGTCATTTTGCTCTGTATTCTGATCCCGCAGATCGTAAAGCGGATGCCGGATCCCTCTACAGGCAGTGGTTTTTCCTTCCTGCAGCCGAAAAAAGAGGATGAGAAACCGGATGCGGGGCAGGAAAATGGCAACGGGCCGGCCGGTCAGGACAAGCCGCAGGATGCAGCGTCCGTTCCGGAGCTTCAGGTCCCTGCATGGGAGAACGCCGCAGTGGAACAGGCAGTGCGCGCGGCCGCCGGAGTCCCGGAGGGAGAGCTGACCGCAAAGGATCTTGAGGCGGTCACGTACCTGGACCTTTCCAATGCCGGGTTGAAGGATCTTTCGGTCCTGTCTGCTTTCCCGTCTCTTTTGAGTGTGGACCTGACCGGAAACGGGATCAGCGATCTGCGGCCTCTGCAGGGTCTGACCCGGCTGGAGGGCCTGTGTCTGGATGAAAACGAGATCACGGATATCCTGCCGCTTAGGAATATGACCTCCCTGCAGCGCCTGTATCTGGAGGGAAACAGGATCCAGAACCTGACCCCTCTCACGACGCTGACAGGCCTGACCCAGCTGTATCTGGAGGACAATGAGATCACGGATATCACGCCGCTGCAGAATCTCAAAAGCCTGGGGATCCTCCATCTGGGGGGAAATCACCTGCAGGATATCACGCCGCTGTCCGGCCTGACAAACCTGGAAGTCCTCACCCTCTACAGCGATGACGTTTCCGACCTGTCGCCCCTGTCCGGTCTGGTCCACATGCGCCAGCTCAATCTGTGGGACAATGAGGTCGGAGACATCAGTGTGCTCGCCGGTATGCGGGACCTGAACCTGCTGATGCTGGGCAGCAACCGGGTGAAGGACCTGACTCCGCTGAAGGACCTGACGGCCCTGGAGAATCTGCATCTCTCCGACAACCTCATTCAGGACATCACACCGCTGAAAAATCTGACTCTTCTGAACGCGCTGGAGCTGCAGAACAATGAGATCACGGAGATCACGGCACTCTCCGGCCTGACTTCCCTGAAGTATCTGGATCTGCGGGGAAATCCCATCGGCAGCTACAAGCCGCTGGAGGGTCTGTCCGTGGAATCCCTGTACAGGGATGAGGAATAGGCGCGGCTGTGACAGACAGGGCTGCACGACCGACGCGGGCAGGCTCGTGAGCGACTGTTGCGCTGCGATTTGAGATATGACAGAAAGCATGTATTGACAGCTGCCGTCTGATCAGGAACGGGTATCGGCAGCTGCCGTCTGATATAGAGCAGGTAGTATATGATCAGAACTTTGTTGGCACAAGTGAAGGAATTTAAGAAGGTCGCCATCCTTACGCCGGTCTGTATGCTCGGCGAGGTAGTCTGCGAGATGATCATTCCGATCCTGATGGGACGGATCGTCGACAATGGTGTTATGGCGGGCGATGTCTCCTACATTATCCGGACGGGCGGAGTCATGGTCGTTGTAGCCCTTCTGGGCCTTACGGCAGGTATCCTGGGAGGCTTTTTTGCGGCGCGCGCGGGCGCGGGGCTTGCCAGAAACCTCCGCAAGGCGATGCATGACAATATCCAGACATTTTCCTTTTCAAATATCGACCATTTCTCGACTTCCAGCCTGGTGACCAGGCTGACGACGGACGTCACTAATATCCAGAACGCGTTTATGATGATCCTGCGCAGGGCCATGCGCGCCCCTTCGACGATGATCGTGGCGATGGTCATGTCCTTTATCATCAGTCCCCGCCTGGCGAGCATCTATCTTGCGGCGGTCGCCGTGCTGGCAGTCTTCATGGTCTTCATGATGTCCACGACGACGCGGTATTTCAAGCGTGTCTTTGAAAAATACGACGAGATGAATGAGAGCGTCCAGGAAAATGTCTCCGCGATCCGGGTGGTAAAAGCCTATGTGCGTGAGGACTACGAGAACAGCAAGTTCCGGAAGGCGGCGGAAAACATCTACGAGATGTTTATCCGCGCGGAACTCCGGGTCGTGAGTATCGCTCCCTTTATGATGATGATCGTCTACGCCTGCATCCTCCTGATCAGCTGGTTCGGCGCCCACATGATCGTCTCGGATACGCTGACGACCGGAAACCTCATGAGCCTTCTGACCTACTGCATGAACATCCTGATGAGCCTCATGATGCTCTCGATGATCTTCATCATGATCACCATGTCCGAGGCGAGCGCGCGCCGGATCGCGGAGGTCATCAATGAAAAGAGTTCTCTGACCAATCCCGAAAACCCGATCATGGAGGTGCCGGACGGCAGCATTCGGTTTGAGGATGTGGATTTTTCCTACCATCCGGGGAGCGCGGAGCCCGTCCTGAAGGATGTGAACCTGGATATCCGCTCCGGGGAGAGCATCGGGATCATCGGCGGTACCGGAAGTGCCAAGTCCAGTCTGGTCAATCTGGTCAGCCGGCTCTACGACGTCACGCAGGGGCGGATCCTGGTCGGCGGACACGACGTCCGTGCCTACGACATGGATGTCCTGCGCGGACAGGTGGCGGTCGTCCTGCAGAAAAATGTGCTCTTTTCCGGAACGATCTACGAAAATCTCCGCTGGGGGGACGAGAATGCCACGGACGAGGAATGCCGCCGCGCATGCAGGCTCGCCTGCGCGGACGAATTTATAGAAAAAATGCCCGAGGGCTACGATACCTATATTGAGCAGGGAGGGACGAACGTCTCCGGCGGCCAGAAACAGCGCCTGTGTATCGCGCGGGCCCTGCTCAAAAAGCCGAAGATCCTGATCCTGGACGACAGCACCAGTGCCGTGGATACCGCGACGGATGCAAAGATCCGACGCGCCTTTGCGGAGGAGATCCCCGACACGACCCGTCTCATCATCGCCCAGCGGGTATCCAGCGTACAGAACTGTGACAGGATCATTGTCATGGACAACGGCCGTATCGATGGGTTCGGGACCCACGAGGAGCTCCTCGCCGGCAACCGGATCTATCGCGAAGTATATGAATCCCAGACCGGCGCCGGCGCGGATGCGGATTTCGACAAGCCCGCATGATATCTGCCCTTTGGCACGCGTTTTGCAGCGACCGGGCCGGCAGACGGGGGACACGGGGCCCCGTGGAATCCGAATGCCAGGAGGCTTGCGGGAGCGCACAGCGAGAGACGGGGGTTACATGACCACCTTTTGACCTTAGCATCATTGTTGAAAAGAAGAAAAAGGATGCGCAAAAACGCACCTGTTACAGAGGATAGAGCATGGCAGCAAAGGAAAATGTCAAGGAAGTCGGCGGCGGGCCGAGGGGGATGCGGGGCAGACCGCGCCCGAAGGTGGAGAATCCGGGGAAGATCCTGCGGAGGATCCTGTCCTATATCTTTCGCTTTTACGGACTGCACCTGGTCCTGGTGGCAGTCTGCATCGTGGTCTCCGTTCTGGCCAATGTCCAGGGGACGATGTTCACGCGTACACTGATCGACGCCTACATCACGCCGATGGTGGACCAGGTGAAACAGGGGCAGGCGAACCCTGATTTTACCCCGCTGATGCAGGCGATGCTGCGCGTCGCATGCTTCTATGCGGTCGGGATCGCCGCCGCCTATACACAGGCGCGCACGATGGCTTTTGTCACCCAGGGGACGATGCGGCGCCTGCGTACGGAGCTCTTTGAACACATGGAGAGCCTGCCGATCAAGTATTTCGACACCCATGCACACGGGGATATCATGTCCGTCTACACGAACGATATCGATACCCTGCGTCAGATGGTGAGTCAGAGTCTGCCGCAGCTTCTGAACAGCCTGATCACGGTCACCAGTATCCTGGCCATGATGCTGGTACTCAGTGTTCCCCTGACCATCGTCTCTCTCGTCATGGTCGGGATCATGCTGTTCGTTTCGGGAAGGGTGACCGCCGTATCCGGAAGGAATTTCGTGGCACAGCAGCAGAACCTCGGAAAGCTGAACGGCTTCATCGAGGAGACGATGACCGGAGAAAAGGTCGTCAAGGTTTTCTGCCATGAAAAGCAGGCGATCCGGGACTTTGACCGGCTCAATGAGGAGCTGTTCCAGAGCGCGTCAAGGGCGAACGCATTCGCAAATATCATCGCGCCTGTCAACGGCCAGCTCGGAAATGCGAACTATGTCATCTGCGCGATCGTGGGCGGCATCCTGGCGATCAATGCCTACGCCGGTTTCACGGTCGGCTCCCTCGCAAGCTTCCTGTCCTTCAACCGGGGCTTTTCCATGCCGATCAACCAGGTCAGCATGCAGTTCAACAGCATCATCATGGCACTGGCGGGCGCAGACCGCATTTTCCGGCTCATGGACGCGGAACCGGAGGCGGACGACGGCTATGTCATGCTGGTCAACTGTGAAAGGGATCAGAATGGGGAGATCGTAGAGACACAAAAACATACCGGGCAGTGGGCCTGGAAGCATTACCACAAGGCGAGTGATACGACGACCTATCAGGCACTGGAAGGGGATATCACCTTCAACGGCGTGGATTTCGGCTACAGGGACGACAAGATGGTCCTGCACGATATCTGGATCCATGCAAAACCCGGCATGAAGATCGCCCTCGTCGGGTCCACCGGGGCCGGCAAGACGACGATCACAAACCTGATCAACCGCTTCTATGACATTCAGGACGGTAAGATCCGCTACGACAACATCAATGTCAACAAGATCAAAAAAGGCGATCTGCGCAGGTCGCTCGGGATCGTCCTGCAGGATACGCACCTGTTTTCCGACACTGTCCGGGAGAATATCCGGTACGGAAAGCTCGACGCCACGGATGAAGAAGTGGTGCGTACAGCAGAGCTCGCCAATGCGGACGGCTTTATCCGGCGCCTTCCGCAGGGATATGATACCATGCTGACCGGCGACGGGGCCAACCTCTCCCAGGGCCAGCGTCAGCTCCTCGCCATCGCGCGCGCCGCGATCGCAGATCCGCCGGCGCTCATTCTTGACGAGGCGACCAGCTCCATCGATACCAGGACGGAGAAGATCGTCCAGGCGGGTATGGACCAGCTGATGAAGGGGAGGACGACCTTTGTGATCGCCCACCGCCTGTCCACCATCAGGGACAGTGACCTGATCATCGTCCTGGAGCAGGGACGCATCGTAGAGCAGGGCACACACGAGGAACTGCTCGAACAAAAGCAGCGCTACTATCAGCTGTATACAGGACTGAAGCCGGAACTGGTGGAATAGACAGCGGAGGGTCCCTCCCTTTCCCCGCAGCGCGCTGTTTTGGTGTATACTGTTTGACAGCACTTTGGCCATTAATATCATACTATGAAAGATACTTATATCAGAAGAGAGGACCTTTTTCCTTTCGTCCACTATGAATACGGAGAAGCATATTACGGGAGCTGGAAAGACCTGCGCTTCCGCATTGCTAGGGAACCGCTCGAGAACGTTCACTTTACGCCGCCGGAAAAGCGCGGCGAGGCTTCTCTGCGCGTCGTGCTCTGGCCGGGACCCTTGGGCTATGCCGCCGCGGCGGAAGAAGATAAAACAGTGCAGGACTTCCCTTTTTCGGAGGAGGGGATGCAGCAGGCGGCAGCCTGGCTGGACCGGCAGATGAAGGAGAGAGAGACCCGTTGAGAGGAATATCTGCGACTCGCCCGCGAGTCCTGCGCTTTGAAGGATGAAGGCGTGCCGGGCGGACCGGGCCGTACAGGCCTTGGGACCGGGCGGCAGGCATAAGAAGGTAGGATATGGAAAAGAAACATACGGCAGAGCCGGTAGACCCATTTTCACCGGACACCGAAAATAATATATACGGAGAGGCACAGGGAACCGGAATGAGGCACAAAGGCCGTATTTTCGGTTATTTCTGGATCGCGCTGATCCTGGGGATCCTTCTGTGGGTGACAGACCTCCTCATCCTGTTCTTTGACTGGAGGTCTTTTGCGGCCCTCTCCCTGATCTGTGTGATCTATACGGTCGTCATGGCCCTCGCCTTTGTCAACAGCCGGGCAATCTACAGAAAGGAGCTGTCCTCCTATGCCAGAGAGTTTCATGAGCTGGAGGACATGCTGCTGGAGGAACTGGACCTGCCTTACGCGATCCTCGACGAAGGGGGACATTTTCTGTGGATGAATCCTGCTTTCGAACAGACGATCCACAAAGACCGGAGCTACAGCCGTCCTGTGTCGACAGTGATCAGTCCTCTGACAAGAGATGTTTTTCCCGCCGATGATAAACTTGTGAAGGTTCCCGTGGACCTGATCGGAAATCATTACTCCGCCCAGCTGCGCAGGATCGCGGCGGACCATCTGACCGGGAGCGAGGTCATGTTCGGGGACCAGGTGAGCGGCCACATTTTCTCTCTCTGCCTGGTCGATAATACGGCGGTGCAGCTCGCTGTGCAGGAGGTGGACGATCAGAGCCTTGCCGCAGGTCTTTTTTACATCGACAATTATGATGAGGTCATCGACACGATCGACGAAGTCAAAAAGGCTCTTCTGGTCGCTCTGATCGATCGAAAGGTCAATCAATATATCAGCAGCATAGACGGGATCTGCAGCAAGATCGAGAAGGACAAGTACCTGGTCATCCTCCGGAAAAAATCCCTGCATGAGCTGCAGGAGTCGCACTTTGACATCCTGGAGGATGTCAAGAAGGTCAATATCGGGAACGAGATGGCAGTGACGCTCAGTCTGGGATTCGGCCTGGACGGCCTCGCCTATACCCAGAATTATGAATTTGCCCGCAATGCCGTGGACCTGGCCCTGGGGCGCGGAGGAGACCAGGCGGTCGTCAAGTCACCGGACAATGTCATCTATTACGGCGGCAAGACCCGGCAGATCGAAAAGAATACCCGTGTCAAGGCCCGTGTCAAGGCCCAGGCCCTCAAGGAGATTATCCGGGTCCGGGATGCGGTCTTCATCATGGGACATAAGCTGGGAGACCCGGACAGCTTCGGGGCTGCGGTCGGGATCTACCGGATCGCAAAGACGATGGGAAAGAGTGCGCACATCGTTATCAATGAACGGACGATCTCCATCGTACAGATCCTCCGTCTGTTTGAAAACAACCCGGAATATGGAAGCGATTTTATCATCACCAGCCAGCAGGCGGTGGAAATGGTCACCGATAATGCCTGTGTTGTGGTCGTGGATGTCAATATCCCTGCGAGGACGGAGTGCCCGGAACTGCTGACCAGGTGTAAGTCCATCGTTGTACTCGATCATCATCGCACGGGAAAGGATGTCATAGAAGGGGCTACCCTGTCGTATGTGGAAGCCTATGCATCCTCCGCCTGTGAGATGGTGGCGGAGATCGTGCAGTATACCGGGGAAAATATCCGTCTTCGTCCCGAGGAGGCGGACGCGATGTACGGCGGGATCGTGGTGGATACGGACGGATTCGTCAATAAAGCCGGTGTCCGCACCTTTGAAGCCGCCGCCTTCCTGCGGCGGAGCGGCGCGGATGTCGTCCGCGTACGCAAACTCTTCCGGGAGGAGGCAGTGGAGTACAAGGCGAGAGCTGACGCAGTATCACAGGCGGAGATCTACCGGGATGTCTTCGCATTTTCCGTGTGCCAGGGGGAGGGACTCAGAAGCCCTACCGTGGTGGGTGCACAGGCGGCGAATCAGCTGCTGAATATTGACGGGGTCAAGGCCAGCTTTGTCATGACCCGGTATAACGGGCAGATCTTTATCAGTGCGCGTTCGATCGATGAGGTAAACGTGCAGCTGATCATGGAACACATGGGCGGCGGGGGTCATATCAATATGGCCGGCTGCCAGATGTCGGATGCGACGCCGGACGAAGCGATCGCAAAGGTAAAAGAAGTTATCGAGCAGCTGATCGAGGAAGGTGAGATCGACGTATGATGCCGCCTGCCGTCCGGCTGATCACATAAGACAGGAGATTCAACAGGAGGAACGAGTTATGAAAGTGATACTTTTACAGGATGTGAAGTCTCTCGGAAAAGAGGGCGATATCGTCAATGTCAACGACGGATATGCCCGCAATTTTGTCATCCCCAAAAAGCTGGGCGTTGAGGCCAATGATAAAAATAAAAATGACCTGAAACTGAAGAAACAGCGGGAGGCGAAGGAGGCGGCGGCCCGCCTTGCGGAAGCGCAGAAGCTCGCGCAGGATCTGGAGAAGGTCACAGTCGTTGTGAAGATGAAAGCCGGCGAGGGCGGTCGTGTATTCGGTTCTGTGAGCGCCAAGGAGATCGCCCAGGAGGCGAAGAAGCAGCACGGCCTGGAGCTGGACAAGAAAAAGATCCAGCTGGCAGAACCGATCAAGTCCTTTGGAAGCTTTGAGATCCCGATCCGCCTGCACCCGCAGGTGACAGGAAAATTCATGCTGAAGGTCACGGAGGCATAATCGGAGGCGTAATCTATGGCACAGGATGATGTGATCAGCAGGGTGATGCCCCACAGCCTGGAGGCGGAGCGTTCCGTGCTGGGATCCATGCTGATAGATCCGGAGGCGGTGGAGATCGCCGCCGAGATCATCAAAGAAGAGGATTTCTATGCCAGACAGAACGGCATCCTCTTTCAGACGATGCTCGAGATGCAGAGAAAGGGAACGGCGATCGACCCTGTGACCCTGCAGACAAAACTCCGGGAGAAGAATCTTCCTCCGGAGCTCTACGCGGATGAAATGATCCGCGAGCTGATCGCCATGGTCCCCTCCTCGGCAAACATAAAATCCTATGCAAATATTGTCGCGGAGAAATCCCTGCTGCGCAGCATGATCCGGGCGAATGAAGAGATCGCGGGAAACTGTTATGCAGAGACCGAAGAGATGGAGACGCTCCTGGACAAGGCGGAGCGGCGTATTTTTGAGATCTCCCAGCGGCGGACTGCCTCCAATTTTGTCCCGATCGATCAGATCGTCATGAACGCCATGAACAAGATCGAGCAGGCCTCCAGGATCAAGGGAAGCGTGACCGGCCTGTCCACCGGCTTTACAGACCTGGACAACCGCACCGCCGGACTGCAGCCGGCGGACTTCATCCTGATCGCCGCCAGACCTTCCATGGGAAAGACCGCCCTGGTCCTCAATATTGCCGAATACCTGACAATGCGGGAAGAGAAATGCATCGCGATCTTCTCCCTGGAAATGTCCAAGGAACAGCTCGTCAACCGCATGTTTGCCATGCAGTCCCATGTGGATGCCCAGAAGATCCGGATCGGCGACCTGACGGAGACGGAATGGGCAGAAGTGATCGAGAGCGCGGAAAAGATCGGCGAGAGCCGACTGATCATCGACGACACCCCGGCGATCAGCGTCCCGGAACTCCGATCGAAATGCCGCAAGTACAAGCTGGAATTCGGCCTGGAGATGATCATCATCGACTACCTCCAGCTGATGAGCGGATCCGGCAGAAGAGGAGACTCCAGACAACAGGAGATCTCCGACATTTCCCGGTCGCTGAAGGCCCTGGCCAGAGAACTCAACATACCCGTTGTTGCTCTCTCCCAGCTCTCCCGTGCCGTGGAATCCCGCCCCAACCACAGACCCATGCTGTCCGACCTGCGTGAATCCGGGGCCATCGAGCAGGACGCAGACCTGGTCATGTTCATCTACCGCGACGACTACTACAACGAAGACTCCGAAAAAAAGGGAATCGCCGAGATCATCATTGCCAAACAGCGAAACGGCCCCATCGGCACCGTGGAACTGAGCTGGCAGCCCCAGCTCACAAAATTTGCAAACTTAGCGCGTTAGCTCTACATATATAAACAGGCGGAAAGCTGCTGCTTTCCGCCTGTTTTCATCCATTTAATCAATAAGCGGGGAGAAGAACTCCCCTTAGTCAGTCATGCAGCCACAGGGCTGTAATACTGACTGTCCGCAGATCAGTAAGACAGATTATGCCTCAGAGATTGCGCCGGTAGGACATGTGCTCTCGCAAGCGCCGCAGTCGATGCAGGCGTCAGCGTCGATGACGTACTGGGTGTCGCCCTGGGAAATAGCGTCGACGGGGCAGGACTCGATGCAGCTGCCGCAGCTGATGCAGGTATCATTAATAACACGTGCCATTTTGAAGTTCTCCTTTCAATAATAAGCTTAGAAATGTAAAGCCAGGTTAGTTAAAACTAAAAACCCCTATCCTGACACAAGCCACAGGCTGTAGATACAGTCTGTGGCTTGCAATGAACATAATAACGGTTTTCTTTGTGACCGTCAAGACACAAAGTCGATTATTTATGCCGTTTTTGAGAATTCCGCCCTAATGGAGCATTTGAGCCGATCCCTTCCGGGTTCCCGGGAGCGAAGGGCCAAAGCCCTACGCTCCTGGTGAAACATGTCAGAATGAAGGATTATGCTTCGTTGTACAGAGCACCGAGTTTGCTCAGGTACTCGAACTTCGCCTTTGCATTGGCCTCGTTCTCCGCATACATCTTCTCTGCGTTCGCCGGATTGGCTTTCTTCAGGGACATGTAACGGACCTCGCCCTTCAGGAACCCCTGATAGTCGCCTGTAGGAGCCTTGGAGTCAAGGCTGAACTTCTTGGCACCGCCTGCAGGGTTGAAGCGGAACAGGTTCCAGTAGCCGGTGGTCACGGCGAGTTTCTCCTCGTCCTGAACCTTGGCCATGCCCTTCTTGA
>JAFWDM010000126.1 GCA_017513005.1 Lachnospiraceae bacterium
CCGAGCCTGACCCGGAGCCTTCCGGAGGAGGCGGCACAGGCAGCAGTTCTTCCGGCAGTTCGCAGTCAGGTGCAGGAGCTTCGGAGAGTGCAGGCGGCAGTTCGGGAACAACGGCGGATCCTGTACCCACTGATACCGGAAAGACTGCTGCCCCCGGCACGGCTGACAGCAGTTCTTCTTCCTCAGGCGCTTCCGCAGGAACCGGCGCTTCCCGGACTACAGACCAGACTGCAGCGACAGATAAGACACAGGCAGCGGATACAACTGCGGCACAGACACCTGCAGCGGATACTGCGGCGGCACAGACGCCTGTAGAGGACACGACTCCTGTCGATGTCCCGGTTCCGCAGGGAACGACCAGAAAGAACGACAAGGATAAGGACCTCAAGGACCGTCAGACGACCCTCAATCCCGATGAAGTCCCGACCGGTTATAACCAGGCCCTCAACTACAGCGGGACGAACGAACAGTTGATCGCCGGCCAGAATATCGTTTCAGGCCTGTCGATCATCCGTGATGACTTCCGGTTCTATACGATCGACAAGAACCTGGCCTTTTCCGCCAGAGCACAGGCGGTCCACGAGGAGATGAAGAGCGCCTCCAGGCAGGTCGGCACCTTCTCAGAGAACGACGCGCTCTATATCTTAAGCGAAGAGAAGGACGGCTGGCTCTATGTGGAATCCGGCAATGTCCGCGGCTTTGTAAAAGCAAAGGATATTCTCCAGGGGAAGGACGCGGACGCTGTTCTGGCAGACCTGCAGGAAAAACTCGAGACACTCGGTGAACTTACAGGGGAGACACTCCACGCAGAAGACCTGCTCATGTTCGCGCAGGAAACTGTCCCTGCGGGAGAGAATGCCGCATTTACCTACAAGCGGTGCACGACCAAATCCACGGTCGTTGACAAGAGCTATGCGGTCGCGGAGACGGATGCTTCAATTCTGGAGGAAGCCAGTGAAGGCGCCCGTGAGATCGGGCATCTTGCCGCGGGCAATCTCGCCTATGTGATCATGCCGGTCAATGAGGAGTGGGTCTATGCGGAATCCGGCAATGTGCGCGGCTTTGCGCGCAGGTCGGATCTGACCACAGGATCCGCCGCCAAGAAGATCGTCGCGGAGAACGGCGAGGCCTCCATGGCCACTGCAGAACAGCTTGTCGAGCCTTCGGACAACGCAGCCCTGTATTACACGCTGAATTCTGTCCGTGACGGCGTCGCCTACAGCGATATCCGTACGGAGATCGTCCAGATCGCCGCGGAGTGCATCGGCAATCCCTATGTCTGGGGCGGAACATCCCTGACCTACGGCGCGGACTGCTCCGGCTTTGTCCAGACCCTGTATTCCATGTTCGGATACAACATTCCGCGTGTCGCTGACGCCCAGTCCAGGTACGGCACACAGATCCCGATCAGTGACGCCGCGCCCGGCGACCTGATTTTCTTTGCGGCCAACGGCTATGTCTATCACGTAGCTCTGTATGCGGGCGACGGCATGACCATCGAGGCCTACAGCGAGGACCGCGGCATCATCGCGACACCGATCGGCAACCGCGACGCCGTCTGGGCGACCCGCGTGATCGAGGACTGATGATAACAGAAAAGAATAGAAAAAGCCCCGGAAACAGATCACAAAGTGTTTCCGGGGCTTTTTATCTGAATAAAAATCTGCAGAAAATCTTCAGAAAACAGAGAATTCACCGTCTGACCGGGCAGGAGCCATCCGGTGACAGACGGTGAATTTCGGCGGAAAAGCAGAAAACTGGCCGCAGAGTCCTTGTTCTATTTATTCGCAAAAGGCATCTTTAACGAATAGTTAATGGCAGATAAGAATATTTTTCTCAAAAATCTGAATAGGGATAATAATCAAAGTTAAAGGGACAAATACAAGAAATGTGTGATACAATCAATATGATAGCAGGGTCAAAAGCCCCGAACCCACGGCGATAAACAGTTTTTCTGCTCAATGGGAGGTGAAAACATGAATCTGCTGCAATTACTATTAGGCGCTATGACATCTCAGTCTTCTGTCGGTTCTGTTGCCGGCAAGACAGGTCTGTCGGATAAACAGATCAAAAAGCTGATGGCGCTCGCGATCCCTCTTCTGCTCAAGTACATGACGAAAAATGCATCATCGGGTACTGGTGCGCAGTCACTGCTTGGAGCTCTTTCCCAGCATACGAATAAGAAGGGTATGGACCAGCAGCTCGACGATGCGGATGAGGAGGACGGAGGCAAGATCATCGGTCACATTCTTGGCAAGAATGAAGGAAAAGTGACGCAGGATCTGGCTGCCCAGACCGGATTGGATTCCTCACAGATCCACAAGGTACTTTCCATTATTGCCCCGGCCTTGATGAGCGGCGTCTCTGAAGCTGCCGCAGGCAGCAGCGCTGCAAAACCTGCCGCTGGACAGGCGCCTTCCCTTACAGGCCTCGCAGGTTCCGGTATTTTCGGAGCTTTGTTCGGAGGAGCCGGGAAAAATGAAAAGAAGGATGCTAAGGATGCAGATGGCAATGCCGCGATCGACGGCACAGCACTGCTGCAGGCACTTCTGGGCGCAAAAAAATGAGTTGAAGATAAGATCAATAAATGTGATAGAAATGTGATATATTTTAGTAGCTGTTTTGATGAGATAAATAAATGCAGGCTGTCGTTTTGGAGTACAGCCTGCATTTATTTGTTTCAATATTGGTATCTGTTCAGCACCCCGCGCCTCTGTCAGCCCGGGATTGCAGGTGCTGAATGATTACCAATTATAGTCCTTTTAGAGTATAGACTATTATTTGACGACATGGATGGTCGTCTCCTTTTCAAGGGTTTCACCGTCGTGCTTAACCTTGAAGGTAACTGTATAATCACCGGGCCTGCTGACTTCTTCATCAAAATCAGCAGTCACTTCAGAAGTGATGTCAGTTCCCTGCCGGTCCTCTGCGAGCAGGAGGTCCCTGTCATGAAGAATCGAGACAAGGTCATCGATCTCATCGAGGGAGACGGAAGGGATCTCCTTTTCAAAGCCCTTTCCCTTTTCCTTCTCCCGGTCTTTTTCGTAGTTTTCTACCCAGATGAAGTGGATTCGCAGAGTTTCACTCTCCCTGGCATTTTCGTCTGCTGAATCAGAATCCACTGATGCAGAGTCTGCCTGCTTTGAATCCCCTTCTTCAGAATCCGCAGAATCTGTCTGGTCAGCAGCTTCTTCCTCAGAGTCCCCTGAATCTGCCTGGTCCGTATCTTCTTCCTCAGACTCTGCAGAGTCTGCCTGGTCTGTGTTTTCTTCCCCGTCATCCCCGGAATCAGAATGATCCGCATTTTCCTCCTCAGAGGATGCAGCGTCCGAATGCTCTTCTGTTTCCTCCTCCATGGAGGCAGGAGAATCTTCTGTCTCCTCCTCTTCTGTTTTCACAGCAGTATCTGAAAGCTGTTCTTCCTGCTGGTCATCTGCAAAAGATGCATTTGATCCATTGTTTTCCTGCAGGGTCTGGGCAGCAGCCAGCATGGCTTTTGCTGCGGAGGCAAAGGAAGCACTCTCCGTTTCCTGTGGATCTGCCGCGGGAGTCTCTTCTGTGTTATCCGAATGATCTTGGTCTCTGCTTTCTGCAGAGGACAGATCTGTAGAAGCCTCTTCCCTGTCTTCCGCAGAAGGGCCTTCATCCCGGGAAGTATTATGGGAAGATGCGGCGTCACCGGACTCCGGCATTGCAGGTACTGCTGTGCTGGTCGCGTTCGCGGCCGATGCGAGTGCTTCGGCAACAGCCATGGTCGCAGCTTCCTCCGTCATGGCGGAAACGGCATGTGCAGACGCGGATGCGGTCTCTGTTTCTTCCGTCCTTCCGGCAGCCTTATTTGCAGCCTGCTGAAGGGCCTCTATGGCCGTCGGAGCTGTTGTCGTGCCTGCAGTCGTGGGCTGGTCAGCGGGTGCTTCAGATGCGCCCTCTCCATGCAGGATCCCGGAAACGGTCGTTCCGGCTGTACCGGTCTCTGATCCGGCTGCAACCAGGAAAGAAGTTTCGGCAGTTTCCTGTTCCGGGGCGTCCTGTGATGCGGACGGGGACTCCTGTGATGCGGCTGCAAGTGTTTCGGTTTCCTCCGGCTCTGTCTCCGCGAGCACGGCGTCGCGTTCCTGTGCCTCTGCGATCCAGACCGGTGCAAAGGCCTCCATGGCGGCGCTGGCCTGTACATTGCCCGTCTGGTCCAGAAGGAACCAGTCATCGCCGCTGTGGACGAGCCCGGTCACCAGAGAACCGTCCTGCCCGAAGTAGTAGCTCTTTCCGTCGATTTTCTGCCATCCGGTGACCATGACGCCGTCATCCGCGAAATAGTAGCGGTCGCCGTCGATCGTGCGCCAGCCGGTGATGCGTTTTCCATCCTCGTCGAGATAGAAAGTTTGATTCTCGATCGTCAGCCAGTCGGTCTGGTAGGAGCCGTCGCGCAGGATATAGTGCCAGACGCCGTCCACCTTGTACCACTCGGCCGGGCGGTAGGTCTCCCAGAAAGTCCCTTTGGCGAGTCCGCCGCGGTACACGGACACGGACCCCCTGCTGGCAGGCGCTTCAAAATGGTAGCAGTAATACTGCCCCGCCTCATAGGCGCCGTCCGCTGTGTTGTCCACGGACCGCAGATACTCCTCCACGCCGGGATAATGTGCATTGAGCTCGTACTCGAGATAGGCCAGCTGCCCCTCGATCGTCGTATAATCAAACCCGTTGGACCCGCACCAGCTGCGAAGGCGGCTGTAGCGGCCGCCGGTCCACTGGCAGAGGCCGTAGCTTCCGCCGCCGGCATTCCATGCCTGCGGATTGAAGGTGGATTCACAGCGGATGTTGGCCATGATGCCGCAGGCTGCAGCCTCCGTATAGCCCAGATCCTGTGTCAGGTACTCAAAGATCCGGTTGGCGTTTTCCTGCCAGGAAGCTGCGGATACCATGACCGCACCCGCACCGGAAACAGCCATTGCTACGGCGGCTGCTCCGGACATGAGCAGACCTGCCACGCGGCGCGCCGCAAGAGTTTTTTTACCGGGATGAAAATGCTTGTTGATCAAAAATAATCGCTCCTCTCACAAAAAGCAGGATAAAGATTCCGGACATGGACCTTCCGATACTCCCGGTCCATGCCATCCTTACGATTATAATCAATCGACTTAATAAATTCAACATAACTTGTAACAAATTTGTTAAAATTTCTGTGAACGCCTTCCGGAACACGAAGCATCTTAAACTGACTTTTTGATCTGAGTAGAGTTCTGAAAAACTTTGCTAGCTGTTCGCCTCTTTCCGCCTGCGCGCGACATCGATCAGGGCCTCCGCTTCGGTAAAAGCCTCAAAGAGGTAGGGTTCCTCCCATTCGCGGCCCTGTTTTTCACATGCCTTGATCTGCTTCCAGTCTTCGAGCAGGGTCTCCTGCGTGATTTCTGACCCGTCAATATCTGCCTTGTCTGATTCTGACCCGTCAATATCTGCCTTGTCTGATTCTGTACCGTCTATTTCTGCACTGTCTGTTTCTGCGCCGTTTATTATTGCCCTGTTTACGGCTGTCCCGTCTGTTTCTGCGCTTTCAGCCGCCGCTTTGCCGTCGGTCTCCCGGAACACATGCGGGTGACGGCGGATCATCTTTTCGTCAATGGTGTGAATGACATCCTCCAGGGTAAAGAAGCCCTCCTCCTCCGCGATCAGGGAGTGCATCAGGACCTGCAGGAGCAGGTCGCCCAGTTCCTCTTTCAGACTGTCACTCTTTCCGGTTTTGGAAAGAATATTGATGCCGCAGACCACTTCCGCAGCCTCCTCTATGCAGGCGGCTTTGAGAGATTCGTGTGTCTGGGCGCGGTCCCAGGGGCATCCGTCGGGTGCCCGCAGCTGTCTGATCGTTTCGACCAGTTCTGTGAAGGCAAGGGCAGCGGACTCTTCTGTTTCAGAAAATATGGTATTTTTATTTCTCATCCGGCTGTACTTCTCGTATGTCATTTTTGATGTTACCGTTTTCTATGTTCCTTCGGATGATCGCATCTGTCACCTCGAACAGAGTCTCGGAGCCCAGGCGGGTCCTGCTCTGGCGGCCGTAGATCTGGCTGGCGGTCACGGCATGGTCCCGCCAGTCTCCGCCCCCGTTGGAATCATTCAGGAGGAGCGGCTGGAGGTTGTCCATGGCGTGGGCATACTTTGCTTCCGGGGTCTCGCAGGCTTCGAATTCATCAAAGAGGGCGATGAGCTCCTGCTTCTGGTCCTCGGGGAGGAGAGAATAGATGCGGTCTTTCGCGGCGTCCTCGCGTTCCTTCTGGGTCGCGAGGCCCTCCGTGTCGTAGGCATAGGTGTCTCCGGCGTCGATCTCCACGACATCGTGGAGCAGGCACATGAGCATCACCCGGGCGATGTCCACTTCTTCGTTGGCATATTCCCGCAGCAGATAGGCCATGACCGACATGTGCCAGGCATGCTCGGCATCGTTTTCGCGGCGCCCGTGTCCGGACAGGTGCGTCTGGCGGAAGATATTTTTTTCCTTATCGATCTCGAGGGAAAAATCCAGCTGGCGTTTGAGGCGCCGGTTCACTTTACACAAAACAGTCTCCTTTTTTGTATTGGTCGTTTTCCGTATCCTGCAACAGGTCCTTATAGCGCGGATCCCCTGGCCTGCCTGTGCGCTTATTTTGTCCTGACTTTCTTCACCGGGCTCCATGCCGAGTAGTACCGCACATTGCCGCACACCTTGTAGGTCCTGATCCGCACGGAATAGACTGTCTTTTCCCTGAGAGAGGTGAGCAGTATATTGGAGACGGTCTTTCCGGTCACCTGGCGGATGGCGTTTGTCTTAAAGCCGTTGCTGCTGTACTGGATCTGGTAACCGGTGATCTCATCCGGCTGCTTCCTCCAATTGACGCGGAGAGATTTCCGTGTGCCTGTCAGGGCGGAGATCGTCGTTCCTTTCGGATTGATCGTAAAGGCTGCCGTGGTGCTGCCGCAGTAATTTCCCTTTCCGTAGATCGTGACGGATGCTCTGCCGACTTTTTTATTGTTCTGATAGACCACGGTGTAATCCGTTCCCTTTTTCAGCGCGGCGGTTCCCAGCCGGACGGCCAGGGAAAGGGTCCTGGGGCTTCCTGTCCAGACCACTGTCCGGACCCCGGAGACTGCCGCATTCCGGACAGAGGCGCGGCTGATCGTAAAGCCCAGGGTCCTTGTCCCGCTGTAGATGCCCTTTCCGGTGATCAGGGCAGAGGCTTTTCCGGCGTTGAGATTGTTTTTATAGGTGACGACATAGTCTGTCCCGGACCTGAGCGTCTTTCCATTGTCCCTGACGGTCACTGAAGGCCTGTGTGCGGAGCCCCTGTAGACCAGACCGGTGCCGGCCAGGGAGACGGTGATCCTCTTTTCCGTCAGAGGGACAGAGGTGACCGTGATCGGGATATCTTTTTGTGCTTTTTTGTAGTCAGCGGTCGCGGCGGCGGTGACTGTGATCACGACCGTGCCGGGTTTCTTTGCAGTGATCCTGCCGGCTGCACTGACGGCGGCAACGGCAGGTGCACTGCTGGTGTAGGTGACCCGGCCCTTAGCCCCGCTGACAGTGACGGCTGTCGATGTCCCTGCCTGGAGCTTTACCGGAGCCGCCCCTGCCTTGAGGGGCTGCGCGGCTTTTTCAATGGAAAAAGCTTTTACTGCTGTCCCTGTATAATTGTTGATGCCTGTGATCTCGACGGAGGCCGTACCGGCGCCCGCATGGATGTTGGAATCGTAGCGGATCAGGTAGTCTTTCTTTTCCGTGAGCGTGTTTCCGAACCTGTCCTTCACGGTGATTTCCGGAGTCTGTGGGGAACCGGAGTAGACCGGGACTTTTTCCGGAAAAGTGAGAAGGGCGCCGGAGAGGTCCTGGGGCGTGACTTCTATTGTACAGACTGCGGTCTGCTCCTGACTGCCGTTGACTGACCTGGCCGTAATGCGGGCGGTTCCCGTATTCTTTGCAGTGACGGTACCGGAGGCGGAGACCTGCGCGGTCTCCGTATTGTCGGAGGTCCATGTCAGGGACTTATCATGTGCATTTTCCGGCAGGACCTCTGCCATGAGCGTCTGTGTGCTGCCGGATTCCATGGTCAGGGTGTTCTTGTCCAGAAAGACACCGGTCACACCGACCAGCTTTGCCACCTGCCTGGACAGCTTCTGCCCGCATACGGTACAGGAAGCCGTCTCGGTCCCCTCCTTCTCATAGGTGGGGGCCGAAGTCACCTGCCAGGCCCCGGGAGTGTGGCCGGTCAGGGGATATTCGACGACACTGCCTTCGAACGCATCGCAGACCGCGCATTGCTTTCCGCTGCTGTGGCCCTTATGGGTGCAGGTGGGCAGAAGCTCTTCAAAAGGAATATAGACGTGTGTGTGGCCATCCGCGTACCAGTCTTCTGCAGAGATCCTGCCGTCCGCCAGCTCCAGCGCCTCTTTACCAAACCGGTCAAAGGAGCCGGCGTCATAGGCGTATCCCGTGCTGCCTCTGGAGGTATAGAGGACGTAGCCCGTCTCCGCGGTCCCGACCGCATATCCCCTGGGGGTGACCTGGCCGTCGGTGCCGACCAGGAAGAGGTCCCGCCCGCTGTTTCCGGAACCCATGTTGCTGCCATCGCAGTTGGTCAGATCGACCAGGTACCTCCCGCCGTCCTGCAGCGTGACGATATTCCACATATGGCCGTAAGACCGCAGCCCTGCCTTATCATCCGCTGCGACCAGCTCCCTTATATAGGACAGGTTCTTTCCCAGATAACCTGTCACCGAGATACATTCCACAGAATCCTCCCGGAAATCGCTCAGGTCACAGAGATACTGGAAAGCCTTCGAATACCCCTCGCAGACGACCTGGTTTTCGCGGTCATCGTCCAAGGCCCAGATCAGCTGCCAGGGGTCGCCATAAGGGACGGCAGAGGAAGAGGCGGCGGTGTTATTATAGCTGGTGCGCGCACAGATCTCCCTTCTGTAGGCGTCGAGCTTCTCGAGATCGGTGCAGTCTTTATACTGGTCCACGATGGCGTGGGCATTGACACAGGCCTCTTTTACGGAGGAGCCCGTATCGGGGTTCACCTCATAGGTGCCGCTTTCCCCGCTCAGAGAGTAATCGGCTGAAACGGGGAAACGGAAGGTATAGGTCTTTGTCAGCTTCAGGTAGCAGCTGTCTTCCGATTTATAGGCGGTATAGGAAAAACCGTTCGCCGTGGAGCTCGCCGTCTTGTCATACCAGTACAGATCATAGGGGCAGTCAGCCAGCAGGGCTTTGTTGATCTCCTCAAAGCTGTAGCCCAGTAGCGCCTTCAGCGCCTGCGTCGCGGCCGGGTTGATCCTGAGCGTTCCCGCTTCGTCTGTCACCAGGATCGAATCGACCCCCAGGTCCTCCGCGGTCCACTTAAGGTCGGTCACGCCGACATCGTCCGTGGTCAGGACAAATTCCGTATAGGTGAGATCCCCGGAAGCCACCATCTGAATTTTTTCAAGAAGCCGGTTGTAGACGGCCCTGTTGTATTCGTTCAGCCGCCTCGACGCGGCGAGACTTCGTTTCAGGGGGGATTTTAAAAGATTCTGCGCCGGCTGCGGCTGCGCAGGCGCATAGCTGTCCGCAAACTGCAGCTCCCGGTTGACATAGGAGGCGAAAAGCGCGTCATTGTCCGTGTCGGGGCTGCCTGACTGAACCGGTACAAGGTCCTCCTCTTCGCCTTCCTCCTCGGCGATCAGGCCGTCCGGAAGGGCATCCAGAGCATCCTCCGGGGTCTCTCCGGCCGGAGCGGGCCCCTCTGCCGGGGATTCCGCTTCCCATCCGGAGCCGCTTTCATAATGGGATTCCCCCGCTTCTGCCCGGCCCGCATTGTCCTTGTCTGAAGCACTGCCGGTGTCTTTTTCCGCAGAGGATCCGTCGTTCGGGTCCGGGGTCTCTGCCTGTGCCGGGATCTCGGGATCTGCAGGGGCTTCCTGCGCCTGCTGTTCCTCTGCCTGAGTGCTTTCTGCAAAAGGGGCATCCTCCGCAGACGTCTCCGCCTGTGTGCTTTCTGCGGAAGGAGCATCCTCCGCAGACGTCTCTGCCTGTGTGCTTTCTGCGGAAGGAGCATCCTCCGCGGACGTCTCCGCCGGTGTGCTTTCTGCGGAAGGAGCATCCTCCGCAGACGTCTCTGCCTGTGCAGCTTCTGCTGCCTGCACGGCATCTGTCTGCGCAGACTCTGCCTGTGCGGTATCTTCAGAGGCAGGGGACATGTCTTCCGTCTTCAGGAGAGGGTCTTCCCGTCCGGACTCCTCAGAAGAAGCTGCCTGAATGTTCATGACAAGTCCGCCTGCAGAAGGGGAAGATGGACCCGCAAAGCCTGTGGAAATGAGGAAGGCTGTCATTGCGGCGGCTGTTATTTTTTTCCAGTATTTCATCCGGACCTCCATTCATAAAGGGGTAAAGTATTCGATCTATGTTGGTATTATAAAGCACAAATACAGATGCTGCCACACAAAAGAAAAGAGGCAGACGGTCTGCCTGCCTCTTTTTCATTATTTCATATGGCTTTCCATGACCCGCCGTAGATCTGCAGACTCTGCAGATTTGTTTATTCCTGTTTTTCAGGGAACATCCTCGCATAGTAGGGGGTCTGGTCCAGGGTCGCGAAATAGTCACGGGGTTCCTGGGGGCGGCGGATCTGCTGCACGCTGCCGTCTGTCTTCAGAAGCAGCTCCGCACTCCACAGGCGGCCGTTGTAGTTGTATCCCATCGCAAAGCCGTGGGCGCCGGCATCGTGGATAAAGAGGAGGTCACCGCGGTCGATCCGGGGGAGCTCGCGGTCAACGGCAAATTTGTCGTTGTTTTCACACAGGGAGCCGACGACGTCATAGGTGTGGTCACAGATGGCATCTTCCTTGCCCAGCACGGTAATGTGGTGATAGGCACCGTACATGGCCGGCCGCATCAGGTTCGCGGCGCAGGCGTCCACGCCGATGTACTCCTTGTAGATGTGCTTGGAGTGGATAGCCCGGGTCACGAGGGCCCCGTAGGGGGCCAGCATGAAGCGGCCCATCTCGGTGTAGATCGCGACATCTCCCATCCCGGCGGGAACCAGGATGCGTTCGTATTTCTCGCGGACGCCCTCTCCGATCACACGGATATCATTGGGCATCTCGCTCTTGCGGTAGGGGATCCCGACGCCGCCGGACAGGTTGATAAAGGCAAAATGGATGCCGAGTTCTTTCTGAACTTCCGCGGCGAGCGCAAAAAGGCGCCCCGCAAGCTCGGGATAGTAGTCATTGGTCACCGTGTTGGAGGCGAGGAAGGCATGCAGACCGAAATGCTTCACGCCCCTGTCACGGAGGATCCGGTAGCCCTCAAAAAGCTGGGCCTTCGTAAAGCCGTATTTGGAGTCGCCGGGATTGTCCATGATGCCGTTGCTCATCTGGAAGACGCCGCCGGGATTGTAGCGGAGCGACATGGTCTCCGGGAACTTTCCGTCGAGGATCTTCTCCAGGAAGGGGATGTGCGTGATGTCATCCAGGTTGATGACGGCGCCAAGCTCTGCAGCATACGCATACTCTTCCGCCGGTGTATCGTTGGAGGAGAACATGATCTCCTGTCCCTTTGCCCCCACAGCATTGGAGAGCATCAGTTCCGTCATGGAGGAACAGTCGAAACCGAATCCGTATTCGCGGAAAATATCCATGATATAGGGATTGGGGGTGGCCTTCACGGCGAAATACTCGCGAAAGCCCGGATTCCAGGCAAATGCCTCCTTCACGGCCTGCGCATTGTCCCGGATCCCCTTTTCGTCGTAGAGATAAAAGGGGGTGGGATACTGCCGTGCGATCTCCTCTGCCTTTTCTTTCGTCACATAGGGTATTTTATTCATATTTCCAATCATGCCCTCCTGTTTTTACGTGTACGCTCGTCAAATGTCCGCAAAGATGGAAACATTTGGATTCTATCATCAGATTATTGTATACACGGATACGGATTTCGTCAACTGCAACGGACAGTACGCCGGGAAAAGGTGCTTTTTGCAGCCGCCGGGGGATCAACAGGGATTCCCTGCTCTCAGGACAGATTATCGATCTGCCAGTCGATCGGGGGCAGGCCGTTTTTTTCCAGGAAGGCATTGCATTTGCTGAAATGCCGGCAGCCGAAAAAGCCCCGGTAGGCGGACAGGGGGCTGGGATGCGGGGCGCGCAGGATCAGGTGGCGGGAGTTGTGGACCAGGGAGGCTTTTGCCTGGGCAGGACTCCCCCAAAGCATGTAGACGACGGGACGGTCCTGGTCACTCACAGCGCGCAGGACGGCGTCCGTAAACTGCTCCCAGCCCCGTCCCCGGTGGGAATTGGCCTCGTGGGCACGCACGGTGAGGACTGTATTGAGGAGCAGCACGCCCTGTTTAGCCCATTTGAGCAGGTACCCGTTGTCCGGTTCATAACAGCCCAGATCGTCGTGGAGTTCGCGGAAGATGTTGACCAGGGAGGGCGGCGGCGGGCAGCCTGGACGGACGGAAAAGCACATACCGTGGGCCTGCCCCTCTCCGTGGTAGGGATCCTGCCCCAGGATGACCGCACGGACACTTTTCAGGGGCGTCTCATGCAGGGCATTGAAAAGGTCCCGGGCAGGCGGATAGATCACTCTGGTGCGGTACTCCTCCTGCACGAAGGAAAAGAGTTCCCTGTAATAGGGTTTGGAAAATTCAGGCCGGAGGGCCTCCAGCCAGTCGCCGCTGATCGCCGCCATATCTGTACTCCTTTTATTCTTCATCGCGCAATATCCGTGACTTCAGTCGTGGGATACGCACCCAAAATAGGAAACTTGCTTCATCGCGCACTGCCCGTGACTACTGATACTATGAAGTCGAGGGCATTATTTTGCGCAGGCTTCCAGCAGTGCGCGCAGGTACTTATAGAGACGGGCGGTCGAGGAGATGCAAAGGCGCTCCGCGGGTGTGTGGATCTCTCTCATATCGGGACCGATCGAGATGCAGTCCAGGCCGGGGACCTTCGCAGTGAGCAGGCCGCACTCCAGGCCGCCGTGCGTCACGCTGACGGCGATCTCTCTGCCGGTCACCTGCCGGTAGATATCCGTGGCGAGATCGCGGAAAGCAGACTGGCGCAGGTATTCCCAGCCGGGATAGGCGCCGTTTGTCTCGACGGAGGCACCGAACCGGGCAGCGATACATTCGATCCGGTCCATGATGTACTGCTTCTGCGAGTTGATATTGCTCCGGACCAGGGAATGGGTCCGCATGCCGTCCGCCAGGGTCTTAACGATGCCCAGGCTCAGGGAAGTCTGGGGAAGTCCCGGATAGTCCGGGGAGTACTCGATGACGCCGTTTGGCAGGGCCATCAGAAACTGTATCATCCGCAGGGTGTCTTTTCCGGTAAAAGCGATGCGCAGCTCTTCTCCCTTGACGGTGTCCTCTTTTTCCGGCCAGACGGTCCTGATCCGGATATCGGGATCCGTGGCGCTGTATTCTTTGCGGATATCCTCTTTAAAGCCATCGATGACGGCATTGACCTTTTTCCGTTTCACCTTGCCCGTAAAGAGGATCTCGGCGCGGGCATCCCGCGGGATCGCGTTGTCGCGGCTGCCTCCGTTGAAGCTGACGAGATTATATTTAAAGTCTTTAGAGAGGACAAAAAGGAGCCGCGCCAGGAGGAGGTCCGCGTTCGCCCGGCCTCTGCCGATGGATTCTCCGGAGTGGCCGCCGCGCAGGCCGCTGACGGCGATCTCCAGGACCCGGCCGCTCTTTTCGCGCCGCCGTCCGGGAAGGGAGCAGATCTCTTCCGCCCCGCCGGCACATCCGGCAGTCAGGATCCCCTCCTCCTCGGAGTCGAGGTTGATCATTCTGCGGCTCTGCAGACTGGAAAGATCGATCGCCTCCGCGCCCAGAAGTCCCACTTCCTCATCCACTGTAAAGATGCATTCCAGCGGCGGGCAGCGGAGGGTCTGGTCATCGAGCAGGGCGAGCATCATCGCGACTGCGATGCCGTCGTCTCCGCCGAGCGTCGTGCGGTCCGCCAGGAGCCAGTCTCCGTCGACGTGAAGCTCGATGGCCTGTGTCGTCATATCGATGTCATTGGAGGCTTCTTTTTCACAGACCATATCGATGTGGCCCTGCAGGGCGATGGGGGCACAGGCCTCCAGGCCCTCGGGCGCGGGGCGGGTGATGATCAGATTGCCCATCTCATCCCGCACACAGGGAAGACCCCTGTCTTTTGCGAAGGCTTCCAGATAGTCGCTGAGCTTTTCTGTGTGGAAGGAACCGTGGGGAATCGCGGCGATCTCGCGGAAATAGTGAAAAACGTCGGCGGGTTCCAGGGTATAGAGCGTGAACGCCGTCTGCGTATCATGCAGAGCAGCTGAAGCATCCTGTGTGTTTTTTGCCATAGCTGTTTCCTGTTTCCTTTCTGTTTCGATCAAATGCAGTTTATTCTTCATCGCGCAGAACCCAGCGGATTCAGCCGTGGGACAGGTGCGCAAAAGGAAAACCCGCTTCATCATGGGTACGGTTTCGCGATGAAGATCAGGTTTTTGGTGAAAGATCCGCAAAAAGCTGCCGGTCACAGGCGGACCGGGATCCCGCAGCCGTGCAGGTATTCCTTGACCTCCCTGATCTCCAGCTCCTTGAAGTGGAACAGAGAGGCCGCAAGGGCCGCATCCGCTCCGCCTTCTGTCAGAGCCTCCCGGAAGTGCTCCAGGGTGCCGGCACCGCCGGAGGCGATCACGGGGATCTTCACGGCATCGGAGATGGCTCTTGTCAGGGCCAGGTCATAGCCGTTTTTTGTTCCGTCGCCGTCCATGCTGGTGAGGAGGATCTCTCCGGCTCCCAGTTCCTGGGCCCGGACGGCCCACTCCACCGCGTCGATCCCGGTATCGATCCGTCCGCCGCTGCGGTAGATCGTCCAGCCCTCGCCGGAAGGCCGGCGCCGCGCATCGATGGCGACGACGATGCACTGGCTGCCGAATCGTTCGGCCCCCTCTGCGATCAGGGCCGGCCGGTTGATGGCTGCCGAGTTGATGGAGATCTTATCGGCTCCCTCGCGCAGGATCGCACGCATATCATCGGTCGTCCGGATGCCTCCGCCCACGGTAAAAGGGATGAAGACCCGCTCCGCGACCCGGCGGACCATGTCGGCTACAGTTGCGCGCGCATCGCTCGTCGCGGTGATATCCAGAAAGACCAGTTCATCCGCCCCTGCTTTTGAATAGGCTTCTCCCGCCTCCACAGGGTCTCCGGCATCCCGGAGCGAGACAAAATTGATTCCTTTGACCACTCTGCCCTTGTTGACATCGAGGCAGGGTATGATTCGTTTCGTGAGCATGAAAGTATTTCCTCCTGAGAATTCTTTAATACCTGTATTCACATCAGGAAATTGCGCAGGATCTGCATGCCGACCTGCTCGCTTTTCTCCGGATGGAACTGGCAGGCACACAGGTTTTCGTGTTCCACGGCGGCATCGATCCGGACGCCGTACTGGGTTGTGGCGATGACGTCCAGGGGATCTTCCGCCTCCAGATAATAGGCATGTACAATATAGACAAAGCATCCCTCCGGCACGCCCCTGAGCAGACGGCTCTGCCTGGGAAAAGCGAGGTCATTCCAGCCGATCTGGGGAACCTTTCGTCCCTCCCCCTCCGGGATCCGCCGGATCCTGCCCGGCAGCAGGGACAGCCCCCTGACACCGGGGCTCTCCTCGCTCTCCTCGAAGAGAAGCTGCAGGCCCAGACAGATCCCCAGAAAGGGCTTTCCGGCCTCTGCGGCGGTATGGATCGTATCGACCAGCCCCCTGTCCTGCAGGCGCTGCATGGCGTCCCCGAAAGCGCCCACACCGGGCAGGATGATATGATCCGCGGACAGGATCCTGTCCCTGTCTGCCGTCACTTCTGCCTCATGGCCCAGATAGCGCACAGCGTTCTCCACACTCTTTATATTGCCGGCATCATAGTCAATGATCGCTACCATATATACCTCTTTCCTGTTTACCTCTTTCCTCTGCGGCTTTTTCGGATTCAACGCCGGCCAGATCCAGCTCAAACCAGAATGCGACGCCGTTTTCGTAATTCTCCGCCCCGTATTCCCGGTGGTGCAGGTCCATGATCGCCTTGACGAGTGACAGGCCGATACCGGAACCTCCGTAAGCGCGCGTTCTGGCTTTGTCCACTTTGTAAAATTTCTCCCAGATATGCGGTAGAGAAGGCTCCGGGATCGGATCTCCTGTGTTGAAAACGGTCACCCGCACGGTCTGCCCCCGGAATTCGATCCGGATGTCGATGACTGCCTCCGTAGTGCCGGAGCCGGCAGCAGGTTTTACGTGGTGCAGGGCGTTGCTGTAGTAGTTCTGAAATACTTCCTGTATGAGGAAGGGGTCTCCCCATACATAGACGCTGCCTTTGTGGGTAAAGAGCAGCTCTGCCCCGGCCTGCTGTGCGAGCAGGGACGCGCTCTCCAGATAATTCCGGATCATGGCCGCCAGGTCGAAGCGCTCCATGGAAACGGTTTCGTCCCCGAATTCCAGCTGGTTGAGCATGAGGACCTTCTGGACGATCGTGTTCATCCTGTCGGATTCCTCAATGATCGTCTCCAGGTAAAAGGCACGGCTCTCAGGATCGTCCGCGATCCCGTCCTGCAGGCCCTCCGCATAGCCCTTGACCAGGGCGATCGGAGTCTTGAGCTCGTGTGTGACATTGGAGAGAAATTCCTGCCGCATCTCCTCCTGCCGGTTTCTGCGGTCCAGGTCTCTCTGCAGGTCGTTGTTGGCGGTGCGAAGCGCGGAGATCGTGGTCTCCAGCTTCTGTGCCAGATCATTCATATTCCGGCCCAGCGTATCCAGCTCCGTACGGCTTCCTCCCGCATATTTCGCGCTGAAATCCAGGTCCTTCATGCGGACAGAAATGTCCGTCAGCTCCTGTATGGGCTCCGCGATCCTTCTGGAGAGGAGCCAGGCGATAAAAGCGCCGATCCCCGCTGCTGCAAGTCCCACAAAACCGTTAAAACGGTTTGCGACGGCGGCACTCCGGCGGATGTCCTCGAGCGGCGAACGCAACAAAAAGAAGCTGCTCTCTCCGAGCGGCCCCCACATTTCAATGCTCCTGGCACCTGCGCGGCGGTCCCGTACGACATAGATCGTATAGGGGACCTTTTCCTCCAGGATGTCCGTGATCACAAAATCCGAAAAAAGGATCTCCTGTTTTTTTTCTCCATCCGCGCTGTCTGTTCCCTGCGGGCTGTCGGACTGCGGATACTCTGCGGACCTGCTGTTTTCTCCCTCATGGATGACAGGCGTCAGTCCGAACAGATTGGCATACAGACGCTCCTCCATCAGTCTGGTGTCCGCGGACCATACCTTGACGGTTCTGGTCTCCGAGTCCATCACCAGCAGGCTCACATTGTCCTTTCGCAGGGAGCTGCGCAGAGACAGGTCAAAATCATCCGTCTCCAGCAGATCCTGAACCGACGCTGTCTGCAGGATCCCGTAATCGTGCACGAGGGCCTTTTTCCTGTCAGAGATATAATACTCTTCCAGAAGCAGGGAGCTCAGAAGGAAATTCAGGCCGATCCCGCCGAGCATCAAAAGCAGGAAGAGGATACAGAACAGCGTCCGCACGGGAATCTGTTTTCTGTTTTTTTCAGTCATCATGCATCGTGGCATTTCTCATGTTTACTTTTCTGATTCTAATTTTGATTCTTTTTTACGGATCTCACCCTTTTGGGAAAGACTTCCGTCAGGCCTCGAATTTATAGCCGATCCCCCAGACCGTCTTGATCAGGGAGGCTTTGGAGCCGAGTTTGGAACGGAGCTTTTTGACATGTGTGTCGATCGTGCGGGCATCGCCGTAATAGTCATAATTCCACACACTGTTGAGGATGCGCTCCCGCGAGAGGGCAATGCCGTTATTTTCCATAAAATACTGCAGAAGCTCAAACTCCTTAAAGCTGAGCTCCACCGGCTCCCCGTCGATGGTCACGATGTGGGCGGACTTGTCCATGACAATGCCGCCGGCTTCCAGCTGCTTTTCCGCGGCGGGCCCCATGGTCCTTCTGAGGATCGCTCCCACGCGGGCTGCCAGTGTGCGCGGGCTGAAGGGCTTGGTCACATATTCATCCACTCCCAGATCAAAGCCGCGCAGCTCATCCTGTTCGCCGGCCTTTGCCGTCAGCATGATGATCGGTACTTTGGAGGTCTGACGGATCCGGGCACACACCTGCCAGCCGTCCATTTCCGGCATCATGACATCCAGAATGATGAGAGAGATATTTTCCTCGGCACTGAAGATCTGCAGGGCCTCAACGCCGTTTCCCGCTTCAAAGACACTGTAGCCTTCACGGATCAGATAATCGCGCACGAGCTTGCGGAGCCGCTGCTCGTCATCTACAATCAGTATTTTTGCACTGGTCATAGCAGTCCTCCTGCTGCGGGTTCAGAAACTGAAGAGAAGGGATCTGTACAGTATCCCTGCCTGATTCCTGCCGGAATCGGCAGATCCTGCCTTGTTCTGAGTCGACGCAGTTTACTGATGATACAGGGTAAATACCGCCACACTCCTCTCCTTGAGCAGAAAGAGGGGACTCTTCATGAAGACGGCATTTTTGTGGTAAAAAACATTGTCCTCGGCGTCCGTATTGATGTTGATGCCCCAGGACAGGCCCGCCCGGAGGGCAGGCAGACGGATTTCGACCGGCTCCCAGTAGGCATTGATCGCCATGTAGACGACATCATCGCTCGCGGCGCCGTCAGCGCGGCCCGCGAACAGGATCCCCAGGACCTTGTTGGAACGTCCGATGATATGGTCGTCCGGGTTTGCGCCGCAGGCGACGCAGTCCTCCAGCCCGCAGGCAGCAGGGCCCAGCGGGCGGCTGATCACGGGGTGCTTTTTCCGAAAACCGATCACGTTTTTATAAAAACGGAAAAAATCTCTGTTGAGGTGCTGATAATCCCAGTTCAGCCAGGAGACTTCGTTGTCCTGACAGTAGCTGTTGTTGTTGCCATGCTGGGTATTGCCGAATTCATCCCCTGCCAGGAGCATGGGTGTACCGCGGCTGCACATCAGCACCGTGATGGCGTTGCGCATCATCTTGTAGCGGAGGGCCTGGATCACCGGATCGTCGCTGGGGCCCTCGACGCCGCAGTTCCAGCTGCGGTTGTCATTGGCGCCGTCGGCGTTGTTCCAGCCGTTGGCTTCATTGTGCTTCTGGTTGTAGGAAAAGAGGTCATAGAGGGTGAACCCGTCGTGGCAGGTGATGAAATTGATCGACGAACGAAATCCCCTGTAGCCTTTCACATAGAGGTCCGGCGATCCCAGGATCCGGGCGGCTGTCTCCTCGGCGTTCCAGTAATTGCCCTTCAGATAATCGCGGAGCGCGTCCCGGTAGCGCCCGTTCCATTCGGCCCAGCGCCCGTAGGCGGGAAAGCTTCCCACCTGATACATGCCGCCGGCGTCCCAGGGCTCGGCGATCAGCTTGGTCTCCGCCAGAATGGGATCTTCGGAGATCGCGCGAAGAAGCGGCGGATCGCTCTGGGGGACCCCCTTGCGGTTGCGGCCCAGGATGCTGGCGAGATCAAAGCGAAAGCCGTCGACGTGATACTGGGTGACCCAGTGGCGCAGACAGTCCAGGATATACCGGATCACGACCGGGTGGTTGCAGTTGAAGGTATTGCCGCAGCCGCTGAAATTGTAGTATTCACCGCCCGGGGTGAGCATATAGTAGACATTGTTGTCGATGCCCTTAAACGACATGAAGGGACCGGTCTTGTCTCCTTCCGCCGTGTGGTTGAAGACAACGTCCAGATAGACCTCGATCCGGTTTTCCTTTAACAGCTGGATCAGGGTCTTGAGCTCCATCCCCTCCTCGTTGTACTCGAGCGAGGCGGTATAGGCCGTGTTCGGCGCAAAAAAAGCGACGGTGTTGTATCCCCAGTATTCCAGAAGACGCTTGCCGTTGTGCGTGCGCGCATTGATCGTCTCGTCAAACTCAAAGACCGGCATCATCTCGATCGCTGTGATGCCGAGGCTTTTCAGATAGGGGATCTTTTCAATGATCCCGGCAAAGGTACCCGGATACTTTACCCCGGAGGACTTGTGGCGGGTGAAGCCGCGGACATGCATCTCATAAATGATCGTGTCCTCCATCCTGGTGCGCGGATAATCCGCCCGCTTCCAGATGAAATTGTCCTTGACGACACGTGCGTGATAAGCACCGGTCGGCTTGGCCGCTCCCCAGGCCCGCTGGCCCGTGACAGCCTTCGCATAGGGGTCCAAGATCAGTTTTTTGCGGTCAAAAAGAAGCCCCTTTGACGGGTCATAGGGCCCGTTAAAGCGGTAGCAGTATTCGAATTCATCGATCCGCAGATGATATACAAAAATGGAGTAGATCCCGCCGATGCGGTATCTCTCGGGGATTCGGATGATCGCGTAGGGGACCTCGGCCTTTCGGCGGAACAGAAGCAGCTCGCAGGCGGTTGCATTCTGGGAATAAATCGTAAAGTTGACCCCCTGGTCCAGACGGGTGGCTCCGTTGAGGAGCGGATTTCCCGGCCTGACCTGAAAGCCGGAGATCTCTTCCAGCGTCTGGTCCGTTTTCGCGATCGTACTGATCACATTTTGTCGCTTCATAAATAATCCTGATATCGTCCGGCAGATGGTTTTCATTCCATCCCGGACTGCTGCCTGACTCAGCCTCTGTTACGCAGCTGCCTGTTCGTGATACGAAGAAATACTGCTTAAAGAAGCCGCAGATGCTGTACTGCAGGCCCTTATCCCGGCTCTCTTATTCGATCGTAAGGATATCTGAAAAACCGGTGACATCAAAGATCTCCTGGACTTCCTCGGAAGGTTTGCGGATGATCATGCTGCCCTGCTTGTTCATGATCTTCTGGGCGGAAAGGAGTACACGCAGCCCTGCGCTTGAAATATAAGCCAGCTTTTCAATATCAATGATCAGGGTGGAAACACCGCCCAGATCCGTCTTGAGCTCCCCCTCGAGCTGCGGCGCAGTCATTGTATCCAGTCTGCCCTCCAGATTGATCTGGAGTTCTTCCCCGTTTGCATTTTTTGTAATATTCAGCATGATTTCTCCTTTCAGAATGATAACCGTGATCCTGTAATGCAAAGACTTTGCAGTCTGAAGTCAGCATTATAAATACTTGCACAAAGTGAGGATATTTTTGCCGTCTTCGTATACATAATGTACTTCGTCCATATTTTTCTTGACCATGAAGATCCCAAGTCCGCCGACAGCCCTCTCCTCCGCAGACAGAGTGACATCCGGGTCTGTTTTGGCGAGCGGGTCAAAGGGAACCCCGGCATCCTCAAAGCGGATCAGCACACAGGGGCGGTCCGGACCTTCCCCGCCGGGTTCGGGAAACTCTACGGAGATCGACGCTTCACCATCTCCCGGGGCATAGGCATAGGAGGCAATATTCACAAAAACCTCTTCCACCGCTACGTCGATCTGCATCTGTGCCTTGAAAGGGCAGTCATGTGCCTCCAGCTGCTCGTCGACAAAGGCGGAAACCCGGTTCAGTTCTTCAACGCTGGCCCTAATGTTTAAAACACTCATGTTTTCTCCCCGCAGGAATGACGAATAATGACCTGTTACAGACAAAACCTCATCAAATACTGTACCACAATAAAGGATAATATGCCATACCCGGATAAAAAAAGGCAGGACTCATACGCGAGTCCTGCCTGATTCCGAACGGTTCCTTATGCGGGATATGCACCGTTTGCCTTGTCGGCTTTCGTCAGATCGACGCCGGTCTGCTGGGCCATGCGGTACTTGAAATACTCCACGGCGACCTGCGGGAAAAGGGCGTAGGAAAGGACGTCCTCGTCCTGCTGCTTCCACTGGGCGGCTTCCTTTTCAAACTGGGGAAGCTGCGGAGGGATGAGGTCTGCGGGACGGCAGGTGATGGGTTCTTCGTCCCCGATGATCTTTTTGCGGATCTCCGGATTGATGGGGCGGATCGTACGCCCGTAGTGACCGCTGACCAGGTCTTTGGTCTGGGCGGAGGCGACCTTGTAGCGCTCTCCCATCAGGACATTCATGACAGCCTGTGTGCCTACGATCTGGGAGGAAGGTGTGACAAGCGGGGGCTGGCCCAGATCCTCGCGCACGCGCGGGACCTCCTCGAGCACTTCGGTGAGCCTGTCGGAGGCACCCTGCTCCGCCAGCTGGCTGACCATATTGGACAGCATGCCGCCGGGGACCTGGTACAGGAGGGTGCGGATATTGACGCCGAGCACCTTGGGGCTCAGAAGCCCGTTCTCCAGGCATTCTTCGCGGTAGGGGGCGAAATAGTCGGTGATCTCCTTGAGGTCGGCCTGGGAGAGGCCTGTGTCATAGGGAGTGCCGGCAAAGGCACCGACCATGACTTCGGTCGCGGGCTGGGAAGTGCCCAGCGCGAAGGGGCTGATCGCACAGTCGATGATATCGACACCGGCTTCCGCCGCCTTCAGATAGGTCATGGAACCGCATCCGGAGGTGTAGTGGGTGTGCAGGCAGATCGGCAGGCTCGTGGCGGACTTGAGCGCCCGGACGAGCTTCTCCGCCTCAAAGGGGACCAGGAGGCCCGCCATATCCTTGATGCAGATGGAATCGGCGCCCATCTCCTCGATCTCCTTCGCGATATTCATCCAGTAGGCCTCGTCATAGGCGGACCCGATGGTATAGGAAAGAGCGATCTGGGCATGTCCGCCCTCTTTTTTGGTCGCGCGGACACTGGTCTCGAGATTGCGCAGATCGTTCAGACAGTCAAAGATACGGATGATGTCGATGCCGTTTGCGATGGATTTCTGCACGAAATACTCGACGACATCATCTGCATAGTGGCTGTAGCCCAGAAGGTTCTGCCCGCGCAGAAGCATCTGGAGTTTTGTCTTTTTGAAACCCTCGCGGAGCTTGCGGAGCCTGTCCCAGGGATCTTCCTTCAGGAAACGGAGGCAGGAATCAAAGGTCGCGCCGCCCCAGCATTCCACGGCATTGTAGCCGATATTGTCCATCTTCTCGATGATGGGCAGCATGACCTCGGTGGGCATGCGGGTCGCGATCAGGGACTGGTGGGCGTCGCGAAGGATCGTCTCATTGATCCTGACCGGCTTGGGGGTGATGTTTGTATTTTCAGACATAGTTTTTCTCCTGAACTGTTTTTTTGAAACAGTAAAATTCTGCTATATTCTCCATCGCAGAATACTCGTGACTGCAGACACTATGAAGCCGCAGAGTATTCACGAAAATCGTGACATGCGGGCGGGCCCTGCATCAGACGATGCCGAACACTGCCATAAATACGCCTGCCACGACCGCTGTACCGATGACGCCGGCCACGTTGGGGCCCATCGCGTGCATGAGCAGGAAGTTGGTGGGATCATATTCCGAACCGACCTTCTGGGACACGCGGGCCGCCATGGGGACCGCGGAGACGCCTGCAGAGCCGATCAGGGGATTGACCTTGCCGCCGGTCACTACGCACATGAGCTTGCCGAAAAGGCAGCCGGCCGCAGTACCGAAGGAGAAGGCAATGAGGCCCAGGGCGACGATCTTGAGGGTCGTGACATTCAAAAATGCCTCGGCGCTCGTAGTCGCACCGACAGAGGTCCCCAGCAGGATGACGACGATGTACATAAGGGCGTTGGATGCAGTCTCCGTCAGCTGGCGCACGACACCGCACTCGCGGAAGAGGTTGCCCAGCATCAGCATGCCGACCAGGGGCGCCGTGGTGGGCAGGATCATGCAGACGACGACCGTGACGACGATCGGGAAGAGGATCCTCTCCAGTTTGGAGACCGGACGGAGCTGTTCCATCTTGATCTTCCGCTCCGCATCCGTCGTCAGGGCCTTCATGATGGGAGGCTGGATGATCGGGACGAGGGACATATAGGAGTAGGCCGCTACAGCGATGGGGCCCAGCAGCTCCGTCTGCCCCAGCTTGGAGCACAGAAAGATCGAGGTGGGGCCGTCGGCGCCGCCGATGATGGAGATGGCAGCGGCCGCCTTGCCGTTGAACCCCAGCGCGATCGCGCCGAAGTAGGCGGCAAAAATGCCGAACTGGGCGGCTGCGCCCAGCAGAAAGCTCATGGGATTCGCGATCAATGGTCCGAAATCAGTCATGGCTCCTACGCCCATAAAGATCAGGGACGGCAGGATGGCCCACTCGTCGAGTGTGAAGAAATAGTAGAGAAGTCCGCCCGGAGACCCGCCGGAAGGCCTCGCCATGATATCGGGATAGATATTGACGAGCAGCATGCCGAACGCGATCGGGACGAGCAGCAGGGGCTCGAAGTCCTTGGCGATTGCCAGATACAGAAAGACAAACGCGACCAGGATCATCAGGTAGTTGCCCCATGTCAGACTCAGAAACGCTGTCTGATGGATAAGATTACCCAGCGTATTTACAATATATGTCATTGAATGACCTCCTGGTGAATGAAGCGGTATGCAAATCGCATGGAACCGGGATCAGTCTACAGTCGCCAGAAGGGTACCGGCTTCGACCGGATCGCCGACTGCGCAGTCGATGGTCGCGATCTTGCCGTCTACGGGGGAGACCATGGGGATCTCCATCTTCATGGCTTCAAGGATGATGACTGTCTCGCCCTTCTTGACTTCCTGGCCGACCTTCACTTCGATCTTGAAGACCTTGCCTGCCGCACCGGCCTCGATCAGGTTGGCGCCGGCAGGGCCGCCGGTGGAAGGGGCAGCCGCGGGGCCGGGGACAGCGGGGGCTGCGGGCACGGGGGCAGTCTGGGCGGGAGCCGCGGGCATGGCGGGCGCGGGCGCCGGGACGGGAATGACGGATCCGGCGGCGGTTTCCTCCACAGTCACTGCATATGCGACTCCATTCACGGTAATGGTATAGTTTTTCATGTTTTACCTCCTGCGTGGGTTGGTTAAAAACAGCTTTCTCCCTGCCGGCGCGTTTGTACCGCCGTGACAGGGTACTGTATGTGGCAGTTTACTGTATTGATCGGGATGCCCGATCAGGATCTGCGGATGCGGCGGATCTTCCGGACGACAAATCCGTCCGGGGAGACGCCGGGTTCATTTTCACTCCTGTAGGCGGCGACGGCGGCTGCGATCACAGCGACCAGTGTGCCCTCAGAGGGAACCCCCGCAGGGAGGCCCTGGGCGCCTGCACTGACGGCTCCTGCCCTGCTCTCCTCCTCTTTCTCCTTCCTCTCTTCTGCTTCTGCCTTTTTCTTTGACTGCGTGCTCAGAATATGACCAAAGAGTGCGATGATCAGGCTGAGCAGGATCAGTACCGTAAAGGTGGTGCCCATTCCCAGCAGGGTATTCAGGCCTGCCTGCTGCATGAGCTCCCCGAAGGAATATTCGACATTTGTCACGATGGAGGCATATCCGGTCAGGTCGTGCGTGTAGGAGCAGACCAGGTCTGCATTTTTCGTCTCTCCGGTGACGCCCACCGTTACGACGTAATTGCCTTCGTCATCGAGGATCACGGTCTTCTCGGTAAAGCAGTCGGCGACGCCGTTTCCGTCCGCGTCCACCGAAAAATCAAGAGAGCCGATCTCCTCTTTGGCGCTCTCCCAGCTCTGGAGGCCCGCATAGACGACGGCGTCCTCCTTCTGCTCCTCTATGGCTCCGGAGGTCACGATCTCGTCCAGCGACTGGGCGGTCATCTCCGTATACCCGAAGAGGGCGCTTCTGGTTTCCTCGGGGATCTCCTCCTGCCCGGCGGCGCCGCTTCCTCCGCAGGCCGTCAATGCCAGGATACAGGCGAGGACCGCGATGAGACCTTTCAGTTTATTACTCATTTTTTTTCCTCTTTATACATCAGTTCTTGGGTCTGCGCGCAAAAGGGCGTAAGAATCCGTTCACGCAAAGGCGTGTGAATTCCGCTTACACAGCTCAGATGGAAGCGTGCTTTCTGGAGGGAAGTGCTTCGCGCTTGGAATAGAGCACTTCGACAGCGCCGATCAGGTACCTGCGCACGTCTGCAGGGGCGATGATCTGATCCACCAGGCCGCGGGAAGCTGCCGCCTCGATGCTGTTCTGCATGGCATCGTAGTCCTTTGCCGCTTTCGCGATCTCAGATGCGTCACCGTCACAGAGGATGGGGGCGGCAAATTTTCCTTCCAGGATGCCCACTGTGGCGCCTTCATAGGCGATCGTGATGTCCGCACCGAGGGCCTTGCTGTTCATGACGGCATAGGCACTGCCGCCGGCGCGTTTCGTGATCACATTGATCTTCGGGACAGTCGCGCCGGCAAACACTGCTGCCAAGCCGGCTGCCGCCGCTGCCACTGTGTTCTCCTCGCACTCGGAAGCCGCAAAACCATCGACATTCGTCAATGTGATGACCGGGATCTCGAACGCGTCACAGAAACGGACCAGGGAAGCCGCTTTTGCACAGCCTGCAGAGGTCAGGGCCGCGCTGTATTCCTCCGCTTTTGCGCCTGTCTCGTCAAAGGATGCACGCCGGTTGGCGGCAAAGCCGACTGTGGTGCCTCCCATGCGCGCCAGACCCGTGAACATCTCCTTTGCACAGGCATTTTTTGTCTCGAAAACGAGCCCGCTGTCCACGATCTCGAGAAGCGCTGCCTTCGGATCTTCGATGAAAGCCGCTGCCGAAGGGCAGGACCGGTTCAGGTCGTCAGCGCAGTCTGCCGCCGCCTCATCCTCGTTGTTCGAGGGGAGAAGGCCGAGCAGGAAACGGATCTGTCCGAGGATCTCCTCCTGTGTCCCGACGAAGTCGACGCAGCCTGCCGCCGCCTTATTTGCTGCGGACGCCGTGTCGTTGGCCTCCTCATGGTTGCCTGCGAGGGCGTTCGGGGAATTTACGAACAGATGCGCGTCATTTTCCATGAAAGTGAAGTCTGCCATAGCGGCTGACAAGGCAAGTCCGCCGCCGCAGTTTCCGAAGACCGCGCTGATCTGCGGGATCACCCCGGAAGCCTTCGCCTGCTCCGCATAGATCTTGCCGAACGCATCCAGCGCGTCCACACCTTCCTGAAGACGGAGCCCTGCGGAATCGATCAGGCCGACCACCGGCGCCCCGGTACGAAGGGCCATGCGGTAGAGGTTGACGATCTTTCTGGCGTGCATCTCACCGATGCTGCCGCCGAGCACGTCGGCGTCCTGACTGTAGACGTAGACCAGACGGCCGTCTGCCAGACCGTAGCCTGTAATGACGCCGTCGGAAGCTTCACGGGCGGGTGCCATGTTGAAATCCGTCGCTCTGGACTTTACGAGCGCGCCGACCTCAACAAAGCTGTTTGCGTCGAGCAGAGAATAAATCCGCTGTCTCGCTTTTGAAGTACTGCTCATGTTCTGGACCTCCAAATCCTTCCTGCACAAGACCGGTCCATACCGGTCCTGCTGCAGTGTTACAGAATTGAAAAATATAAGTACTGTTCCGGATTAAAGTACTAAATAAAAATGTAATTGATAGTATATCACAGCTTGTCAATAAAAAAACGCCGGATAATTCGCACGGAAACGGTTTCCTCTTCCGCTTCCTCCCGAAATCATGAAAAGCGCTAGATATTGAGCTTGGAAGCGACTTCCTCCTCCGCCTCCTCCTGAAAGACCTCCATAAGAGACAGATCCGGCTCGGGAAGATCCTCCAGAGACCGGATCCCGAAGGAGCGCAGGAACTGCTCCGTCGTGCCGAACAGCAGGGGCCTGCCGGGGACTTCCTTTCGCCCGACCTCCTGGACCAGGTCAAAAGAGACCAGACGGCTGATCGCAAAGTCGCTGTTGACGCCCCGGATCTGCTCGACCTCCAGCCTTGTCACCGGCTGCCGGAAGGCTATGATGGAGAGGGTCTCCATCAGTGTCGGCGTCAGCTTCGGCTTTTTGGGCTCGCTGGCGATCCGGATGAGGCAGTCGTACAGTTCCGGCTTGGTGGAGAGCTGCAGGGAATCGCCGTACCAGTTCAGGACGAGGCCGCTGGCGCTGCCCCTGTATCGGTCCGCCAGCATGCCGGCAGCCGCGCGCGCCTGATCCGCTGTGATCTCCAGGGCCTGCGCGATCGAATCGACCGGGACTGAATCTCCCATGGCAAAGAGGATCGCCTCCATGGCAGCGACAAGGGTGTCCGAGCTCTTTGGACTCTCCTTCTCTGTATCTTCCGGATCTATTGTTTCCCCCGGCTTCTCCTCTTCCGGATCTGCCCTTTCCTCCGGTATCTGCGGTCTTTTCAGAGAGAGCACGTCGGGATCCTCCGCAGAGCCGGAAGTCAGTCCGGGAGGATCTGCAGGGCTCTCTCTATGATCGTCCTGTATATTTTTTAAAACAATGCGTTCCTCTTCCAAAAGAACTCCTATTAAAAATCCTGTTACCGAAATCCTCTGCATGGAAAAGCCCCGGCAGATGCCGGGGCTTATAATTTCCAATTTTGGATCTCAGTCACCGGGTGACCGAAAATCCGGCGCCAGCAATAACGATACTGATCCTCTGTAATCAGTTATACTTGCGCTTTCTGGCAGCTTCGGACTTTTTCTTGCGCTTGACGCTGGGCTTCTCGTAATGCTCTCTCTTACGAATCTCCTGCTGGATGCCCGCCTTCGCGCAGCTTCTCTTGAAGCGGCGCAGTGCGCTGTCCAATGTCTCATTTTCTTTGACAATTACGCTTGACATATGCTCTACCCTCCCTTCAGTCCCCTCAGTTCGACATCGCTTCGTGTGTTGTTTCGATATCAAATGTCCCGACTGAACAGGTTATTTACCATATTTTGACAGGGATGTTGTTGTTTTCCCGAATATATAAAAAGCCCTGTAAAAACATGCATTACAATTATAGCATGGAATCCTGATTCGTCAACAATATTTTTTACTTTATCATGCCCTGCAGGACCTCCGGTGCCTTTGCGAGCGCGGCAGGGATCCCGGCGGGATTTTTACCTCCCGCCTGTGCCATATTCGGGCGGCCGCCTCCGCCGCCTCCGACTTCCTTCGCGATCGCCTTGATGAGATTGCCGGCATGGGCGCCCTTCTTCACGGCATCCTCTGTCGCCATGGTCATGAGGCTGACCTTTCCGTCCTTGTCGGAGATGAGCAGGACGACGCCGCCGCCCATCTTCTCCTTCAGCTGGTCGCCGAGGTCGCGCAGACCGTTCATATCGACGCCGGGAACGGCTGCAGCAAGGAACTTCACGCCGCCGATCTCCGTGACCTGATCCATGACATCGCCCAGGGCCGACCGGGCTTCCTTTGCCTTGAGAGACTCGACCTCGCTCTTTGCGGCTTTGAGTTCCTCCTGAAGCCTCCTGATATGGTCTGCGAGTGTGGCCGGCGTCGCCTTCACGAGGGAGGCGGCCTCATTCATCTCGCGCTCCATCTCTTCATAATAAGAACGGACGTTGTCGCCGGTCAGGGCTTCGATCCTGCGGACGCCTGCCGCGACGCCGTTTTCAGAGAGGATCTTGAACTGGCCGATCCGGCTGGTATTGTCCACATGCGTGCCGCCGCAGAGCTCGGTGGAGAAGTCTCCCATCTTCACGACGCGGACTTCCTCGCCGTACTTCTCGCCGAACAGAGCCATCGCGCCGCTCTTTTTGGCTTCTTCGATGCCCATGATCGCCGTCTCGACCGGCAGGGCTTCTCCGATCTTCAGGTTGACGATGTCCTCGACCTTTTTGAGCTCCTCTGCGGTCATCGCCTGGTAGTGGCTGAAGTCAAAACGGGTCCGGTCCGCATCCTGGTAGGAGCCCTTCTGCTCGACATGGGTGCCGAGAACTTCGCGCAGGGCCTTCTGCATCAGATGGGTCGCACTGTGGTTGCGGCAGGTCGCCCGGCGCTCCTCCGGATCGACGGACAGGGTGACTTCGTCCCCCAGTCTGAACATGCCGGCTGTGACAGTGCCGATATGGGCGACCTTCTGACCGGAGACCGGCTCCGTCTTCTCCACTTTAAACACGGCATTGCCGCAGGTGATCGTGCCTGTATCGCCGACCTGGCCGCCCTTTGTGGCATAAAAAGGCGTGCGGTCTGTGATGATGGCGGCTCTGGAGCCGTCAGTGACAGCGTCTGCGGTCTCATCCGGACCGACAGGGACACCGTTCTCATCCAGATCGGAGAGGTGGGCCAGGGCCAGGATCCTGCCGGAATCCGTGATGTGGTCGTAGCCGGTGAAAAGGGTCTCGATCGATGCATCCATCCGATCGTAGACGGTGGCAGCGGCGCCGCTGTAGTTGGTCTTGATCCAGGAGCCCTTGGACTTCTGCCTGGCCTCCTCGCGGGCGGCCTCAAAACCTGCCTGGTCCACGGTGCAGCCGTTCTCGGCCGCCACGTCCTCGGTGGAATCGATCGGGAATCCGTAGGTATCATAAAGAAGGAAGGCATCTTTGCCGGAAATTTCCGTCCGGCCTTCCGCACGGAGCTTCTCGAGCATACCGCCCAGGATCTCGAGGCCCTGGTCGATGGTCTTCTCGAAGCGCTCTTCCTCGAGCCGGATGTTGTTCAGGATAAACTCCTGTTTCTCCTCGAGTTCGGGATAGCCGTCCTTGGATCCGTCGATGACCGCCTGTGCAAGGGTGGTCATGAAGGCCTCTTTGATCCCCAGCTTGCGGCCCTGCCGGATCGCGCGCCGGATCAGACGGCGCAGGACATAGCCGCGGCCCTCATTGGTGGGCATGATGCCGTCGGAGATCATAAAGGTCGTGGACCGGATATGATCGGTGATGATGCGCACGGAGACATCGATGCCGTGCTCTTTGCCGTACTCGCAGCCGGCCAGTTCGCAGACCTTGTCGCGCAGGGCGCGGACGGTGTCGACGTCAAAAAGGGACTCCACATCCTGGACAGCGACAGCCAGGCGCTCGAGGCCCATGCCGGTATCGATATTCTTCTGCACCAGGTCTGTGTAGTTGCCGTGCCCGTCGTTATTGAACTGGGAAAAGACGATGTTCCAGACTTCCATGAAGCGGTCTCCTTCGCCGCCCATGACGTCCTCGGGACCGTTCCCCCACTGCTCGCCGCGGTCGTAGTAGATCTCGCTGCAGGGACCGCAGGGGCCGGAACCGTGCTCCCAGAAATTGTCCTCTTTGCCGAACTTATAGATCCTCTCCGCGGGGACATGCATCTTGTTCAGCCAGATGTCATAGGCCTCGTCGTCCCCCTCATAGACGGAGGGATACAGGCGCTCGGGATCCAGACCGACCCATTCGGTCAAAAACTCCCAGGCCCAGGGGATGGACTCATTCTTGAAATAGTCGCCAAAGGAGAAATTGCCCAGCATCTCGAAGAAGGTGCCGTGGCGCGCGGTCTTGCCGACATTCTCCAGATCGCCGGTGCGGATGCACTTCTGGCAGGTCGTTACACGCCGGCGGGGCGGGATCTCCTGGCCCGTGAAATAGGGCTTGAGGGGCGCCATGCCGGAATTGATGATCAGAAGACTCTTGTCATTGTGGGGAACCAGGGAAAAGCTGTTCATGCGAAGATGTCCCTTGCTCTCAAAGAACTTCAGGAACATCTCGCGCAGCTCGTTTACACCATATTTTTTCATGAATAACCTCGTATCATATACCCGTCAGAAATCAAATTTGTCCAGAAACCATGCATCCAGCTCGTCGATCGGGACGCGGACCTGCTCCATGGAGTCGCGCATGCGGATGGTGACGGCTTTGTCCTCTGCCGATTCAAAGTCGTAGGTCAGGCAGAAGGGCGTGCCGATCTCATCCTGTCTGCGGTAGCGCTTGCCGATGTTGCCGCGGTCGTCGAACTCGCAGTTGTAGTGCCTGGAGAGCTTTTTATAGATCTCGAAGGCCTCGCCGGAGAGCTTTTTGGACAGGGGCAGGACGCCGATCTTGACGGGTGCCAGAGCCGGGTGGAACCGCATGACAGTCCGCTTGTCGCCGCCCTCCAGCTCCTCTTCGTCATAGGCGGCACACAAAAAGGCCAGGGTGACGCGGTCTGCGCCCAGCGAGGGCTCGATGACGTAGGGAATGTAACGGATCTTCTTCTGGTCGTCGAAATAGGTCAGGTCCTCACCGGAGGTGTTCTGGTGCTGGGTCAGGTCATAGTCGGTCCTGTCCGCGATGCCCCAGAGCTCGCCCCATCCGAAGGGGAAGAGGAACTCGATGTCCGTGGTGGCCTTGGAATAGAAGGAAAGCTCCTCCTTGTCGTGGTCGCGCATGCGGGTCTCCTCGGGCTTGAGGCCCAGGGTCATGAGCCAGTTCCAGCAGTAATCCTTCCAGTATTTGAACCATTCAAGATCGGTGTCCGGCTCGCAGAAGAATTCGAGCTCCATCTGCTCAAACTCACGGGTGCGGAAGGTGAAGTTTCCGGGCGTGATCTCGTTTCGGAAGGACTTGCCGACCTGGCAGATGCCGAAGGGGATCTTTTTCCTGGATGTCCTCTGGACGTTCTTGAAATTGACAAAAATGCCCTGTGCGGTCTCGGGACGCAGGTAGACGGTCGCTGTGGAGTCCTCGGTGACGCCCTGGAAGGTCTTGAACATGAGGTTGAACTGGCGGATATCGGTCCAGTGGAACTTGCCGCAGGTCGGGCAGGGAACACTGAACTTATTGATAAAGCTCATCATCTCATCCGCGGTCCAGCCGTCGACGCTGCCGTCCAGGGTCATCTCCTTCTCCTGCGCGTAGCTCTCGATCAGCTGGTCTGCCCGGAAGCGGGCGCCGCAGGCCTTGCAGTCCATCAGGGGATCGGAAAAGCTGGCCAGATGTCCACTGGCGATCCAGGTCTTGGGATTCATCAGGATGGCGCAGTCCACGCCGACATTCTCAGGGGTCTCGGTGACGAATTTCTGCCACCAGGCCTTTTTGACGTTGTTTTTGAGCTCCACGCCCAGATTGCCGTAATCCCAGGTGTTGGCGAGACCGCCGTAGATCTGGGAGCCGGGATAGATGAATCCTCTGTTGTTGCACAGTGCAACGATCTTTTCCATAGTCTTTTCCATAATCGGTAACTGCTCCTTTGTGTTTTAGTAATACGATCCGGTCTTTTCTGCACGCGGCAGAGAAAACAGGCTTTCTTTTAAACAGACTACAAACGCCTATTATAGGATATGGCAGTTGATTTTTCAACTGCAAATAATCCCCGGAGTAACGGATCGGGAACAGGGATTCCGGGAATTCCGGCCGCATGCCGGGCACACCGCCTGAAACGTGTTCTGCACGACCTGCGCGCTGCCCGTCCCCGGGACACTGGCATCTGAGAGGCCGGAAAGCCCTCCTTTTTCGTCCGATCCGGTCGTTGCAATGCCTCCAGGATCCCCAGGCTTTCAGCTCCATGCAGCCTCACAGTTTCAGCGCATCGCAGCCGAAGGATCGTCTAAAATGGTGATCCTGCCCTGCCCGAAGGGATCCGCATAGGTCTCGCCGACGATCCCTCCCAGGTCTTCGGTGATATAGTCGATCAGGGCCTGGATATCCGTGATGCCTCCGCTGGTCAGGACCCGGGCGCCGTCAAACATGGTAAACCCGTCGCCCTTGTTCAAGAGCATAAAGTCACTGCCTGCAAGAGAATATTTTTCCGCGGGATCGATGGGCCGGTCACCCACTTTCACATTTTTGACACGGCGGGGGCCTTCGATCCCCTTGCACATGCTGTTTTCATCCGCGATACACCCGCTTTTGACCGACACATCAATTTCATAGCTGATCCCGGAGACCTGCTGAAAGGCCCCGCTCTCACCCGGCAGTGCCCGGGCCGCCCACTCCAGGGCATCCAGGACCTGTTGTCCGGTGACTTCGATCACACAGATCTCATTTCCATAGGGGAGAAGATTTAAAAGATTCCCATAGGTGATATCCCCCCGGAGCAGCTCTGTGCGGAGCGAACCGCTGCCTGCCAGGCCGATCTGCGCCCCTGTCCGCGCACGGTAGGCATCTGCAGCCAGGTCGCCCATGTTGGTCTCCGTGATCCGGACCAGACGGACAGACGACCCGTTCTCATATTTTTCCGCCGGATCAAGGATCTTCAGATCTACAGTCGTCCTGCCGACCACCTCGTTCAGACTTTCATTAAAGCCCGCAAGCTCTGCGTCCACGGTGCTGCGCATATCATTTTGGATATTCAGAAGCTCCGGCGCCGGGATCTGATTGTTCCAGGACCAGATATTGGTATCTACGATACCGTCTTTTGCGGAAATATGGCTGTAGCCAACCGCCTCCAGCTTTGTGCCGCAGGCAGTCCGGACGACATCCTCCCCGTCCTTGTTTTTCATGACAACCTGTTCTGTGTCATGGCTGTGGCCGTCCAGGATCACATCGATCCCGGTCGTGTGGGAGACCACGTCCGCATAGGTCCAGGGCCGGCTCCCCTCTTCCATCCCCAGGTGTGCCATGACATACACATAGTCCGCACCCTCTCCGCAGGCGGCATCCACGGCGTCCTGGACAGCCTTGTAGAGGGCCTCGCCGCTCTCATCCTGCATAAAGCCGTATACATATTGACCCTGCTCGTTCCGGAAATAGGAGGGATTGGCAGAGGTCAGGGTCTGCGGCGTTGTGATGCCTACAAAGGCGATCTTTTTTCCGGCCGCCTCTACGATCTTGTAGGGCTCGAACACCAGCTTTCCTTCTTTATTAAAATTGCAGCTGATATAGGGATATTCCGCCTTGTCCGCCAGTTCCAGGAACCGGTCTGTTCCATAATCGAATTCATGATTGCCGGGAATGGCCACATTGTAGTGCATGGCATTCATCAGGTCGATCATTGTTTCGCCCTTGCTGACCGTGCCCAGGGCCTCCCCCTGGATGGCATCGCCGTCATCCACCAGGATGGTCGTATACCCCTGCGCCTCCAGCGTATTCCGGATCTGACTGAGCCCTGCAAACCCGAAGCCCTTTGCCGCGCCGCAGTGGATATCACTCGTGTAGAGGATCATGATATCGCCGTTCTTTTCGACATCCTGCCCCTCTCCGTTTTCCTTTCCTTTGTTTCCGGCCTGTCCCTCATTCTCAGCAGGTACGGCAGTCTGCTTCCGACTGTCCTGTTCTTCTGCTCCGTAACCGCACACAGTCATGGAAAACAAAAGCGCAAGCACAGTAAGCAGACAAAGCATGGCTCTTTTTCGTTTCTTCATCTCTCTGCCTCCTTTGAATAAAAAACTGTATGTATTACTCACTACGGTGACTGCCGACAACGCAGGATATGCTGATTCGGGCAAGTCATATTGGAAGATTATTTCATATCGGAAGATTATTTCATATTGGAAGATTATTTATGAACAGATCCTTAGTGCGCCTACAAAACGCAGATTCAAAGATCCGGCTGCTCTACAGCATCAGCGCTTTCAGGATTTCCAGACTCTCGAACCGGTGATGGAGACTGCGCTCCATGGACACCTCCGCGATGTGCTCCAGCTGCTCCAGCACAGCATCATTGACCGCAAAGGTATACAGGGTCCGGATGGGCGCTTTGGTGATATGGGCTACGGCCTGGAGGGCAGCGGGCGAAAAACCGTCTGTCTCCTGCGGCGGCAGGAACTCCCCTTCGATCCGCAGCATGCGGATCTCGAAGACCGCGCGGACCAGGCGGCAGGGGATCCGGCCGGATTCCAGGGCCCGGAAGGACTGGAAGGCCAGAAGCAGCAGGGCGGCTTCGTCGTTGTTTTCCCGGGTGATATAGCGCAGGACCTCCGCAAGATAGGAGGCGTAGCAGGTCCTCTCCATATCGCTGCGGAGTTTTTCAAAAAAGGTGTGGAGCCTGGCCTCGACAAGGACATTGGCACTGCGGCCCTCCCGGACCCGGTAGGTTCCGAAGCAGAAGGGAAGCGAAGCTGCCATGACCGGGCTCCCCGGCCTGCGGGCCCCGCGCGCAAAGCAGGCGATCCTGCCCCTCTCCCGGGTCAGGAGGACGACTCTGCGGTCATATTCCCCGATCGGTGAGTTGGAGAGTACCAGGCCGGTCAATTCCAGCAAGTCTTCATTCATGTGATCGTCTCATTATTATTTCAGCTCCATTCAGCACGGAGACAGCGCAAAAAGACTGGTGCACGACGGCACAGGGACTCTTTTGTCTCACAGTTTCCGTGCATCGTAGCCAAAGGACCGCATCTGTGTATCATCATCCTTCCAGTCTTTGCGGACCTTGACCCAGAGCTTGAGATTGACCTGACACTGGATCATGTTTTCGATATCTTTGCGCGCGTCCGTTCCGATCCGGCGGAGCATGGTGCCGTCCTTGCCGATCACGATGCGCTTGTGGCCTTCGCGCTCGCAGATGATGGAGGCCTCAATGTCACAGATATCCCCTCTGCCCTTTCTGTGTCTCGTCTTCATGGTCTCGATCGTGACCGCGATCCCGTGCGGGACTTCCTCCTGCAAAAGACGCAGGGCCTTTTCCCGTATGATCTCCGCAGAGATCTCGCGCTCGGTCTGGGTCGTGACCATGTCTTCGTCATAAAAGGGTTCCCCTTCCGGCAGGAGCCGGAAGATCTCCTCCATGAGATGGTCCACGCCGTCGCCGGTGCGGGCACTGACGGGAATGATCTCGTGGAAATCGCCGGCATGGGCATAGAGGTCAATGACCGGCAGGAGCTCCGCCTTTTTGACCTTGTCGATCTTGTTGATCACGACGATAACGGGGGTCCTTACCTCTCTGAGCAGCTCGATAATGGCCTTGTCTTCATCGGTCAGCTTCGCGCGGGGCTCCACCAGCCAGAGGACTACATCCACTTCCTTCAGAGTTCCCCTGGCCGCTTTGACCATGTACTCACCGAGCTTTGTGCGGCTCTCGTGGATACCTGGCGTATCGAGAAAAACGATCTGGCCCTCGTCCCCTGTGTAGATCGTGCGGATCTGGTTCCTGGTCGTCTGCGGCTTATAGGAGGTGATCGCGATCTTCTGCCCGATCATGCGGTTCATGAGGGTCGACTTGCCCACATTGGGTCTGCCGATGATCGTGGCGAAGCCGGCTTTTTTCGCTGCCGGCGCGTTTTCGTTTGTGTTCAAATGTTTTCCTTTCCCGGTCGTTTCAATCCGGATCACAGGCGAATGTCCTGAGACAGTTTCGCCTGTGTCCAAACTGCTTTTCTTTTCTGATGCTCTCTGGCAATATGCAGTCTTATCTCAAAAGACCCGGTCCATTTCTTGAAAACGCCAGTCGTTTTCTGAAAAAGCTCCGGTCCTTCTCGCAGAAAGACATGCACAATGACAGGCGATAAAATGCGGGGCACACATGACAAAAAGAACCGTCCCCTTTGTCACACCAGACTTCTGATCTCCCTGAACAGGGCGCTGTTCTCGCGGAGCTTTGCGTCGCTCCCGACGACACAGATGCACTGGTCTGCAAGGATGTCGTCCAGGTAATCCGCGAGGGCGCGGATCTCTTCGACGCCGGCGTCGAGCACTTCGTCCCTCTCCCTCTGCAGGTCGGCATCCGTCAGTCCCATGAGGTAGGCGTTCAGGGAATATCTGCCGTAGATGCAGGGCGTCATGGGCTGGTCCAGGGCGCTCACGGCGCCGATAATGTATTTGGTCATCGTGCGCTCGTCCGCGTCGAATGACCGCATAAAAGCGGGCGTCCCTTCAAAGGTGCCGATGGTCTTGTTCAGATGGGGGTCGCGGTAGGACACCATATAGGCGAGTCCGTCGCGCAGAAAGCTGCTCATGCAGCCGTAGGCGCCGCCCTCGACGCGCACGCGGTTCCAGAGGTAGTCATAGCCCAGAAGGACGCGGAGGACGCGGAAGGCGCCTGTGCTCTTCCGGACCCTGGTGTCAAAATGTCCGGCGCGGCAGACGAACTGGACCTGGCCGGCGGTCGTGAGTCCTTCGTTTTTCTTTACCAGCTCCGGAAGGAAGCTGTGCTTCTTTTCGACCGTCTCCAGGCCGGTGAAGGCTGCTGCCTGCGGGGGTCTGCCGGCCCTCGTCGCAAAGAGCGCCTGTGCGGCCTGCGGCCTTGAAGGGCAGGCCAGGGTGCAGGATTTGCAAAGTTCAGGATCCGGGGAATGGTCCGGATGCACGACGCCGTTGCCGTTCATGAGCGAGGTGGCCAGGTCCTGTACGCCCGCGAGGATCTCCGGGATGTCCTCGGGGCTCGCCGTGCAGTCAAAGGTCATGTTGTCCACAGTGAAGATCGCCACGGCCATCTCCTGCAGGAGGCTGCACAGCTCCACAGATTCCTCCATGTTTTTGAGCCCCGCACAGGTCCTGTCCAGCATCTCGTAGGAGCTCAGTCCGGAGATCAGATCCATCAGGGCAGCCGGCCGGGACAGATAGGACATGGCGCGCTGCGCGGCGGTCGCGTGCCCGGCGGAAGCCATCCCGGCTCTCATGCCGGCCCGCTCCTCCTCGAGCACTTCCAGGATCCGGGTCGGCATATTGTAGTTCGTCGACAGGAGGATCTCCCGCAGGAGCCGGAGGGCTGCATGGAGATTTTTGTGCAGTGCCCGGACCGTGACTTCATAGGTGAGCCGGAAGGGTGTCTCTGCTTCCCTGTCCGTGACGGCTGCCGGCATTTCCTCTTTTGCGCCGTACCAGTTGTAGGAGGTCACGACGGAGCTGAGACCGCCGGTCGAGATATTGATCTCATGCCCCAGTGCGGCATAGTCGTGGGACGCTGTGTCCAGGACACTGAACAGGGTCCTGAAGATACCCAGGTGCCGGATATGCTCCTCCGAGAGGCCGCTGACATCGAACAGGAAGGTCATGTAATCGATATGATTGGTCGATACCGGGTGGGTGACGGCCGTGAATTTCTTGGGGGGATTCTCTACCTCAAGGGGGCCCTGCCCCTCCGCTCCCAGCCGGATCTTCTCCGGGACGCCGATCTCCCGGACCTCGTTGCAGAGCCTGGCAGCCTGCCTGGTGAGATCCTCCCTTTGCAGCATGGGGATCTTCCGGATATTTTCCTCGGAATCCGGTGTCTGCTGCCAGGCGCGGAGCGCAGCCAGCTTGTCCACGATCGCCTGCCTCTGCGCGGGGCTGCACTTCTGTGCGAATTCTTTCATGCGGGCGCGCAGTTCTTCATCGAGCCGGTCGGAAAGACCCTGCTCGGGGTTGAGGACCACGACGGCGCAGTGGGGATTATCCAGAAGGCAGGTGCGGATCAGGCTCTCGAAATACCCTTCCCCTGCCTTTTTGCGAAGCGCATCGAAAAAGTCCCCGATCTGCAGGCCGATGAAGGGCTTTTCATCATCGTAGAGCCAGGAATCCAGGGCCCCGAGCCCATAGAACAGCCCCTTCGGATAGGAGCCGTAGTCCGCCTCGCGGTAGCGGAATTCATAGAGATTGATGCCGGCTTCCAGCGCGCGCGGGGCGATCCCCTCCGCGGCGATCTTTTCAAGAGTCTTGCGGATCACACCGACGAATTCATCCTTTCTGGCGGGATCCACATACTTCGAGACGATGGAATAGCTGGGCTGGCGGATCCCGGGTTCGAAGCTGGTGAGCACATCCTCTCCAAGCCCCCTGTCCCGGAGGGCCTTGCGGACGGGCGCTCCCTCGGAATCACAAAGAGCGTAGTTGAGGATCTTGAGCGCCATATTCAGACCGGCATCAAGGCTGTCCGGCAGCGCCGCGACATTCCAGGAGAGGAAGGCCTTCCCCGCGGGATCCTCCCCGGGAAGGATGGAATAGGCGCATTCGGCTTCCACGGGCTTCTCAAAAGCGGGCTCGAGCCGGATCGAGGAATCGATGTCCAGCCGGTCGAAGTTCGAGAGATAGTGCTCGTCGATCCAGGTGAGCCGCTCCTCCATGTCCATGTCGCCGTACAGATAGATATAGCTGTTCGAGGGATGATAATAGCGGCGGTGAAAATCGAGGTAGTCCTCATAGGTCAGGTCCGGGATATTGACCGGATCGCCGCCGGACTCGAAGGCATAGGTGGTGTGCGGATAGAGGGCCGCATTGATCTGCCGGCCCAGAATGTCCTCGGGGGACGAGAGGGCCCCCTTCATCTCGTTGTAGACGACGCCGTTGACCGTGATCTCGCTGTCGGCGCTCTCCGCCTCATAGTGCCAGCCCTCCTGGCGGAAGATGTTCTGCTCCTGATAGATATTGGGATAAAAGACCGCGTCCAGGTAGACGTGCATCAGATTTTTGAAATCCTGTTCATTGCAGCTCGCGACGGGATAGACCGTTTTGTCCGGATAGGTCATCGCATTCAGAAACGTATTCAGAGAGCCCTTGACCAGTTCGATAAAGGGATCCTTGACAGGAAAATCCCGGGACCCGCACAGCACCGTGTGTTCAATGATATGGGCGACGCCGGTCGAATCCTCCGGCGGCGTGCGGAAGGCGATGTAGAACACCTTGTTGTTGTCGTCTTTGGGCAGAAGGGCGACGCGTGCCCCTGTCTTTTTATGGCGGAGCAGCCAGCTGTCGCTGTCCACATCCGGAAGGTATTCGTGGGAAAGTACTTCATAGGCTAAAAGCCGGGTCAGGTCTTGCTTTTTTTCCATCTGTATCTGAAATCTCCTTGCATACACTATATGATGCCGGTGCTGTACTTGCGTATCCTGCCGGGACCGCAGGAAGCGGCTGTCCGCTGACAGGCTGCCCGATTTTCCCGGAATTACGCGCAGGATACCGGCAGATAAAGAAAACTGATTGATTTATCATAGATGAAAAACTACCGTAAATCAAGCTTCCCAAAAAAGACATTGAAAAGCCTTCCCGATCTGCGGTATTATAAGTGTTGTAGTTTGACAGCCGATTAGACACGAAAACAGTATTGACAGAGAGACTGCAGAGATGAAAAAAGCAGCAGGCGCAGCCGGAAAAGAGAGTTTTTCAGTCGTCTTTGAGGAGCATTACTCCGGCATCTATAACTATATATACGCCAGGCTTCTGCACCGTGAACGCACGGAGGATCTGGTCAGCGACATCTTCCTCAAAGCGATGACGCACTATGACTCCTACGATCCCGCAAAAGCCTCTGTGAAGACCTGGCTCACAAACATTGCGCGCAATACGCTGATCGATGAATACCGGCGCGGCGGAAGGGCCCAGGTCTTTTCCCTGGATGCCGACACGGAATATGTTGAGCCCTCCGCAGAGGACGAATATCCCATCCTGCAGGACCCGGTCAACCGCGAAGCGCGGTCCATCCTGCAAAAGCTGACGGATGCGGAGCGCGAGCTGGTCAGTATGATCTATTTCCAGCACATGAGCAATCCGGAGATCGGGGAGGTCCTGGGGATCAATGCCAAAGCCGTCAGCGAGCGGCACCGCCGTCTCCTCTCCAAATGCAGAAAACTGGAAAAAGGAAAAAGCCTGTTGGATTTTCTGTGACACAATGCGTCAGCGAATAAAGAGCAGCCGGATCAAAATCACTGAATAAACATGTTCTGAAAGCAGGTTCTGAAAAGGATTTTCTGATAAGCGTCATTAAAAAAAGTTCCCGCAGCGGGCAGTGCAGTGCCTTCTGCGGGAATCTTTTTTGCTGAAAATCCTCCACTGTGATTCTTTTACCGGGATTCTTTTCGTGTGACTCGTCCGAAGTGTGGATCTTTCAAAGGGTGGATCTTCCAAAAGTGAAGCATTTCATGGAATGTGCTTCACTTAGTTTTCTGCTCCGTCTGCGATCCATTTTCCTGCGCATGCAGGATATTCTGTCCCGCATACAGCTCTCCTGCCGCAGACACGAGTTCCAGATCGTCCTCCCCGAGCCTGCGGAACCGGTTTTGTTCGGACAGTTCCTCTCCGAAAAGCTGTACCCGGAGCCTCTCCTTTAAATCGGTTTCCCGTGAAAAATCAGCCTCCCGGAAAACCTTTTCCGCTCTTTCCATACCGGAATCTCCTTCGTTTTTTCCTTCATCTTTGTACCTCCATCCTGGTGACTGGAGTTCTGGCTGTTGACCTGCCGGAGGCCGGAAGTCATGGACAGGAAAAAGATAAAAATCCGATTCTTCTTCCATTCATTCCAGTACTTCTTAATAGTTATACGCATAAAAGCAGGACAATCCACGGTGAAAGCGGGCTTTGTATGCGTTCAACCTTTGTACCAGCTGCTGTAGAGAAATCTTCATCGAAGGTCACCGCGAATATCTTGTTGTAAAACAGAATAAAGATAAGGACCACCAGGACCGACAGCACAGCACACAGCCATACTTCCCACAGGCTCAGCGTCAGGATGGAGGTGGAGCCAAACAGCGTGCTGCATACATCTCCGGACAGGTTTGAGGAGGTCGAAAAGATATTCATGATGAGATAACCGAAAGCCAGGGCTCCGACGGAAACCATGGCAATGGCGGCGTCTCCTTTGATCTTTGCATTCTGCCCGGTTCTGAGTAAATGCACGGCGCTGATCACCGTGACCGGCAGGACCAGCAGCATATTATTGGCAAGATTCAAAACAGCGGCAATCGCCATGGCCCCGAAAGCCACGTGAGAAAGTCCGTCTCCGATGAAAGAATACCGCTTCAGGACGAGCGTAACGCCGAGCAGGGAGGAGCAGAGCGCGATCAGGACGCCGACGATCAAAGCATATCGGACGAAGGGATACTGCAGATACAGGGTGAGTTTCTCAAACATCATGCCTCTCCTCCTTTCTGCTGCATCAGAAAATACTTCCCGACGTCACTTTGCAGGTATTCATCCCTCGTGCCATAAAAGGTTCTGGTCCCGATATGGAGGATATGACTGGCATATCGGACAGCAGCGGCTCGCCAGTTCTGTGATTCCCATGCGCTGCATGTTTTCTTCCGCAAGACGTTTTTCCTCTGCGTTATAAAACGGTCTGAGACCGCAGCGTCCCTGGCATCCGGAGAGAACGATCTCTCTCACGGATGCCGGGAAATCCCTTTGAATGCTGGTCTGCTGCGGCAGATAACCGATCTCATTCTTTTTGAGCCCGTCCCCGATCAGAATCTTTCCGCCGAGCGGATCCTGAAGATGGAGCAGCGTTTTCATAAGTGTGGTCTTACCTGAGCCGTTTTCCCCCACGATACACAGATAATCTCCTGCATTCACAGTGAAACGCAGCCCCTCTGCGATTGCATGGGCATCGTATCCCAGCGACAGATCCCGAACGGTGATATAAGCCATAGTCCGCCTCCTACTTCAGCGCATCCTTCAAAACGGACAGATTATTCTCCATGACAGAAAGATATGTTGTACCGTTTTCGACGTCCTCTGCCGTTGTCGCCTGCATGGAATCCATTGTCAGAATTTTCCGGCCTTTCGCCTGCGTGTTCTGGACGATCGTCTCAGCGATTCTGTGATCCGTCCCTTCAATGGTCATGACGGCGGGAAGTGAAAGCGCATCCACCTTCTGTGCAAGGAAAGTGATGGTTTCAAAGCCGGCCTCGGTCTCCGCCGAGCAGCCCGCGAATGCCGCATAGTAAGACAGACCGTAGTCGTCTGTCAGGTAGCGGAATGGAAAGCGGTCTCCGAAAAGAAGCGTCGTTATAGAAGCGTTCGATACAGCTGCCTGATACTCCTGATCAAGGGCAATCAGCTGTTCAATATAGAAAGCAGTGTTCTTTTTGTAGAGATCCGCATTGTCCGGATCCAGCCTCTGAACCCCTTCGGAAATATTCTCTACAAGAACAGCGGCATTTTTCAATGAGAGCCATACATGCTCATCGTACTCGATCTCGTCCTCCTCGTGTTCGTGATCTTCGTTCTGTCCGCCTTCCTCTTCCCCGTCTTCCTGCTCATGCTCTTCCTCCCCGTCTTCGTGCGCATGATCATCCTCTTCCTCCCCGTCTTCGTGTGCATGATCGTGCTCTTCTTCCTGCATTCCCTCGATCACTTCCTCCTCTTTGACGGCATCACCCAGGACATCCAGCAGGTTGATGACGATCATATCCCTGTTTGTCGCTTCCTGCAGCGCGTCGTCTACCCACTCATCGGATTCTCCGCCGACATAGATAAACATATTGCAGGTCGAGATTTTCAGGATATCTTTGGCAGAAGGCTGATAGTTGTGAAGATCAACACCGGTGTCGAGAAGCATAGTCACATCTGCTTTTGCGGGGTTGTCGCCGAGGATATTCCTGACCCAGTCATATTCCGGGAAAATAGTGGTCACGATCTGCATTCTGTCATCGTTTGAATCGGACGTGCTGCCGTCGGAACTGCAGGCAGACAGGCAGACTGCCGCGAGCAGAACGGCTATTAACGTAAAGGATCGTATTTTTTTCATCGTAAACCTCCGTGTATTCTTATTTTTGGGCGCAAAAATACAAGAGACCGCAATCACATTCTTTGTTTTTCGACCGCGATCCATATGTTCTTTTTCAGAGCGCAAAAATACAGGGCAGCCTGCACCCGAATGGGCATAGCTCCCCCCTGCCGGAGGTTTCTTTAATTATTCAGTCGGACTTTTCTTGAAACGAGTGTTTCCTGTGGATATGCAAAGGCAATCAGAAGTGTGGAAACCGACACGAAAACGACAGGAATAAAGGCAGCAGCCATAAGAGCCGCACCGCCACAGATCTGGTTAAGTGTATTCTTGCATTGCTGCATGCAGGCGCAGACCGGACAGTCTTCTCTTTAAAAAATTTCTATTTACATTCCCGGAATCGAATCAGATGAACCGCTGTTCACGCCCTCCCGAGGGCGTGAACAACAGTTTTTTTGAATCTGAAAATGATTCTCAATTATATCTGTCGCGGCAATATCTGTCAACAAAACCGGGAACAATTCTCGAAACCCTACTCAAGA